>CBDUXN010000007.1:0-43932 GCA_965371185.1 uncultured Thermoplasmata archaeon
CTCAACACATGAGAAAGCAATCGCCTCTTTACATGTATCAGTTGGAGAAAACATCCCATCGGTTCTGGTTCTTACTACGGGGGATACAAATATCTATCGATTTGAGCCTGGTCAGGAACGCACTATATCTGTTGAAGTTACATGCTACCTTGAAACTGTGGACAATGTTCACCTTGTGGTTTTGGACGGTCAAAACCTGACAATAGATGACACGGTAACCCCTCCAAGAACTATGACAGATGGCGAAACTATAAAATTCTACCTGAGAGTAAAAGCACCGCAGTTACCGGAGGGTGTTGAAAAACTCGAAAAAGACATTGTCATCCAGGTCGTAGGGGACAATGGAGTTTTTAGCAATGCAGAGGAGTTGGACATCGTAATCAGCGAGAGCGCTGTCAGCTTTCTCAACCCGATAGTGATAGCTGGTTATGTGGCCATGGGAAGTGTAGCTTCAATTGGTGCAGCAGCTGTAGCTGCTAGAAGGAATGAGAATTGGAAATATCTGTTGCTTTTACTGTTCGCTGTTCCCCTCTACACGAGGATCCACGGTAAAAAAACTCTTGACAATTTCGTTAGAGGGCAGGTTTATGGCCAGATACAATCGCAACCTGGTACCCATTTTAACGATATTAGAAAAACCCTAAAACTCGGGAACGGCAACCTTGCCTACCACCTAAGGAAACTGGAAAAGGAGGGTTTCATTTATTCAAGGAGGGACAGGAGATACAGGCGATTCTACCCTGTCGGTGTTGAGGTTCCCGAGGAAGATGGTATAATCTTGAGCCAAACCCAGGAAAATATCCTTGATTTCATTGAGCAGCATCCTCAGGCCGGTCAAAAGGAAATGGCAAAAAACCTCAAAGAATCCCAGCAGACGATCAGCTACAATATTAATGTCCTCATAAGGGAAGGTTTTATCCGGGAAGAAAAGATAGACGGTACAAAACGGTACGAGATTATGGAGGAGAACACATAATCCACAAATCCCAATAATCACATGCAAAACAATTAAGTCAATGAAAACAATAAGGATTTCGGGAATAAAAGTGTGTGCATTGGACATTCCACCTGGGACCAAGATTGAGAAGGTCATGAGAGGAGGAGAAACTGCGCTTCAGATAATTAGGGGTCTCCTTCATGAAAAGTCCTTTGACGGCTATGTTAAGGTGAAACTGGAGAGGGAGAAGGAGAACGTGACATCCTACATGGTCATCGAAGGCTCAGAACTGAAGCTTGGTGTACGGGAGGTTATAAACAGGGATACGAAGGACCCTAAAAGGAGGGTGAGAAGACTGTATGCCGGTGAGCACACTTTAGAAGATGTTAAAAAGGATACCAATAACGAAGATGCAACCATCGAGGTGCATTCCGGTGTTGATATCGAGGCCATCATCAATCGCTACGGCAAAAAAGCCTCTTCAGCAGGAGAGATTGGAGGACCGAGGAAGGTGGGGCTGTTTTGGGGAGCAAAGCAGGACGAAGCAACCCTTGAAATGGAGATGCTGGAGGAAAAATTGAAAAATTGGAAGCAGGAAGGTTACGAAGTAACCCCCCTGGAGAGCATATTAACAGGGGATTTAGCCGAAGCTAAGACCGCCTTCGAAGAATTTGAAGTGGGCATAACAAAACTGGAAGATATTGCCGTTGAGCTCGACCTACTAGCCCTGGCAGGTTTCGAGAACGAGGTTGAGAGTATAAGATCTAAGCTGAACGATCCCAGCCAGATACAGAATATAAAAGCCGAAATAGAGGCGCTGGAGAACAGCATGGGTGAAACCAAGGAGGAGGCAGAAGATGAGTTCTGCCTGGTCTGCGGTTATCCGGTGAGGGGCGGAGGAAAATGTTCAAGGTGCGGAGCCGGCGAAGATGTCGAGGTCGAGGAGCCTGTAGAGCCTGTGGAGAAGGTGGGAGGAGGCATAGAACTCTTGGCTGGACACTGCTATCTGATAGAGGAAGAGAAATTGGAAAGAAGTTTAAAGTTATTCATGGAGACATTGAATAAGGGTTATAAGGGGTACAGCATAACAAGAACCAATCCAAGGCATTTGAAGGCGATAAGGGAGCTTAAGAACGCTAAAATAGTGTGGCTCACGGATAAGGAAAGCAAAACGGAGGCGACCATACCCCCGGTTCTTGAGAGGCTGATGTACGAAATAGGCGATTTTGTAAGGAGCGAGGAGAAGGGCTGCTTGATACTCGATGGCATGGAATATCTCGTGAGCAGCAACAGTTTTGATGCCGTGTTGAGATTCATAAGGCGGTTGGTGGACGAGGTCTCGGAGAGCGGGAGCATATTCCTGGTTACAGTGAGTCCTTATACTTTTAAAAACATCGAATTGAAGATACTGGAAAGGGAGATGGAAAAGATAGTGTTTGAAGGAACATGATAAATGATCAGCTCACGTATTGTTTCATCTCGACTTTGTAACGTTTTATCGCCTCAAGGGCATCGATGTAGTTGTTGAGTTTCAGAGCTGTACTGGCTTCCTTCAGAAGTTTGATGCTTTTTCTGATATCCACACCCTGCATTTTCGCCTTGTAAAGCACAGGTTTCGAGCTCGATATTATTTCGGTTAACTGTTTGGGCAGCTCCCTCAAAAAGTCCTCTTTGGCCTGTGTCAAGAAGTCTTTGGCCGTGTCCAATTCGTTCTTTTTCATGGCCACTCTTGCCTGGGTCAGAAGAGCCTTTGCCTTCTTTACGTCCATCTTGACCTGCTCACCGCTCTTTATGAGCTCGATAAGCTCTTTTATCATCTCGTTGGCGTCATCCCCCTTCTCCATCCGCTCCTTTTTTTTCAGAGAGGCCTTCAATTTCAACACGGAGCTCTCAGCGTCATCAGCCACGGTTTTTGCGAGGTTTGCAGCCTCGATGAATTTCTTTGTATCGAGCATGGATCTTACTTGGCCCACCGTATTTTCAAGCTTGCCAACGTCCGCACCGGTTTTGATCAGAGCATCGATCTTCAGTTGGGTTGTTTGTAGGGAATCTGTGAGATGTTGGCTTATAATGTTTTCAATATTTTCCTTGCTTTCTTTCACCAGGGTCAGGGCTGTCTCGAAATCCCTTTGCTTGCCAGCGGTAATTGCTTGATCTATCAGTTTTCTGCCATCCACCACATTCACACCGATCTGTCTGGCACTCGCCAGAAGTGGTTTTACCTCCGATACGCAGGATGCCAGTTCCCTATGTAGCGCTCTTTCATCCTTCATGGCCGCAGCAGGAGGTTTTTCCATTGCAGGTGCTGCAGGGGCAGGTTTTTCGGCAGGTTTCTCCTTCTTCTTCTTTCTACCCAGCCCGAACTTTCTCTTGGGTTTTTTCTCTGGGACCTCAGCAGGTGCCTCCTCCGCCACCTCTGTTTCTGCCACAGGTGCAGCCTCTTCCGTAACTTGGGTCGTTTCAGCCGGAGGCACCTCAGTTTCAGCGATCTGAGCCTCTTCTGCCACACCTTCTGCTTGCTCCATCGCACCTTCTTCAGCAGGAGCCCCTGTTTCCTCCTCTCCCGTGGCAAATATCGCCCCGCAGCCAGGGCAGGAATTTGCATCTTCGCTGACAAGGGTTTTGCAAAGGGGGCATTCGAACATCACCTGTCCAGCGGCTGCTTCCTCAGCCACCTGTTCAGTTTCTTCCGCAGCCGCTTCCTGTGTGGTTTGCCCTATCTCTTCCGCAGTTGCTACCCGGGCTGGCTCCTCGGTGGGAGCCTCTGTTATACCCTCGGTCACTTCCTTGACAGTTTCCCCACCCTCTTCCGCGACAGTTTCCTTCCCGGCACCTGCTTCCGCCACCCCTTCCTCATCCGTTACTCCATTAGTGACGTCAACTGCTGCCATAATCTCCTCGAAGAGTTCCCTCTCTTTCTTTTCGTCCTTTTCACCGATTTCACCCAACAATTTATCCAGGGACTCTCCATTTTCTGGAAGTTTGATGTCTGAAAGTTCCTCACCCTCCGCCTTGATTCCGAAAACGGATAGATCTGCCTTGCATTCAGGACACTTTTTGGCGTTAACATCCACCTTAGAATCACAAATAGGGCAAAGCCCGCTCTTTATTTTCTCTTCTTCAGGCAAACCTTGCACCTCTCTTTAACTCCTCCATTCATTGAATGGTTTAATTACCTTAATGAACATTTTCATCTATTCAATTGCAAATGAATATAGTTTATGCCTACGACTTATAGTTTTCGATGTGAAATCAGCCCTGCAATATAGTTTTTTTTATCAATAAGTTTTTGGGTCGCTTATTTGGGGATAAGGGTTAAGCGATTCATATATATATTAGTTGAGATAGATTTAAGAAATAACATGGTAATACATACCAATATAATCCAGTCAAGGTTGAGCTCAGGATGAGAACAAAGTGGTTTGTGCTACTCACGATTCTAATCCTCCTCGGGAATTTGACGAGTATGGATTATACAGAGGCCAATACGTTCAGGGGTAATCTACACCGAAGTGGAGTTTACGATTCCACAGTACCCGAGAATAATTCTCTGTTATGGTCTTTTGAGACCGGAGATCCGATAGAATCGTCGGTGGCCGTGGCGGACAACAGGGTATATTTCGGGTCCGAGAACGGCAAGGTTTACTGCCTTGACGCCTTTACTGGCGATGATATATGGAATTTTTCTACAAATAACGAGGTAGATTCCACACCCGCCGTTGTGGATGGGGTGGTTTATGTGGGCTCTGCCGACAAGAGGCTGTATGCAATTGATGCCGAAACTGGCGATGAACTCTGGAATCACTCGCTTTCAAGCCCTTTAGCACCGATACTTTCCTCTCCTGCAGTAACCCATGATAAAATCTTCTTTGGTTCTCAGGATCGAAATCTATACGCCATAAATGCGACTACGCATGAATTGGAATGGTCATTTCCCACTGGGAATGATATATGGTCGAGCCCTGCAGTGGATTGGCCTTATGTATACATCGGCTCAGTGGATGGAAAGGTTTACTGTGTTTGGGCGAATAATGGAACCCAAAAGTGGGCATTCGACACGAACGTGGAACCATCCTATGACTATGAGATATATTCCACACCAGTGATCGCAAATGGATCTCTATACATCGGTGCTTGCGAATATAACACCGCAGGGGAGATCTTTAAAATCAACGCATCCACTGGAGAGAAGATATGGTCCTTCTTTCCCCCTGGTCTAAGCAGGACATCCGAGGTTTATTCATCAGCAGCGGTCCATGATGGAAGGGTGTTCATCCATACATGGAGAAAGGACACAGGTGGCGGATTTTTGTACGCCCTCCCAGAAATAGACCCAAATGCTTCAGGGTTCATAGAACAAGACGAGATAATATGGGCATTCCAAACATACGATTTCGAGGGCGGCTCGTCACCTGCAGTGGCTGATGGCAAAGTGCTTGTAGGTTCAACAAACGGCAGGCTATACTGTGTAAACGAAACCAACGGCGAAGAGCTCTGGAATCTAACCACTGGTGGTGACATTGTTTCATCCCCAACCGTTGATAACGGAGTTGTTTATATCTGCTCTCGCGATGGCTCGATATATGCCGTAGGGGGAACCGGATCAGCTGATCTTGAAATCCAAATCATTCCTGAATTTCCCTCTATAAAATCGAACAGGATAATGGGCATCACGTTCTTGGTCACATATGGAGATGAGCCCATCGAAGGCGCTTTTATCACCGTAGAGGTAAGTGAAGGTGACCTCTCGCAGCAGGGGGCAAGCACTTTTCCTGACGGAACTCAGAGAATCAAGTACACCGCTCCTGAAGTTAAAGAGAACCTCACCGTAACGATACATGCAAGTGTTACCAAATTCGGATACCCGGAGGGTGAATCCTCGGTCCAGTTCATCGTAGAGCCGTCCTCTTCCTACGGAAAAGTCGGTTCGAGCAGCATGTTCTCCCTCTCAAAATATTGGCCGTACATAGCGGCAATCGTGGCTCTTATAGCATTTAATGCTGTTATCATATTCTATAGGGTAAGAAAGGGTAAAGGTAAAGAAAACAAAGTTGAAAATGAAAGTGAAAAAGAGGAGGTATTGGAATAGGCGCATTCACGAGAAAGTCATCTGCGATTCTCCTGTTCATGTTCATATGCACAACCGCTTTCTCCTCCACCAGTCCGGGCGAGACCATCGATATCACGACATTGAACCTTCTTTGGGAGAACAAAGAGGGGCACAACGCCACACTGTGGTCGGTGCGGTGGTCCCCTGATGACAGCATGATCTCGGCCACCTATTTTGATAACACGACAACGGTATTTCATGCAAGCAATGGTTCGATTATTGTAAAAATGGGCTCACATCCCCTTGGAAGGGGGACTCGATGCGACGGAGAGCAGGAATGTTCCAATCTATCTCATTTACCGGTACGAACAAGTGCATGGTCTCCAGACGGCGGGTGTTTGGCAGTCGGCGGGGATGATAGGCACATTTTCGTGTATGAGACAACCAATTGGTCGATGGTTAAAATATTGAAGGGCCATGAGGGAAGCGTGCTCACCTTGGAATGGTCTTCAGATGGTATAATGCTCGCTTCAGGCTCAGGTACAGACAAGGTGGCGATGCATAACATCGCCGAAAACATGGTTAAAATCTGGAATTTCTCATCCGGCGAAGTCATAGCGAGTTTGACAGGGCACCAGGATGGCGTACTGAACCTCAAGTGGTCTCCAAACGGCTCGCAGATCGCCACAGCTTCAGATGACAAGACGATAATGCTCTGGAACACCACGAATTGGACGAGAACAGCGATTCTAACAGGCCATACCCTGGGCGTATTGGATGTGGACTGGTCTCCCAATGGCACCATGCTTGTATCAGGGAGCAGGGATTACAAGATAAGGACCTGGGATGCTTTAAATGGTGAGCCACTCCAGAGATGGACCGAGCCGAACTGTGTTCGATCCGTAGATTGGCATCCAAACGGAGAGTTGATCGCGAATTCCGGAGTGCATGACGTCATGCTCAAAATTCGTAATGCCACTTCAGGCACTGTTATCAAAACTTTCACCGAATCTGCGGATACAAAGAGCGTCGTCATGTCCTCAAGATGGTCTTCGGATGGGAAGAAATTGGCAGCAGGGGCAGGCAAGGAGCATGCCCTGAGGGTCTATGCATTGGGCGTATCTGCCAGGGACAAAGCTCATGAAATCCCGTCGTGGTTACCCGGCACTGTCATATTCATTGCAATTGCTGCAATTGGCTTATTCATAATAATGGCCCCCATAAGGCCCAAGTTAAGGGAGAGCGGGAGGTGAGAAAGAATTGAGCGATCTCTTTGGAAAAATTTGCCGTATTGCACTTTTGCTGTTCATTATCGCCTCCTTCATACCCCTTACTCTGTTCGCCAAAGCCGATATCGATTCGGATTACTTAGGCTCCGGCCCGGGAAGATTCAACTCGATCAAGGCCAAGGATATCGATGGCGATGGCAATGTTGAATTGGTCTTCGGTAATAATGAGGGTTACCTGAGCGTGTTGGAGGCAAGGGATGGCAATTATTTTGAGGAATGGCGTTCAGAGTCTTTGGGTACCAGGTTGTGGGGTTTGGAAATCGCGGATTGCGATTCAGACGGTACATTCGAGATAATAACTGGAAGCGGTGAGGGTGTTGTATTTATCTTCGATGCCGTTACCCACAAATTGGAATGGGAAAGTGAGGGGTTGGTCAGGGATGCCCATGGTATAGCGGTGGGCAATGTTGATAACGATTCCAATTTGGAAATAGTGGTAGGCACAGGTTATAAAACAGATAATCCTTGGGGGATGGTGTACATATTCGATGGTAGAACGAAAGAGCTTGAGGGCACGATAGGCCCCATATCCTCAAGACACCGTGGAGTTGCCATCGATGATGTGGACAACGATGGCACCAACGAGATCATCTTCGGCAGCGGGGTCTCCCTGGGAGAAACAGCTGGAGAGGGTTATATCTATATATACAGCTATGATGGGGATGAATATTCACGAGAATGGGAGAGCGAAGATTTGGATGGGGATGTTATAGCCTTGCTGACGTATGATGTTGATGCAGATGGGATGCCGGAGATCGTCGCAGGAAGCGGATACAGGTACAATCAGGGTTATTGCTTCATATTCCAATACGTTGGAGTTGGAAGCTCACAGGGTACTGGCAATCCTCCCATTTACGAGCAGGTGTGGATGAGCGAAGACATCGGTCCAAAGGCCTACGGATTGGATGTGGGGGATATCGACGGGGACGGAATTGTGGAGATCGTGGTTGGCAACCAGCCAGGTTATATTTGGATATTCGATGCATCTACCCACCAAGTGGAGTGGAAGAGTTCGTTGTTGGGCACGGACGTTTTGGGGATAGAGCTCGCAGATATAGATTTGGATGGCGAAATAGAAATTATCGCATCGCAAGGCGGCTATGTCGGCAAGTCAGATTGGACTTCTGCTTATCTTACTTCACATATATATATCATAAATGGAAAGACCCATGAACTTGAGTTCAAATTGGGTGAGACCGATTATATGGAAGTAGCGTTTCAGGCTGTGATCATTATCCTGGTGGTCATCACACTCATACATCTCAATCGAGCGCTTAAAGCCAAAAAACCCAGGCGTAGAATCAGGATAGACACCCGCAGGGGGATACGATGAGGGAGACTGGATGTTATTAGAAATGCTGGTTGCGGCCGTTATAGGCATATCATTTGGCAATGCATGGGTATGCATCTTCATGTCCTTCGGCACCTCGGCAGAGCATAGAAAGGTGGGCAAATGGTTTATTATTGGCAGATTTTTGGGATTGATCTTATTGGGCTCTGTGATCTCCTTACTGAGATTTGCGGCCCAAGGTGCGATGCCTTATATTCTGTTGATATTTGGGATATCGACGCTCATATTCGGTTTATTTATGCTTTTCAAGCACTTCTTTAAGGCCCATTTTTCAAGGAAGCATACCAGTGTCCATCCAAAAAAGAATTATAACGAGAGCATCACGATGTCTTTATTATCCATATTCATGGTGTTCCCAGGAAACAAAATGGATGGGGGAGAATGCAAGAAAAATCATGATCATCGGAAACAAGGCAAATGCAAAAAATTGGATTTTGAAAGAAAATACGGTTTTGCCCTTGGCTTGCTCAGGGGTGCAACGCCCTGTCTAAAGGTTGTGGTTCTGGCACCTCTTTTAGTTGCTGTGGGCTTTCCTTCATCCCTACTCCTTATAACAGTTTATGCCTCGACCTCTACAATTTATCCAGTGATTGGATATCTGTCCGCTGATATACTTTCGAAATTCGAGAGACATCAATTGACACTCAAGATAATCGGCGCCCTGATTCTCATAGCGATCGGGATTTACACAATTACCAATGCGATGATGTGGGGCACCACCCACAGTGGGATGTAGTGGCCCTTGCACCCTGTAAACTCAGTAGGGAAACCTATGAGAAGACCTAAGATTACCGAGTGGCGGTTAATCAGTCAAACAGCTTGGCTTATCGTGTTGAACAGCGTACTCTTTGGGGTGCCGTATTTCAGCACCGTGCCATGGACAAAAAACATCTTCTGGCCAAATCTGTCCACGAGGTTCATAGTCAATAACCCAACCACCTCATTTCTCTACCAGATTCAATCTCGACTGGCAAGCGGGTATGAGACCTATTATGTCAGCATAATCGTACCGTTGATGATATTTATCTTACTGGTAATAATCTTGGGCAGGTTATGGTGCGGTTGGCTGTGCCCTATAGGTTTTCTGCAGGACCTTCTCTCTCGCCTTAGAAAGAGATTGGGAATACCTTATAAACAGCTATCACCGAAGACTGTCATTGTGCTGGATCAATTAAAATACGTGCTGATATTTTTAATAGCTTTCATATCTCTTGCTGTGGGTTTAACCTTCTTGGGAATGAACCACTTCTGGACGAGGGCGGAGCTCCCCTTCGAAATGGTGGCCCCACCGCGTCCCATCGCAATATTTGTTCAACAGTTGATAGGTCTGGAATCCTGGGGCACTGCGGCTCCTCTGGCTGGAATAATAGTTGCCTTAGCGGTCATTGTATTATCATTTAAAATAAGGAATTTCTGGTGCAGGATATGTCCTGCCGGAGCTCTGATGTCTCTCCTCAATCGGAGAGCACTGATAAACATCCAAAAGGACGGTTCAAAATGCACAAAGTGCAGGGTTTGTCTTCGGGCCTGCCCCATGGACATCGAAGAGATATATGAGGAGAAGGAGAAGGACAATGTGACAAACGGCTCATGCATACACTGCTACAGGTGCATAGAGCTGTGTCCAGAGGACGGATGCCTGAGCGTGAAATTCATGAATAAAACGATAATAAAGTCAAAATACCCTGATACTGGTTGATTAAAAGGAGTGTTAAAATGAAGCTGAAAGGTTGTAAATATCGCAAGAAGCGCCATGGGGATAACGAATTGGTGGAATTCAGGGGGATATCCGATCTCAAGGCCGTTGAGAAGCGTTATGTCAGTGAAAAGGCCATAAAGAACGCAGGCATCAAGAGAGAGCAGATGATCTCAGCCATGAGAACCATGGTGGATGATGAAATAAAAAAGCTTCAGTCCATGCCCAACAGAGCGAAATCCATGGCTTATTTTGATGAAATAGCGAAATTTTATGGGACAAGGGCGGAAGAGGTGCGGGAATTTAAGAGCAAGGGAGGAAAGGTTGTAGGCTCGCTGTGCATGTTCGCTCCCAATGAGATCATCGCTGCGTCCGGCGCAGTGCCTATAAGGTTCTGCTCAGGTTTTCATGAAACTGCGGGCCCAGCCAACGTGATTTTGGGGGATGCCGGTCTATGTCCACTTGTAAAATCAACTCTGGGCATGAAGATGGCTTCCGCTTCCCCATACTTCGAGATGTGCGACCTGTTGATTGCACCTACACCGTGCGATGCGAAATTGAAGTTGGGAGAGATCCTTCAGGATTATCTGCCAGTTCTTATGATAAACATCCCGAAAATCAAGGCTGGGGAGGTTAACCGTAGGCAGTGGGTTGAGGAGATAGGGGTGATGATGGACAAACTCGAACTCCTCACCCACAGTAAAATCAAATCGAATGACCTAAAAAGAAGCATAGAAATGTATCAACGGGCGTACAAAGCATGGAGGGAATTGATCATTCTGAGAAAAGAGGCTGATTTATTATGGGGAAGAGACGCTTTGATGATCGCTCAAATGACATATTATGACGACATTGAAAGGTGGACAGAAAATGTGAAAAATTTAATAGCGGAATTGAAGGAGATGAAAGAAGAGGGAAAAACGGTTATCGAGCCAGATGCACCGAGAATAATGCTCGCCGGTTCACCCATTATTTGGCCCAACTGGAAGATACCCGATGTGATCGAGGAGCGCGGAGGTATTATCGTGGCCGATGAACTCTGCTCTGCCACTCGGGCGCTTTCGAATCCCGTGGTGGTTGATGAGTATACATTCAAGGGAATGATAGATGCAGTTGCGGAGCGCTATCTCTATCCCTGCACATGCCCCTGCTTCAGCCCGAATATCGAGAGGGATGAAAATCTTGTAAACCGTATCAAGGATTACAAGGTGGATGGGGTGATATTTCATGTACTGAAGGGATGCCATCTGAATGCATTGGATGCCACCCGCATCAAAGGAATCCTGGAGGATGTCGGGATACCGATGTTCACCCTTGAGAGCGAGTATGTGATGGGGGATGTGCAGCAGATCAAATTGAGGGTGGAGGCCTTCCTTGAGATGGTTCGTGCGCAGGGGGTATTTTAGACGGGATACAATCCAATTTGGGGTCGCGGTATGAAAAATAAGGGGAGTATAAGTGGAAAAATCTCGGCCTTACTTTTAGTCATTGTTATCGTTATGGTTCACCCTTCTGTTAACGTTCCTCATGCCAGTGCCAACAGGTCAATCCAGGTAATCGGAACACTGCCGATGAAGACCTATAAATCCTCAGCGGTCTGGGACGGGGAAAACATGTACCTCATCGGTGGACACACGTCGGAAGGGCTGTCCGACGAGATAATCCTGATCAACCCGGAGTCCCAGGAGATAAATACTTTAAGTGTAAAATTACCGAAACAGATCGAACGACATTCAGCGGTTTGGACCGGCGGGGAAGGGTACATCCTCGGCGGTGAAAGTTATGATACTGAGCCATTGACGGATATCATTCGATTCAAACCTCCGGATACAGTAGAGCTTCTGAACGAGCCTCTTCCTTACGGTGTCAAAGGAGGCTCTGCGGTTTGGTCCGGGGAGTACATCTATCATTTTGGTAACTGTGTATGCTCCCCTTACGGTCATAGCAAAATAATTCGCTTTGACCCTTTGACAAATCAATCGGAGGAGCTGAACGAAGAGCTTCCAGGCCCTTTATCAGGTACATCTGCGGTCTGGGCAGACGGCTCTGCTTATATTTTCGGTGGAAGGACAGTAGCAAGTGAAGGAGGGCAAACCGATGAGATAGTAAGATACATTCCAGGCGAGGGTTGTACGATAATGGATGCGAAACTACCATCGCCACGTTTCAAAACCTCTGCTGTTTGGAACGGTTCCCATGCATTCATTTTTGGCGGATACGGTCAATCAGGACTTCTTGATGAGATCGTTAAATATGATCCCCATACTGATCGGGCAGAGGTAGTGATCACCAGACTTCCATCTTCAAGGGCCACCCGTGCGGCGGTGTGGAACGGTACCTACGCCTATATCCTCGGGGGAGAGTCAAAAACCGAATATTTGGATGAAATTTTGATTTTTGATCCCGAGTATCAGCAGGAGGGTCAATCAATAGAGTCTTCTATTATTTCCATAATTATCGGGAGCCTTATACTGATCGCCATTTTGGTTTGGTTGGTGGCGAGAAAAAATAGAGGTTAAATATGCTTATGGTTCTCCTTATCAAACATTTTAACACATTATTTATATTATTCAAATCATACAAGCATAGAACAGACAAGGAAGTTATGTAGTGGGTGATTGGTATGAAGGCCTATTATTCCAGGATATTTGCTCTGATTGTGATGGCGACTTTAATAATTGCTGGTTATTTAACGATGTTGCCGAATCCTTCAAAGACTTTGGAAAATGAGACAGAGGAGGCCATGGATGATCAGGATTTCTTTACCTCTGTATCACTAGTTCCTAGGGGAACAAGAGCAGGTGAATCTTGGCCGTTGTACCGCTGCGATCTTCCTAATTCAGGTTTTACCACGTCCACCGTACCTGATGATAACTCGATATTATGGTCAAATACCACTGAAGGTACTGGTTCCACTATTGAAGCGTATGGCTCACCAGTAATTGCATATGGAAAAGTTTTTTTCGGTTCTAGAGATGGACATCTTTATTGTTTTGATTTGAATACTGGCGAGAGAATATGGAGAACCTTTTTATCCACAGGCGATTACAGTATATGCGGTTCACCAGGAGTTGCTAATGATCACGTAGTTATTTTCTCTGCAGGTGATGATAATGTTTATCGATTGAGGGTATCAGATGGCGGCATAAATTGGACTTTCAATCCACCGGGTGGCGGTTCCTACGGCAGCTCGTCACCGGCAATTTATAATGGTAGAGTTTATGTTGGTTCAGGTAATAGGAACCTTTACTGTTTGGATGAAATCACCGGTAATATGATATGGTCATATACAACCGGTCCTGGACCTGTAAATAATTACGGTATACAATCCTCCCCGGCAGTAGCAAACGGGAGGGTGTTCATCGGTGCCTGTGATACTTATCTATACTGTTTTAATGAATCCCAGCCTTCTGCTCCAGCAGCTCAATATTACTGGCGAACAAATCTTTTTGATGCCATATACGCCTCGCCTGCAGTTGCGAACGGAAGGGTCTACTGCGGTTCAGGATATTATACTTACAGTCAGGGCACAGGTTCACACACGATGTTCTGTATGGATGAGCTCACAGGTGCAGTAATATGGAGCTATGTAACGGGTAGCGATATCCTATCCTCACCCGCCATAGCTTATGGTAATTGTTATTTTACCTCTACTGACGGTGAATTGTACTGTGTCGATGCCATGAGTGCCGGACCTACCCCAACACTCTACTGGAGCAATACAACAGGTGACACCTGGTCCTCTCCGGCAGTTTCTAACGGTAAAGTGGTGGTGGGCTCTAGAGGTAATAATCGAATATACTGTTTCAATGCCACCGCGGGCGAGCAAATATGGTTTTATAATGCCGGTGATGATGTATATAGTTCCCCCGCAATTGCCGACGGCAAGGTTGTAGTCAGCGTAAGAGGCAACCCCGAGTCAGTCGTGTGCTTTGCCCCATCACTTGGAATTGACTACATTCAGATCAGAGATGCACCTAATGACGGAGGATACGTAGTCAACATGGCAACTTACTCTGTTTGGGAAACTGATGAATTCTATGCTGCAGCTTACAATATCAGCACAGGTTATTTATATGATGTTTCTGTGACATGGGACAGCGACGATACAGGTGTCGGTCAAGTTACTACCCCGGGTACAATGACAACCTTCACAGCCCAGGAGGTGGCAACGGACAGTACATGCAACGTAACAGCCGATTATGGCGGTATTGGTAATTCCACAGGGCTGTTGACTGTTTTAGCTCCAACCGTGGATTATATCCAGATCAGAGATGCTGCTAGTGGAGCAGGATCCATTGTTACAACAAGAACCTACTACCCTCTTGATACAGATTCTTTCTATGCAGCTGCTTATAACTATACTGCTGACTATTTGTATGATGTTTCCGTCACATGGAGTAGCGATGACCCAGGTGTGGGTCAGGTCACTTCCCCTGGGACCTCCACAACCTTCACAGCCCAGCAAGTTGCAGTTGACAGCACATGCAATGTGACAGCCGATTATGGCGGTATTGGTAATTCCACTGGGCTATTGACTGTTTTGGCTCCAACCGTGGATTATATCCAGATCAGAGATGCTGCCATTGGAGCTGGATTCATTGTTACAACAAGAACCTACTACATTCTTGATATAGATTCTTTCTATGCAGCTGCTTATAATTATACCTTTGACTATTTGTATGATGTTTCCGTCACATGGGACAGCGACGATCCTGGTGTAGGTCAGGTCACCACTCCCGGCGCCTCCACTTCGTTCACAGCGCAGGAGGTTGCAATGGACAGCACATGCACAGTTACTGCAACTTACAACAGTATATCCAATTCCACAGGTTTATTATCGGTCTTATACCCAAGGACAGATTATGTACAGATTCGAACGGCAGTAGGCGGTGGAGGTATAGATCTTTGTGATCCTGCCAATTATCAAAGTTACCCTGTTGGATATTCAATAACATTCTACGGCGCATTACACAACCTCTCAGCTGGTTATATCGATGAGGTCAATATATCTTCTACCTGGGATAGTTCAGATCCTGCAATAGTCAATGCCACAACTCTAGGCAATTATTCCACCATCACCTGTAACACAACGGATTGGGGAACAGTAACCATAACCTTGGATGATGATGGAATTTCTAACACAACACAAGTTACTGTCCTGGAGCCTACAATTGACTATATCGTCATCAGTACCGCTCCTGGGGGAGGTGGAAGCTGGGTAGGGAACACCACATATATTTTTGGAGATACTGACACGTTCTATGCTGCTGGCCATAATGAAACAGCTGGATGGATCAGGGATGTGAACGCATCTTGGAGCAGTGACAACTCAACGATTGGGAGTGTTGATCCCGATCCTTCAAACTCAACTATCTTCAACGCCTTGAACAACGGAACCTGCAGTATCACAGCCCAGAACGGCACACTTTCAAACGATACAGGTGTGATAACAATAATCAATTTCACTGTGGATTACATTCTGATCAGAGACTCACCAGGAAACAGTGGAGCTTTGGTTGGGGATAGAACATTCAGCATCGGTGATACTACCAATTTCTATGCCGCCGCGTACAACACCTCTGCCCCAGGGTTGTACCTAGGAGATGTTCCAGTAGAGTGGGTGAGCAGTGATAATTCCATTGCGAGGGTAACAACCCCAGGCAGCTCAACTGAGTTCACTATACAATTTCGGGGCGGAGAATGTGATGTAACAGCCACATACGCGCTTTCCGTATCAGATGTAACAGGTGCATTAACGGTACTACCTCCATCGGTTGATTATATCGTCATCACGAATGCTCCCAATGGAGCGGAAATTACAACGGTCTATTTGGATGTAGGTGAAACCCTCTTTATTCATGCATCTGGTTATAACAATACAGGGCCCACTTATACTGGCTTGGTGGAAGCTGACTGGGAGCAATCTCTAACCATCGGTTCATTAAATCCGCTTCAAGCTGGCTCTACAACCTTCACTGCCGGCATATCTGGGGGCCTTACAACGATTACAGCCACTTATGCCCCATCCAGCCTGAGCGACGATTTCACGCTCATCGTTAATTCGCCTACTACAGATTATATTCAAATCACAGACTCTGCAGGAGGATTAGGAAACATAATCACCACCAGAACATACTCGGTAAACCAGGTGGACATATTCTATGCTGCCGCCCATAATTATTCAGTAGGTTACCTACGCAATGTTGAGGCAAATTGGTACAGCGATAATTCGAGCGTAGGTCAGGTCACCTCACCGGGCCTATGGACCTTCTTCACCGCCCAGAAGGTGACAAATAATGCGACATGCAACGTAACGGCCGATTACCAAGGCCTTTCAGATTCCACTGGGATTTTGACGGTTTTGGTGCCCATCATAGACTACATCCAGATCAGAGACGCTCCAAATGGTGAGGGAAATATTATATCCACGGCAATATTTAATGAGGGTGAAACAGCTACATACCACGTAGCAGCCTATAATCATTCAGCAGATTATCTTGAGGATATCCCAGGGGCGGAGTGGAGCAATGACATTGGAACATTGGCTCCAACGACAGGTGGTAATACCACCTATACCGCCACTTCAGCTGGAACAGGAAGCATTACAGTTTCTTACGGTGGAATTACAAACTCAACCACAATTACTATCAATGATGTAACACCGCCGTCACAACCAGGTCAACCCACAGTTACACTCATAGGGGGGGATGAGGTGGAAATAGCATTGCCGGCAGATCCTCCATCTGATGTGGAAGAATATGTCATTCAGCGCTCAACGAGTCAAGGTGGGCCGTGGGTAAATGTAACAACGGTTGGGAGAGAAACCTACTCTTTCATAGATACGGGGCTTGAACCTGACACCACGTATTACTATCGGATAATTGCTGTGGACAGCGCATCCAACCCATCATCTCCATCACCAGTTAGCAGCGTTACAACCCCCGCCCCTGGCCAGGTTACTGAAAAGGGATCTCCAGTCCTTCTGCTCGTGTTATTAATTGTAATGATACTCATAATTGTATTGATATTGTTATTTGCGCTTACCAAGCGGCGAAAACCTGAAGAGCTCCCAATGCCACAGGAGGTAAAAAGGGAAGGTTTACCCCCACCACCTACTGATATTGCAGAAAAGGAATTACCCCCGCCGCCCGAGGATGAGTTACCTCCTCCACCAGAAGAGGAGATGGCGGAAGAGGAACTACCCCCGCCGCCTGAAGATGAAGTACCAGAAGAGGAATTACCGCCTCCGCCTGAAGATGAGGATTTGCCTCCACCTCCGGAGGATTAGCTGGCATATTGGAACAACATACGACTTCTTGCAAAAAAATAACGAAATTCGAAACTTGTATCGAATAATTTATATTCTACTTTTTTCATTATTACTTTATAAGGAGGAAGTGAATGAAATTCGGAGTGGGCAAAAAAAGTAGTGTTGTTAGAAAGCTAACGATACTGTTCGGGGTTCTGGTTATCTTCTCAACGCTGGATGCATTCTGCATAACGGTTTATAAAGAGGCAGGTAATGAGTCTTCTTATGAAGAAGGTTTGAACGATATAAAAACGCCTCAGAACAACGGCTTATCCCCTCAATTGCGCGGTGTTAGATCGGCAGAGCCATCTTGGTCATCGCTATCTGGTTCCTTGCCCTCTACAAATGACTATTACGGCATCGATTTTGGCGATGTGAACAACGACGGTAAACTGGACGTTATTGCTGCTTCAGGCCAGATGAATCCCGACGGCGGTATTCATTGTTGGCTCGGAGATGGCAATGGAGGGTGGAACGAGCAATCCAACGGTCTTCCGACAACCGGATGGTATACTGATGTCGAGGTGGATGACCTCAACAACGATGGTAAACTCGATATCGCTTGCGGCGGAGAGATATATACAGGCAACGGCGGGGAAGGGGGCGCGATGGTCTGGACACAGCAAAACAGTCCTGGCCCTTGGAATGGTGTGGCTTTGGGCGACATAGACAACAACGGCACGATAGATATCGCAGCAGGCACCAACAATGGAGTCAAGGTCTGGACGAGTAATGGTGGTGCAGGAGGAACCTTTGAGTGGAACGAATCCTCTAATGGTCTACCATCATCATGGCAATATTACGGTGTGTTTCTTGGAGATATAAATAATGATGGTAAGCTCGATCTTGTGGTCGGGAATAGCAGTGGAGGGGTTGAGGTTTGGACAGGAAATGGTGAATCAGGTTCATCAGCTGTTTGGACGGACGCATCTGGGACAGGGCTACCGACAACTGGAAATTACGCTCAAGTATGCCTTGGAGACGCAAACAACGATGGCAAGCTGGATATTGCTGGCGCAAGTCAATCAGAAGGTGTTAGGTTCTGGAAGGGCAACGGCGGTGAAGGCGGATTTTCATGGATTGAAGAATCCAACGGTCTATCCACCTCAGGACAGTTCTTTGGCCTTAGTTTTGGTGACGTGAATAACGATGGGAAGTTGGACCTCGTAGGTGCAAATAATTCTGGTGGGAGGATCGAAGTTTGGCTTGGTGATGGGGGTGAGGCCGGCACAGTGGATTGGACATTCGCCAGAGAAGGATTGCCTGACGGTTTTGGGATGATTGACATCTGCCTTGGTGATGTGAATAACGATGGACGAATAGATATTGGTGCTACTACGGACTTTGACGGAATCCAGGTTTGGGCAGGAAACTTGCCGAACATCGATATCACCGGATGGACAAATGCCTCCACAAATCTTCCTACAGGTTCGGGCTGGTATGACGCCGTCTTTGGCGATGTAAACCATGATGGGAAATTGGACCTTGCCGCCACAAGCAACTTGAATCAGGGTGTTGGGGTCTGGCTTGGGGATGGAACGGGTGTGTGGACCGTGGTTTCAGATCCTGACTTACCGTCTTCGGGAAGCTACAACGGTATCAGATTGGCAGATGTGGACCACGATGGCAATCTGGATGTGATAGCTGCAAGCGACATGGGAGGGTGTATCAGAATCTGGCCAGGTGATGGAGATGGTGGTTTCGGCCCCTATACAGATCCTGACGATCCGGCTTCACCTCCCCCCATGGGCGGTGTAGAGGTTGCAGATATCAACAACGATGGCGATTTAGATATAGGATCCTGCTATTATGATCCAGGCTACGACGACAGCCGGGTTTTTACATGGCTCGGTGATGGCACCGGCGGATTCCCCACGGAAACCGGTCCCCCTGAATTGCTAGGCTACGATGATGTGGCTTTCGGTGATGTAGATCCTGATGGAAATAAAGATATGCTGGCTACCGGTCACATGATGGGATATCGGTTCTGGCTGGGGGATGGGACAGGTGGTTGGACTCAACAGCCCCCAAATGGACTGCCTAACAGCAGCTCTTCAGGGCTTGGAGCGTGCTTTGGGGATGTAAATCATGACGGGCATCTGGACATCGCAATTGCCTCATGGGCTCCAAGTGCGTCTGGAGTACGTGTTTTCACAAGCAACGGCGGAGTTAATGGATCGGTATGGTGGCTAGAAGAATCAAGCGGCCTCCCTACGTCAGAGATATATGGCGGTATGGAACTGGGCGACATTAATTGCGACGGTAATCTCGACATACTGTCCACGAGTGCATGGAGCAACGGTATTGGAATAGCTCTGTTTTTGGGCAACGGCGGTGAAGGCGGCTCTATGATTTGGACCGATGCAAGATTGCCTAATTTACCAATGTCAGGTGAGTATTGGGGAGTTGCATTTGGAGATGTGAATAGCAATGGAATTTTGGACATAGCGATAACTTCTGATAACGGCATAGAAGTGTACATAACGCAGACGCGACCAACCTACGGGATTAGACTGGAAGAGGGCTGGAATCTCATCTCCTTGCCATTGATTCAATCCAATGAGAGCGTGGAGGCGGTCTTTGAATCCATAGACGGGCAATATAATTCAGTGTATTGTTTTATTGTAAATGATACATACGACCAATGGAAGCATTTCCACACCAAAAAACCATCCTATATGAACGATTTAGGCGAGTTGAATCATACGATGGGGATTTGGATTTATGTCACAGAGCCTGGAGGAGCTACTCTTACCGTCTTTGGAGACGATATAAGTCCAGGACAATCTATATTAATACGGCCAGGATGGAACCTTGTGGGATACCCTTCGAAATCCGATAAACAATGGGATATTGACCTGGGCAATCTAAACTTTGGAACTGACATTTATAAGATCTGCAGATACAACACAAACACTGACATAATGGAGCAGGTAACCGACTCAGACAAATTGGAGGTGGGTCAGGGCTATTGGATGTATTCATTGAGGTCATATGATATTATTTGGGAAGTTCCGCTTTAATCCAATTTTTATCGTTATTTTCTCCTCCCCTTCCAGGGGCACTTATCTTTAATATTACAATTTTTACATCCATATTTTCTTGAGGCAATTGGAAGGATAATGAATCCTGCGACAATGAATGCGATGAGAAGGATAATGAGGATAATATGGATATCGATCGATAGTAGATACACAGCTACGATAATGGGGGTGAACCAAGAGGGAAAGACCGCACCTATATGCCTTTTGAACATGGTTTTAAACGACCTTGGATATCCCTTTTTAAAAAACTTAGCAGATATCGTATTATAACCAGAGGGACAGGGAGCTCTATCATAATTCGGGCAGTGGGTGCATATGAACCTCATGAACCATAAGGTGCTAAAAACGCAATATAAAATGTACAAAATCGAAAACAATGGATGCAGGAGGGACACGATGATCGCTCCAAGAAAATACATTGTAAGAACCGGCAGATTGTCTATTAAGATGCGTGTTCTGTAACACATAGATCCTTTTTCACATTTGGACACGATGCTGTCTTTTTTGCTCAAAGTGCGCACCCTTTTAGTACTTACGTCAAGCACTTAAACCGTTTTATGCATATAAAAGAATTTTATCTTACCCTTCCCGGGATTCCACATGCATCTGCTCTGCAGTGTTTGCATGCTCTGAAGATGGGTATTATGCTCTCACACGATTCTCTAACAGCGATCAGCTCATCGCAGGTTGGTGCTCTCAGATTCTTGAATTTGCCTAATGGGATTAACGGCATGATGTTCAGAATATACGCTCCTCGTCTTTCGATTTCATATGCGATATCCCTGACATGTGTCAGATTTATTTCCGGGATGAGAACGGTGTTTATTTTTATCAAGAAGCCCAAATCGCGGGCGATCTCCAGGCCTTCCAATTGTTTTGAAATAAGGAGCTCGGCCCCTCGGATACCTTCCAATTTGTTACCATCCACAATGGAAAAACGCGATATTTTCGAGCCTATCCCGGGTCTAACAGCATTTATCGTGATCGTCAGGGATCTCACACCCAGTTCTCTCAAGATCCATGCTTTTTCAGGCAAAAGCAGGCCGTTGGTGCAAACACATAATTTCATGTAAGGGAAATGCTCCGAGACGAGCTCAAGTGTCTTAAAAGTCTCTTCATTGAATAGGGGTTCGCCGGGGCCGGAGATACCTATAACCTCGATGCTGGGATTTTGTCGAACTGCCTTCTCCACCGCGGTGATCGAATCTTCTGGAGGCATTAAAGTGTATGCTAAGCCAGGGCGTGAGGTATGGTAGTATGATGAGACCTTTCTATCGCAGTATCTGCAGGCGATGTTGCATTTTGGCGCCACAGGAAGATGTATCCTGCCTATGCTGTCGTGTGCTTTTGTATCATAGCATGGATGGGATTGAGCCAGTTCCAACAGATCTTGAGTTGACAAGAGAATCATCCATTTTTATTTTATCTATATCTGGTCCCATTTATAAGATTTGGCTTTTTACTTTTCGTTATGTTTTACTATCTCAACGGTTTCTTATCATTTTTTAATACGATAGTAGCGATTAATGCAATCACCAATACTATTATTACGGTAATAAAAACCAAGAACAGCCACTCTTCATCAGAAGTTTGATCCTCATCCGGAGATGTTTCACCAGAGGAAAAGGCATAGAGACTATTCGAGGAGGATCCCACGAACACAATACCGTCTGAGATGGCAGCGGAGGACTTTATTTCACCACCGATGAGATATGACCATACCAGTTCTCCTGTCTCCGCATCCAGAACATAAAATATTCCGTCATCCGATCCCACGAAAACCTTTCCATCTGCTATTGAGGGTGAAGCATCCACTCCCCCATTCGCAAGGAACTCCCACTCATGTTCTCCTGTCTCCGCATCCAAGGCCATTATCTTGCCATCTTTACATCCGATGAAAATCATTTCGTACCCTACTGTGGGGGTAGATATTGACCAGGCATCAAGCGTGGAATTCCAGATTTTATTTCCAGTTAATAAATCGATACAGAGCATCTTTTGATCGTAGTTTCCGAAATAAACCTTGTTTTCGAAAATCACGGGCGAGGCCGCAATATAGCTTTCCGAATTGAATTCCCAGAGGATATCGCCTGTGGATATATTTAAACTCCTCAGATAGCCGTCACATCCGCCTACTAGGACCATATCCTCCCAGGCTGCTGCGGAGCCCTGAATGAAGTTGCCTGTGCTGTAATTCCATACTTCCTCCCCGGTGGAGGCATTTATGGCGTAAAACACGGTGTCCCATGAGCCTATGAATATCATTCCCTTCCAGAGCGTGGGCGATGCTCTAACTTCGCCATTTGTGGTATAATTCCAGATCTGGGAGTGTGTGGTGGTGTTTATGGAGTACAGATTGCCGTCGTTGGAACCAACATACAATATATCTCCGTTGACAAGAGGCGACGATTCCACAGGCCCGTTTGTTTCGAATTTCCACAGCAATTGACCAGTATTCATATTTAGAGCGTAAAGCCACCCATCGCTTGAGCCTACATACACCCTTCCGTTGGCCACAACCGGCGAGGATATTATAGAGCCACTCGTATTGAGTATCCAGAGCACCTCACCATCATCCGGTGCAGAAGAGGTTGTGAAGCCTGTGTGTTGAGCGTTTTTACAGAACTGCGGCCAATCTCCTTGGGCAACTGAGTTGTTGCAAATAAAACCGCCCATTGTAAAGGAAATCAGCAGAAAGACGGTGACATGTACGCAGAAGATATGCGTTTTTCTTCTCATTATTTGTATGAATGGCCGCAATGCTTAAAATCCTTTCCCGTCTCTTTTCTTTTTGACCCCTCATTCGTATGTTCTTATAGCATCTGATATGGACGCTTTTGTGGACCTAATTGTGGGTAAAAAAGCTGAGAGCATGGCAACACCGTAAGAAGCAGCAACCATGGCCAATATATGCAGCCAGGGCCAAGAGCCCACTGCAAGATGTAATTTCACAAGATAAATACTGGAGGCTATAATTCCTGATGAAGTGCCTATGGCGATGGCGCATAGGATAACATAAGAATTTTCGAGGAATAAGGCCTTCAATATCGTGCTCTTTGAGAAACCTATCGCCCTGAGAACACCCGTTTCTCTTCCCCGCTCGAGAACGTTTCTTGAAGTCACGATGCCGAAACCCAGGGTGCCTATCATCAATCCAAACACAAGGATGACCTGAAAGATCGAGATATATGTGTTTTCAACGAGGATGTTCTCGATCACAACTGATTCGACACTGTAGGCATCAAAACCATACCCTGCCAATGATCTCTCCAATTCGTGAATCTGCGGTTTTAATTCCTCTGCCTGGGATTTGAAAAGAAACAATCGATAGCCGTTGTTCGTTGGATACAATGCATCAAAATTTTCATCCCAGATGATCAGACTGCCTTGGAATATGGAATTGCCTACGATCCCAGCGATTCTCAGGTTTACAGCTGTGCCTGATTCATCCAGAACAGTGATGGTAGAACCCAAATCCAAACCAAGAATCCATACGATGGTATTATAATCGCCTATCGCTGGAATATCGCCGTTCTCTTCAACTTTCTCAAGAAGCAGCCAGGGATTATCTCCATCGCCTTTCAAATCGGCGTGGGAAACGAAAACAAAGGTATTATCATTTAAGAATGAATCATTTGCCCCGATTATTCTCGGGCTTGCCGCTCGATTCAGGTTGGAGCAGGTTCCACCCACATCGCCTTTCGTCTTGAATTGCTCGATATCGAGCTCGTCAAACACCTGCGAGTTGATATTGCTGGCGGCTCTTGAGCCTTCATCTCCAAGGTTCGCAAATATTGGGTTGGTGCTCTCTCCGATGATATGATATCCTCCCCCACCCTCTTTGACAGCCTTTTCCGCATCATAGATCGTACCCTGGAGGTTTATCGTCAGGCTCACGAGGACGAACAATGTGAACGAGAAAAGAATCACCGTGAACATCGTCCTTCTCGGCCTCCTAGCGGCATTTCCAACAGCAAAATGAAGTAGCCATCTTTTACTTCCAGGCTGGGACATCTTCTTCGGCTCTTTGACAGGCGAATTAGAAGTTTTCATGAGTGAATGGTAGAAAATGAGCAGAAAGCCTGTTAACAGCATAAAACCTGAAAGAAAGAACAGCGGTATAATATGTGGTGTATCTAAAAAATAGAGCATAAGAAACAGCGTATAGATAATAATGGCCAGGCCAGCCCAATTGTCAATGCGTTTTTCCTGTCTCATAGAGATAAATTCTCCTGCTGACATGATCATGAGCAAAGGGGATATACCAATAACCAATAGACCCAGCTCGCTTCGAAGCTCGATACCCAGGAGAAGGGATATGGGTATAATTATGCCCACGAGCAGCAGGAACGAGGGCAGATAGATCGCCTTTTTTTTCTCTTTCCTGTGCCGCAATCGTTTTATTGCACCAATAACGGTTCTCCTGCTCTCGTATCGAAGCGCTATCATCATCGTAAGGATGGAGATAATAATTCCCAAGCTGAACCCCATCACCAGACTGTCAATTGTGAAATGGAATCCAACCGATGATCCTTCCACAATGGATGACCAGAAGGAGTTCATCCCGTTTATCAGGAATAACCCAAAAAGGAGTGCGAGCAAGGTTCCGATGAGCCCGCCTATGATCGTAAGTATGGCTCCTTCCACCAGGAAGATATGGTTAACGGCACCTTTTCTGAAGCCTAACGCCCTGAGAATGCCGATCTCCGCCATTCTGGAATCCACCCTCAACGTGATCAAAAGCATGATGAGAACCATAGAAGCGATAATGCAAGAGGCGCTGAACGTTAGGAACATCGCCGTGAAAAGCTCTATTCCTTCCGCCGAGGCCAGAGCATCGAGCTTAACGTTTTTCAATGTAAGGGATGCTTCTTTCATACCGATATTCCGGTTTAAAGCATGCTCTATCCGCTCCGTCAATGCGGAAAGGTTCGAGCTTTCATTTGGCAGCAGTCTGATCTGTGTAATATTTCCTATATCGGTTTCCCAGAGCTTCATCCCAGTCTCAAGGCTGATGAACGCCTTTGGGGTTCCCCCATAAACCTGCCAGTATTTCTCGTCATCATCTGTGATTTTACTGAGATCGATGGGAAAGGGCGGATCCCAATCAAAAGCGCTGACCTTGCCTTCTATGCCAGGGAAGAAGGGCATCAGCATGCTGTCATTGGCCTTTCCTTCAATATCCACGATGTATCTTACAGTGAAATTCTTTGTCAGGTATCTGATGTCATAGAATTCGTCCATAATGGAGTAGTTCATCACCACGGTGTCCCCAGCAATTGTACCTAATCTCTCTGCGGTCCAGTTGTTGATGATGATCTCGTCCTCTGCCAATATTCCTTCGACAGTTTGGGCGGTACCGTTGAGCGTAAACGATCCAAATCTTTCGTCTAGAGTAGGATTAAAAGCTGTGACCGTGGAGTATGGTATTGAACGGTTCTCATGGGAGAGGGAGTTCCAAAAGTAAGTCAAAATCGGAGAAGAAGCATCCAGGGCATCTACAGCTTGATCGTTGCTTAGAAGTTCATGATAATCGTACGAAAAAAAGACGTTGGCGGCTTCCAGCTTAACATAATTCGCTTCTGGATTTTGAAGGAGTTTTAGTCCAACATCTTCATATCCAATCGTGTCATTGATGGCGTTTCTGAGAATCTGGGAGACCTTTTCAGAGTGCTTCACCCCTTCCCTTTCATCGCCTGTGTTTGAGATAAGGATCATGTTCACGGCACCTGGTGTCTTAAAGATCTTCCGGAGGCTCTCAATTGCAACATAAACGTTTTGAGGAGCATTTCTATTTGAGTTCAACTGAAATCTTCCCAGTCCCTCAGCCTTTACTATGTCCTTCACCTCAAGTTGGATCTTAAAGTTCGTGTTGCTTTGATTACCAAGGAAAACCGCCTCAAATATCCGGTCTAGACGTGAGAAGGAGATATTGACCCTATCACCTTTACTTATGCCTATCTCATCGGCAAGAGCTTCATTCAAGTAAACCTCATTCTCCCCGGGTACATCATTTAATTCCTTTCCATCAACTGAAATCAAGGTACCAAAACCGAGAAAGCTCTGGTCAAAGCCGATAATATTTGCGGTCCTAGTTCTCGCGCCAGTGCTGGGACTTTCGGCCACTCCTTTCATGTAGATTAAAGGCGAGATACGATCCACGACCCCCATCAGGCTCTCATTCTCGGCCAACCTAACTACAATTGAACCGTTGAAAAGGTTGTCCGAGGTGATGATCTCATCAACTCCCCCTAGGTTATCATATACTGCGTCGGTAATGCTTTCTCGTAGGGAATCGCCTGCTATCAGCGAACCGGTAATAACTATGGTGCTGACGCAGGCGGCACATATTAGAGCCATATTCATTTTTGCATGGCTTCTCAGAAATCTTACCGCAGAGGTTATGATGTACGGTTTTTTTATACTAGATAGAAGCATTATTCCTACCAGTAACAAGAAAAATGTAAGGGAGATTAAGGCGGGCAAGCCGAGCTCGACCATGATCTCAATAATCGCCTAGGTTCTATTTATTTCCTTCGAGAACTGGCTCAAAAAGACAAAATTCACGGGAATTCGATATCGTATTCTAAAAAATCTGCGGCGATAAAAGAGTACCTGAAGATCTTTTTCGCCTCCTCTTCGAGCATGGTGGCATCCTCGTACCGAGGACTGATATGGGTGAGGAACAGAACCTTTGCATTGGATTTCTTGGCGATCTCAGCAGCCTGTGCCGCAGAGGTATGCCCATATCTCCTTGCCTTTTCCTCCAAATCAGCGCTCAGTGTGGCATCATGTATCAAAACATCGCAGTCCTTCGCCAGCTCTATAACGGCCCGGCTCGGTCTCGTATCCCCAGAATATACGATCTTTCTTCCCCTGCGGGGTTTGCCCATCACATCTTCGGGTGTGACCGTTCTACCCTCCACCTCCACAGAATCGCCGTTTTGAAGCTTTCTGAACATCGGACCTTCCTTTATTCCGAGAGCCAGTGCCCTTTCTGGGAAAAACTTGCCTTTACGCTCATGCTCATCCATACAGAACGCCAATGCCGGGATATCGTGGTCTGCGGCTCTAACCCGAATATCGTAGTCGTGAAAGGTGATTTCATCACCATCTTTCAGGTCATGGGTCAATATTTCGAATGTTGTATTGAAGTAACCCAGTGAAAGTATGCCATTGACGATATGCGAGGTACCTTCAGGGCCGTATATATTCAACTCACTATCCCTGTCGTTGAGGTACATGCTCTGGATTAAACCTGGCAAACCCAAGAAATGATCCCCATGAAAATGCGAAATGAGGATCTTATCCACACGCATGAAGTTCAAGCTGGAAAAAATCAATTGGCGCTGCGTGCCCTCTGCGCAGTCGAAGAGTATTATTTCACCGTTCATCTTCAGGGCGACTGAGGAAAGGTTCCTATCCCTTGAAGGCCAGCTTCCGCCAGAGCCGAGAAACACCAATTTCATACTTGGCTAATATTGGTGGGATAGTATATGTTTTTTGATGATCGCTCACTTAATAGACCTTCTCTTCCCCCTCTTATTGCAGATCCTGCACTGGTAGAACCATCTAACATGGGAAATTCGGATCATAACCATGATATGGCCATATTTTTCACATAAACCGTCATTCTTGAATCTTCTTTCCCCTCCTTTGCCTCCTTCAATTTTCCTTCTTTCTATGAACTCAAGATACCACTGAGAGTTCTTGATACCAGCAGCTTTGTCAAGCTCTTTCTCAGCGATGTTCCAGGTGCCCTGCTCAAAGAATTTTCTGACCTTTTCGAGAAGGAATCCGGCTTCCTCTAAGTTCTTTATCCCTCTGCCCTTTGCGTATAGGATGGCATCCTCAAGGGTGTTTATCTCATTCTGTAATTTTTCTCTTCTTGACATCTGTTTCGCCCAAATCTGTGAGAGAAGATGTTTTCCATCATCTAACCATGACTATATATATCTGAGAATTGGCAGAGCTGGAGCTGAAAATGAGGTTATTCCGGTCGAGGGTTCTATCGAATGTCCCTTTTGAGATCACGATCGGCTCCATAGGGGACATTTGGGCGCCGTCGTAAAGCCATTTGTCTTCCATGAAGAGTATCGTGCCGCTTTTGACATCTTCATTGTACTTAAACTTCAATGGCAAACTTTTATCGCAGTCCAAATCGAAATATGGCACCATGATGTCATTTAGTCGCTCATCTGTGCTTATATGGTAATCTTTTCCATTTTCACCCAGCCAACTCATGGCCTTGAACTCGTGATCGTATGTAGCGTCCTGGACACCGTAGAATTCCTGGCCCTGGTATGCCAAAGGGACTGTACTTATGCATATAATAAGAAAAATTACCGATAGGGTAGCCTTTAACCTAAACCCGTCAGATGCATTTTTTTCACCTGCAAAGCGCTTTACCAACCTGTTGATCAGATACCCGATCCCTATCCCAGCACATATAGCGAGACCGAAGTCTATATAGTCATAGCTGCGATAAACCAGCATAAAGGTAAAGGGATCAAACCCCTTCAGCAATGCAAAAAGAATCACCAGAAATGGGGCCAAAAGTAACGCGGCTATGAAGGGTCTGTATTCTGTTCTTTTTGAAGCTACGACATTAAATCCAATTAATGCTATTGTGATAAGTAAGAGATACGGGAGGAGGTATGTTAAAAATGATGATGATCCTCGAATCGTGTCGAAGGCTTTTGTGTAGTGATTTAATATGAGAAGGGCAAGGCCGGCTACCGGGATGATCAGGGTTTTATTGAGCACGATATTCCTTGGTTTCTTCCTTTTTTTTGGTAAGGAAAAGATGATGCAGAATACCGCTCCAAGCATGAAGATCGAGGCAAACAGCGCAATATCGTTTATGTTTGACACCGTTGTAAAGAAGACCATATTCACCATTTGATAGTATAGAATAGTAAATATGAACAGGAAAGGCCCTGAGACGAAGTCAATCATAACTTCTTTCGTTTTAAATGATCCTCTATGCCACTTCTGAGCATGGAAGGCGATCATTAAGAGCGAAACCATAACAAAGCCTATCCAAGCTGTGAGATGATGGGTCAAGGCCAGAATAAGGAAAAGCATGCTCGCCAGCACCCTTTTTCTTGGATCTTCTCTCCCCTGATATAAATATACACCGAGTAATAGTAAGACAAGACCGATGGTTTCCTTCATTATTGCCGCGCCTAGATAGACGTAAAAACCGTTAAGAGCCAGAGCAAGACCTGCAAAAAACGAAACAAGTTCATTCTTGGTGATTTTATAGGCGACTAGGTATATGATAACCAGGGCTGTGGAGGACAGGAACGGGATGATAACCTGTGCAACCCTCAAAGGTGCTATCCCAAATATGAGGGCAAAATTTGATATTAGCAATGACATCACAGGCATCTTGGTGTTGTAGGTTACAAAACTTGAAGTCCCACCAGGGTAAGAGAGTGACCAGTGGCCTGTATCAACAATATCCTCAGAGATCCTTACCAATGGGAAGCCGTCTATATTGAAGGGGAGGCCTGAGAAAAGCAACGGGATGTACCGAACCGCCAAACCAATTGTGAAAAGGGCAATTATGGCGAGAAAATGCCTGCTGATTCTCATGTCCTATACACCTATTGCGTCTGTCAAAGGTTCTGTTTCTTCACCTTCTCCAACATCCTCGATATCGCGCATTAACCTACTCGGTCTTTCGGTCAAAATTATGGAACTGACAAGCAACCCTGATACACAGCCGATTATTATGGCCGCAAAGAAAGTGATTATGAAAAGTGTGAGGTCAATCATGGGCTGTATTGTATGGCCAAAAGCCACGATCAGATTGAGGTTTTGAACAATCACGGCAGAAACGAAGCCGATGGCCACTCCAATCCCAGAGGCTATGATGGAGATGATGAGCAAATCCTTTAAAAGCAGCAGGTATATCGCCTTTTTACCTGCACCGATGGCTGCCAAAATACCGATATCCTTCTTTCTTTCTATGACCGCTCGTGCAAGTATGGCGGTTATGCCGATAAATGTGAGAATAGCATTTAGTGCAATGAAACCCAATACAACCACGCCCACGGTGTTCGCTCCTTTCTGAACAAAGGTGCCTATGAAGCTCTGGTTCGTGGCACGGAATTGAGAAGGGTCCATATATTTAATCGCCAAATCCTGGGCAACCTTTTGTTCATAAGTTTCGTTTTTATTGACTGTGATGGGACCGCCCACAGTACCCACCACAACGCTGTACTCCTCCTCGTTCAAATAATCTATCAACCTTTCTTGGTCCTCGGTTTTTACCCTTATAATGGTCACATGATCTCCGCCCAGACCCATCAGGTTTCTGGCATAGCTCAATGGAATCAGGATCTGGTCATCAGAGGCAGTCTCGCTGGAGAATATTCCGGTGACAGTTGATTCCAATATTGCAGGGGAAGTGGAGCCAGTTATTGTCAAATATTCCCCAATACGAATGTCCAGCCTGTTTGATAATCCCTCGCCTACGAGCATGAAATTGTCATCATAACCCCCTTTCAACAAATCTGCTTTTTCCATTAATAAAAAATTCTCCGGCTCAACACCTCTCACCACAACCGGCTCATAATTCCCGTTTTTTTTATTCAAAATGTAAGAAAACGCATAAATCTCCGGGCTGGCGATCTCCACAAAGTCCAGCTCATTGAGCTCCTGGGCCAAGCTTGCCTGAAGAGGAGTATTTGTATCGCTCTGGGTGAGTGTCAGAACGTCCTCACCTTTGAATATTGAATCAGGACTGGATTTTACACCCATTAGGATGGGAATTGAGGCGCTGAACAGCATAATACAGAGGATCATCCCTATGATATTTTTTTTCTGTATTAACAACTACAACACCTCCCTGGACGTTCTGATCGTTGTCTTGGAAGCCTTATAAGCCGGGAATAGACCGCCTACAAAACCGGCAAATACAGCCATAGCAATCGGCAGGCCAATAACGTATGGTGTGACCTGCGGTATTAGAACCGTCCCGAAACCAAAGAGTTGTGCCAAGGATACGATGGCGTTTGCCGCCATTATTCCAAGTGCGAGGCCTAAAAGTGCTCCTATGAAGGCTATAAAGAGGGCTTGGGAAAGGAACACATAGATGATCAGTTTTGGGGAGGCCCCGAGATACTTGATGATCTTAATGTCAGGAATACGATACTGTGTTTCTATTCTCATGATGTTATAAACAAGTATGACTATGATTATTGCCGAGGATATTACTATTCCCCACAAGTTACCTTCCACCTGGTAAAATCCCAGTTCAAAAAACTCCACGATGCTCACGGATTGCATAACATTAAAACCTTTATTTTCTAAATAGCTAATTGCCTGTGTGTTTTCTCCCGGGACGACCACAAAAGAATATTTATCTTCAAGTTCGGGATTCAGACTTCTGACCGTGTTTTCTGAGGCGAGAACCCAGTCGTTAGGAAAAATTGCAGATGAATAAGCGTTTGGATCAGTTTTGATATTAATGGAGATAGAGTTGTGTTCTGTGGTAATTTCGAGATATGTAGCGTTTCCTACATGGAAATCAATCCCTGGAAGCACCTCATCAGTGAGCGATATATCACCAACACCCAGTATGTTGTGTGGATCTTCGATAGCTAAGACCCGTGTCTCGGTGCCAGAGGCATCGGCAACCACGATGATACAAGCGGCAAATTCGCCGGGAACGGCATCAATCACATCGGATTCGATTTCACTTTCACTCAATGTATTGCCTTCAAATACGATCAAAAATCCTTCTTCGAACATCTCGGCGACCTTTTGTGTGCCTTCATGTAATCCTGATACCATGGATATGGTGCCAACCAGATACATCACACACAGCGCGATCCCAATTGTAGTGAAAAAAATCCTCTTATTTATCTTTATAACCATCTTTGCAAGGATTTTCCGCAATCCCTTCACCCTCTAACGCTTTCATCGTACTCTATTCTTCATCTAAGGTTCATTCCTCAAACAGGTTCGTAACCAGGCCTTTATGGATGATGACATTTATAGTATTGTCGCTTTGAGAATGTGGTTGATCATATTTATATTTCATAAAACCAATGGGAAAGTCGATAATAACCCTATTTTGCATACAGCAGGCCAATGCCAGGGTAAATTACCATAAATTAGTTATATTATTATTGCGTATCGGATTGCGGATGCATGCATTCACCGTAAAAATTGAGAACCTCTGGAAAACTTATGATGGGCAAAGGGACATACTCAAAGGCGTGAACCTGACGGTTGAACCGGAGGAGATGATTCTAATCAGGGGCAGGTCAGGTGTTGGTAAGACGACCCTATTGAGCATTATTGGATGCATAGACACACCCACAAAAGGCAGCATATTCCTCAACGGTTACGATGCAGCAAAATTGAGCCAGAAGGAGTTAGCGAAGATAAGATTGCACCGAGTAGGAATAGTTTTTCAATCTCACAATCTAATACATGATTTGACCGTTTTTGACAATGTTCTTTTACCCTTGAAGATAGCCAAGAACAAGGATGGGGTCAAGAGAGTGAAAAGATTATTCGATACCTTTGATATATTAGAATTGGCAAATCAGAAACCAGCCGAGATCAGCGGTGGCGAGAGGCAAAGGGTCGCAATAGCTAGAGCATTGGCAAATAATCCCTCTATACTCTTAGCTGACGAGCCAACAAGTTCACTTGATACAGATAACTGCAGGATAGTGACTCAGGCCTTTAAAAAGGCGAATAAGGAGTTCGGCACAACCGTTATAATTGCTTCGCATGATCTGGACCTTGATAATCATGTTCACAGAAAATATGTTTTGAGGGATGGGCAGATTTTTGAGGGTTCTGAATAGAAATTATTATAGACATTAATTATATTTCATCATTATTTGACATAAGATTGCGTGACGAGGAGGTATGAGCATAGGTAAGGAAAAAAATATCATTAACAAGATACAGGAAACCATTGGTTTGGATCTTGCTCTCGTGCTGATTTTTTCCACTTTATTGTTAATATTTGCGCTCACTCTTCCAGAAGGAAACGCTCTGAGAATTGTATTTGGCATTCCATTCCTATTATTTCTGCCGGGCTATGTGTTGGTTAGCGCATTATGGCCTGGAAAATCGGAGATTGATGGGCTCGAAAGAGTTGCCTTGGGACTTGGACTGAGCATAGCAATCGTTGTAATTGTCGGGCTCGGATTGAACTATACACCATGGGGAATAACGCTTTCCTCGGCTGTGACAGGTCTGTATTGTCTAATCCTCATTTTAGTTGTAATCGCCTGGCTTAGGAGATTAAAACTTGGCTTAGATGAAAGGTTCATTCTAAGTTCTTCAGCCCTTTATGATAAAACTGGGGATATCTCATCTACGGACAAAGTGATGATACTAATTGTTGCTATCGTTATAGTAATCGGGGGCGGGATACTGGCTTTTATAGCTGTGAATCCTCCAAAAGAGTCTTACACGCAGCTCTCCCTTCTCGATGAGAATGGAACCATGGAGAATTATCCATTTAATCTAAATGTCAACGAGAATGCCACAATAATCATTGAAGTAGTTTGCTATGAGCGTGAAACCACTGAGTACATCACAGAGGTCAGATTGGTGTCAGAGAGCCAGGGCAACACAACTCTCGCCCAATACGATTTCTTCCTCGCCGATGGAAGGAAATGGTCTCAACCCTTCAATTTCAGCATAAATATGAGCGGTGAGTTCAAATTAGAAGTGGAGCTGTTCAAAAATGGGGAAAACATACCTTATGTATCTAACTATCTGTGGATAGATGTTACAGATTAAACTTAATACCGACTTATAAGGCTTGTAAATAATATATTGGGAGGAAAAGATAAAAAACTGTAGGGCTATATGGATAAGTCATATTGAAGCTACTAATCTGTGAGGTGAGATAAATGGGCGACTCAGAAAGAGCTCTTATTACTGGCATAACAGGGTTCGCAGGCAGCCATTTGGCGGAATTACTGTTGGATAAGGGATTGGAAGTTCATGGCATCAAACGCTGGAGGAGCAAAACCGACAATATTGAGCATATTATTGATAAATTGCATCTTAGAGAAGCTGATATGCACGATGGGCATTCGTTAGTAGAGATTTGCAAGGAAGCAGAGCCGCAATATGTGTTCCACCTCGCAGCTCAGTCGTTCGTTCCAACGTCATGGCGTGCACCGGCCGACACCATGGAAACCAACGCTGTTGGAACCATACATCTATTAGAGGCTATACGAAAGCTGAATATCGATCCAGCTATCCAGATCGCTGGCTCCAGTGAGGAATATGGATTGGTCTTTCCAGATGAGGTTCCAATAAAAGAAACGAATCCGCTCAGGCCTCTGAGCCCATACGCGGTGTCGAAGATAGCCCAGGACAAATTGGGTTTCCAATATCATCACTCTTACGGCCTGAAAATCGTGGTCACGAGAGGCTTTAATCATACCGGACCGAGGAGGGGAGAGGTGTTCGTGACCTCCAACTTTGCGAAGCAGATCGTGGAGATAGAGAAAGGGCTGAAGGAGCCTGTAATCCGCGTGGGTAACCTCGAGGCCAAACGGGATTTCACGGATGTGAGGGATACTGTAAAGGCTTACTGGCTTTCCCTCACAAAATGTGAATTCGGAGAATGCTACAACGTATGCTCAGGGGAAGCAAAAAAGATAAGTGAAGTTCTCGATTTACTGTTGAAATCTTCCAAAACAAAGGACATCAAGGTTGAGAAGGATCCTTCACGAATGAGGCCATCTGATGTGGAGATACTGCTTGGGGACTATACCAAGTTCATGGAGCAGACGGGGTGGAAGCCTGAGATACCATTCGAGAAGACGATGACTGATTTGCTTGATTATTGGCGGGAGAAGTTGTAAATTCACTTGTTAATGGAATTTGAAGGGAAGAGAGACATGGGGATAAAAGAGGAATTACTGAATAAAATAAAGCAGAAAAATGCGAAGATTTGTGTTATAGGATTGGGTTACGTAGGTCTTCCCACCGCGATTTTTTTTGGGGAGCAAGGGTTCGATGTTATAGGCGCAGATTTGGATGATAAGAAAGTTGAAACCATAAAAGGAGGAAACAGTCCTTCTCCGGACCTGATGCTTGAAGAGAGAATCGAGAAGCTCATTTCTACCAAAAAATTTGATGTCACCACTGATGTTACAGAAGCTGTTGGTAAGTCCGATGTCGTGTTAATTACTGTACCCACACCAGTTACCAGCATGAAACAGCCAGACCTCAGTCATATTATTTCAGCGGGTGAGGCAATAGCCAAAGGGCTAGATAAGGGAAAGCTAGTTGTTTTGGAATCTACCACATTTCCTGGCACTTGCGAGGAGGTTCTGCAGCTCATACTAGAAAAATCTGGTCTCAAAGCTGGTGTGGACTTTGGCTTAGCATACTGTCCTGAAAGGTACAACCCAGGGGATGATGAGCATACATTAGACAAAGTGGCAAGAATAGTTGGGGCCATAGATTCGGAATGGGCGGAAATTGCAAGGGAGCTATATCAGAGCATAATCAAAGAGAATGTCACGGTTGTAAAAGATCTTAAGACAGCTGAGGCGGCAAAGATCATTGAGAACATTCAACGGGACCTTAATATAGCTCTTTTTAACGAGCTGGCCATGATTTTTCAAAGGATGGATATTGACGTCATTTCCGTCATTGAAGCAGCTTCGACGAAGTGGAACTTTTTAAAATATTATCCCGGTCCTGGTGTTGGGGGGCACTGCCTTCCTGTGGATCCTTATTATTTGACACACAAAGCCATGGAACTTGGATATCATCCTCAGCTGATTTTGGCAGGAAGATCGATAAATGATAATATGCCTTTTTATGTGGTTGATCTTATCATAGATGGGTTAAATGAGCTGACAAAACCTGTCGGCGGCTCAAAAATTGCGATATTAGGAGTTTCTTACAAGGCAAATACAAGTGATGTTAGAGAAACGCCAGCAAAAGCCATAATTGAGGCATTACTGAAAATGAAAGCAAATATTTTTGTCCATGACCCCCTGGTCGATGATGCAGAAGTAGAGCGGGTTTTTAAGGTAAAGAATTGCCCACTGCAGGAAGCCTTGAACGAAACTGATTGTCTCGTCCTTCACACATATCACAACTCTTTTAAGAACCTAAAAATAAACGATATTAGTAAGTTAGTGAAAGAGAATGCACTATTTGTGGACACTCAGCACGTTTTTTCACCCGATGAGGTGATAAAAAGTGGATTGAAATACAGAGGAATAGGAAGGGGGGGAACCAGCCATCATTGAAAATAGTAATGTGTTGGTAACAGGAGGCGGTGGATTCATAGGCTCCAATCTTGTCGAAGCATTATCCGATAAAAACCATGTTGTAATTCTAGACAATTTTACTACTGGAAAAAAAGGGAACCTAGAAGGTCTAGATGTCAAGATAATTGAAGATTCAATCACGAATCTCGGCGCTGTTAAAAAGGCTGTTAAAGATATAGACTTCGTATTTCATCTGGCAGCTTTACCGAGTGTCCCTAGAAGTATCAAAGATCCTATTCACACTAATGAAGTGAACATAGAAGGAACATTGAACGTCCTTATGGCTGCGAAAGAGGAGGGCGTTAAAAAGGTTGTGTTTTCCTCTTCATCTTCAGTATACGGTGATACCCCTACGCTTCCTAAAGTAGAAACCATGGTCCCCAATCCACTGTCACCATATGCTGTGTCAAAACTAACAGGGGAATACTATTGTACGGTCTTCTATAATGTGTATGGCCTTCCAACAACTTCGCTGAGGTATTTCAATGTATATGGGCCCAAACAAGACCCAGGATCAGAGTATGCAGCCGTGGTTCCAAAATTCATACATAGATTGAAGGATAATAAACCACCCGTAATCTTTGGTGATGGGGAGCAGACTAGAGATTTTACCTATGTAAAAGATGCTGTAAGAGCCACAATTCTAGCGATGGAATCTAAGGGGGCGGACGGAGAAGTCCTAAATGTGGCAGGTGGAAAAAGGATAACCATCAATGAACTAGCAGGCAAGACAATGAAATTGATGGGCAAGAACCTTACCGCGGAATATTCTGAGCTAAGGCCAGGGGACATTCGTCATTCTTTGGCGGATATCAATAAGGCAGCAGGGTTAATGGGTTGGTCTCCCAAATATTCGCTTGACAATGGTTTAATGGAAACAATAACGTATTTGAGAGGGACTATACAAGCGAAGTAACTTTGGGGCATTAAATGACAATATTGAACATGTTCAATAAATATTTTACATCTCTTTGGAATAAGCTAATGGATCCGCTTCGAAAAAATGCATTATATCTAATGGCAAATACAGTTGTAATATCCGCATTGGGATTTGTTTTTTGGATTGTTATAGCACGATTATATGCAACAGAATACGGTGAAATTGAAGCAAACCTTAAGATAGGAATAGCTATAACAATAATTTCGTCTGCATCGCTGCTATCATTGATAGCTAGTGCTGGATTTGAGATTGGTTTAATCCGTTTTCTCCCCTGGGATAATGAAGCTCGATCGAAAGAGATGATTAATTCTTGTATTATGATAAGTGCAGTTCTTTCATTTATTTTGGGAATTATTTTCCTGTTTGGACTAAACATATGGGCTCCAGATTTAGTTTTTTTATTAGGTATGCCTATTGGGATTGTAGCTTTTCTTCTATTTATCATAATTTGGACTATAAATGGCTTGCTTACTAGTGTCTTCGTGGCTCGAAGAGGGGCGAAATTTGTTCTTATAAAGGACGCTTTGATATTTGGAACTCTGAAAATCATTATTGCTGTCTCATTAGTTTCACTTGCAGTTCTAGGTATAGTCTCGTCGTTTGTAATTGCTATGGGAATTGCGTGTGCAATTGGTATCTTTATCTTCTTACCAAAACTTCAATCGGGCTATTCCTTGGCTGTATCTTTGAATAAGGGAGTTATCTCTGAGATATTTCATTTTTCCATAGGTAACCATATCGCCACATTATTTTCTACAGCGCCTTACCTTCTCTTGCCGCTCATAATAACAAATGTAATCTCCCCTACAATAACTGCATATTTTTATATTGCATTGACAATTTCGATTCTTCTATCAAAATCCTCACTGTCCATTGCAACATCCCTATTTGCTGAGGGATCTAGAGATGAGAAACGTTTCTTCATAGATTTGAAGAAATCGTTAGTTTTTGCTTTTACACTACTTTCACCTCTAATTATTATTTTTTTGATTTTTGGAGACAAAATTTTAATGTTGTTTGGAGCTGAATACGCTGAGAATGGATTTGCAATACTACAATTGCTAGTTCTATCAACCATTCCGGTAATAATCAATACATTTTACATTACAATGAAAAGAATCCAGAAGCGTGTAAAAGAGATTATTGGCTTACGTGCATTTGAGGCATTTGGAATTCTGGGATTAGGGATTCCGCTGATGGCAACTATGGGCATCATTGGCTTAGCTTGGAGTATATTGATCACTCGGTTAATTATTACAATTGTCCTCTTACCAAATTTCATTAAAGAAATAATTAGGAATAAATAAAATCCACAATACTAGGAGGCCCAAATATTTCGCTCCCAGAAACCCTGCTTACTTTTTTTTACAACAGAAGCATAGATATTGTGCCAATCCCTTGAACTGATTTCGTCTTTCTATACTTTCTGATATTCTATTCATGAATATCATAATGTTTTGATATCTTTTTGGAAGATCATTCATGCGTTCCATATAGGGCAAGTTGTAAACAAGCCCAACAATATATTCCACTTTGAAATAACTTGAAAGCATCTTTTTCAAATTTCGAGGGGATATAAAGATGTTAATTATTTGCTTACTCTCTCCTTGTAATCCCAGAATTTTTGCTATAAACGAAGCAGTAAATCCCCTAAGAGCATAGGGATTAGGAGTTGTCAATATTAAATATCCTTTTTGGTGCAAAGTACGATTTATTTCATTAATCAATTTTTCTTTGTCAATAATATGTTCAATTACCTCAGAACATATAATAACATCAAAAGATGATTGGTTAAAAGGAAGATTGGTAGCGTCACCCAATAACAAAGCCACTTTTCCGTTGGTAATTTTCTTTGTTGCCTCAATTCCCGTTGCTGATATATCAATAGCAAAGGTATTTGGGTACAGCCAAACTAGTTTATTAGTTAATTCACCCCTACCACATCCAACCTCTAACAATTTTGCGTCAGACCCCAGATCTAATAATTGTAAAAACCTGAAAATTGTAAGATGAATTCTACTTTGATCATAAACCCAACCCTGAATATCCTCATCAATTCGGGTTATTTTATATAGTTCATTATATGATCTTCCAGTCTTTTCTATTGAAGGAAATTGTTCAGTCTCCTTAATTGTTAGCTTACTATTATTTGTCACATTTACTCTCCTATTAGCTTTCTATAAACATCCGAAGTTACGAATCTTAATTTGCCAGATTGTGATATAGGAATAGAATTAACAATTTTTATTTCAATTTTCATATCTTCACCAAGGTGATAACTAATTAGATTCCGAACAGAAATCATTTCACCCTTATTATAATTCTCACCAGTTACTATCAGCACCTCTAGCAGGTCTTCTTTTTTCTGTCTAACTTGAAATTTTCTAATCCATTTAAGACCCCAAAATATGTGAGAAAAAATTTCCCCATGAATATGTCTCCCATCTGGGGTGACGATTACATCATGGGTTCTTCCTTTTATCTCTTTAATTAATTGTAATTTTCTACCGCATGAACAGGTTTCGTCTGTAAGAATCCCATTATCTTCGATTTTGTATCTAATGAAAGGCATCGCATAGTTAGTAAAATCAGTAATAATAATATCCCCGGTTTCCTCCACTCCTACATTTTTACCATTCTCGCAAATCTCTACAAATGTGGTTTCCATAGCATTATGATAACCACTATGTGCTGGACATTCATATGCAATAATTGAGGTTTCTCTATTTCCATAATAATCAAACACTTCACAATTAAATGCTCTCTCAATAATCTTTCTTTGGTAAGGGTCGAGCGTTTCGGCTGTAGTAAACACAGCTTTTAGTTTTATATCATTAATTCTTTCATTCAGAATATATCTTGCTAACATAAATACAGCGGTTGCATATCCTCTCAGATATGTTGGTTTTTTTTCTCTAATTATTTTAACAAATTTGGGATATTTATTGTATTTTAGATCGAAAGCATTTAATAATGTAGTCCTAGCTAGAACATTTAAAATCTTTCCTTTCAAATTTTCTTGTTTCGAAATATCAAAATAGGAGCCCCATATGAGTATATTTTCCTCGCCTAATTGCACTCCACACCATTCATTTCCGCGTAAGAATGCGGCATGAGCCCAACTCTTCCTTACTTTTTTATCTATAAAAAATTTCAACGGCTCACCTGTTGAGCCCCCTGTTCGGTATGGTAACACTCTATTTTCATAGCCCTTCGCTATGAACCGATTAGGATCTTTTCTGATTTCCTCTTTTGTTAAAATTGGTATTTTTTTTAGTTGATTAGCATTTTTAACGTCATCAGGAAAAATCCCCATATTTTTAAAAAGCCTGTGATAATATGGTACATTTTCATATGCGTGGCGTACTATATTTTTTATGTTTCTTCTTTCTAACGCCATAAGCCTATCTTCGCCCCACCACTGACTCTTCCTTAAAAATTTTAGGTGAGCTAAGGGGTTTCCCTCTCTACCGTTCTTTATATTTAAAACAGGTAAAATATAATTCTTATAAATTAAAGGATATGCTCTAGACTCTTTTATATTGGTCATATTAATCTCCATCTATTTCTTTTTGAATACAGACGTTGATATATTTTCTTTCAAGATTTTTTGCAAGCAAAGCATAATCCCTGCATTTATATACATATTTTCTTCCTAATTCACCCATTTTTTTTGCTATATTTTTTTCTTCTATTATCTTTATAATCGCTTCCGCAAACTCATTCACATCATAAGATGTACAAATTCCCCCTCCACTATCCTTTAAGATTTCCTTCTGATCTGGGATATCATTTGCCACAACTGGTTTTCCTTCACCCATATATTCTATGGGTTTTGTTGGCGAGCTAATTTCATATATGGGTAATGGGACAATAGGCGATAAACCTATATCCGCCGCAGCAATATAGTCAGGTATTAAATTACGATCTATGAAGCCAGTGAATATAATTTTCTCATCTAAACCCCTTTTTTTTACAATTTCCTGTAAACGTTCCTTGTCATTTCCATTTCCAACCATAAGCAATTTATAATTTTTAATTCTGTTTTCCACAATTACAAATACATCGATTAGAAAATCGAGATTTCTTATCTTGTCCATATTACCAACATATATCAGAGTATTATAACCATCAAGATTAAATTTCCTTCTTATTAAGTGTCCATTTTTGCCTTTATCTGGATTACATCCCAAGGGGAGGGGGTACATCTTATCTCCAGGTATTCCTTCACTTTCTAAGTCCATTTTCATCCACTTACTTATTGGTAAAATAATGTCGGACTTTAGTAGCGTCCAATTGATTAAAATTTTATCAACTTTACCATAAATATAAGCAAGGAATGAAAATTTTTCATATTTAAAATGTGGATATCGTATCATCCCTTCAGCGACAGGATAAGATAATTGGAACACAATCGTAGAATTATTACGTTTCTTAAAATGAAGAGCGAGTAAACCATCTATGACACTGTTTCTAACTTGAATTATATCAATCTTTTCATTTTTTGTAATTTTATTCATGGTAAGGTATTTATCAAGGTATATAAAAAAAGCATTAGCAAATTTGGTAAAAGCATTTCTGTTTTGGAAAGGAGCCATCATAATATGACAGCGGATACCATTCCAATAAACAACTTGGTTTTTATTAGGTTTATCCCTGCTGTCGACTATCCATACTAATTCATGTTTCATGTTTTGAAAATGTTCGGCAAACATATCTTTAAACAGCGAGTGATAAACAGGATACATGAATGGATCTGACATGGTGGGTAAAAGCATTAATATCCTTAGTTTTCTTTTTTTCAAATTCATTTTATCCCTATGTAGTCTGTAAGTTTAAGATCCCTCGCCCGTCAAGTAAATAATAAATTTTGTATTATCAAATATCCTGTGATTATTTCCGGATTCATAGTTATTATAAGAATTGCGGAGATATTCTGCGGATTTAGTGGATAAACTCATACTATATTTGTCAAAAATAACTAAAGAATTTGAATTAATTTTTTGATTTGGTGTTGTAGAATAAGCAATAAAATCATTGTGATCAATTTCGGGATCAAAAACATATATTGCCCTCAAATTTTGGGAGAATATCTCAGCATCACTTTGATATTTCAATGTGAAATGAGCAGCCCCAATGTTACTATCCGACACAATAGCTCCGTTTTCTTCTTGATATAGGGTATAAGTACCTAAAAGGGAAATTACAATAATGATAACTAACGCTTTAAATTTGAAGTTGGTAATATATTTGTTAATCCATAAGAATTGAACCAATAATAGTGGAATTAACAGGTATGCGAACATCAAACTTCTATCATGAAACCCCCCTCCTCCAAGGGTGATATCAAAAAAAATTGGTATAATACATCCAATGAACCAACCGGTACTAAATACAAACATTTTTTCGTTATGCTTTTTATAATAGACAATTGAGGCTAAAACAGCCAATAATGCTCCAAGTAAAATAACTGCTCTTATAATTGACGATAGATTTTGAGATCTTAATACAAATATCGAAGTAAGCGTCTCCCACGCCTTCTCGAGATCAAACAGTCTAATAAAGTTGCTTGATGCTAGAAGAAGAACGATAATAATTATCATTGAACAAATTAATATAATTACTAAGGAATAGACAAAGGTATTTCTTCCTTGGGTTATATCATTTTTATGTCCTTTTCTAATATTATAAACTATTTTTATTAATTGCTGGGAAATTACAATCATAAAAAGAAATAAAATGGTAGTTGGGTGAGATATTATCAAAGTTAAAATTAGAACGAACATGGCTGTTCTCCATTCAAATCCCTTTTTGGTCATTGTTAAAAGAATAATTGGGAGAAGCATTATACCAAAAGCTTGAGGTGAAAAATGGAATTGAAGCCATAGATTTAAGAAAATGAGAAGAATGATACTACAACGACAGATAACAGTATCCTTTACCAATCTTTTAATCCAGATATAGTATCCAAATATAAAGATAGTTGAAACAAGCAAAGGATAAAATTGCAAATACAATAGTGTATCT
>CBDUXN010000008.1:0-43440 GCA_965371185.1 uncultured Thermoplasmata archaeon
TAGATCAGGGATTTAAGTACTGGTCCGGCAAACTTCATCAGTCTTGGCGCCTTTTTAAGCACCGCTTTCGTAAGGCCTGAGGGATAATCTATATCTCCATGGGCTGCTATGAAATTCAGAATTCTCTCATCATCCAGAACCTTGAACCCTTCCTCCAGATGTTCATCCTTCAGCCCAACGAAGATTTTTCTGAGAGTGGTTGCTCTTTTCAACTCCTTTCCGACATCATTTTGAACCCGTTTCTGATATTCCCTCAACAACCTCTCGGTAAAATCCTCATTTTCAAGGGCCTTTATCGCCACATCGGCGCAATGTCCCCCCGATAACAAGCCCAGGTATATCCCGCCACCAGATAGAGGCTTTACTTGGGCTGCCGCGTCACCCACAAGCATTGTCCTCTCCGAATAGGTTTTGCTCATAGGTCCCAATGGTATCAGTCCAGCGGTGTAGCGCTCGGTTCTGGCATTCCTCAGCTTTTTTTTAACTTCCGGATGTGAGAGCAGTTGTTTGAAATATTGATGGGTGCTTTTTTTTCCGGAGGAGGTGCACAGCCCCACCCTTACCCCTCCCCCAGTAGGTATCATCCAGGCAAAGAAACCGGGAGCGATATTGTTTCCAACGAATATGTCCGCAAAATCTTTATCTGCGCCGCAATCGCCTACATATTCTGCTCCAAACCCGGAAAGGATTTCCTTCGGTTTTGGAAAATCAAGGCTTCTCGCCACAGTGGAGCCAACTCCATCGCTTCCAACTATGAGTTTACATTCCATTTCGTCTGTTATATCATTCCCTGTAACATCCAACTTCACACCGCTCTTGCCTCTGGTTACGCCTTTCACCTTTGTCCTCAAAAGCAGCTTGCAGCCGGAATCCACCGCCCAATTCACGATCTTACCATCGAAAATCGCCCTGTCTATTACACATGCTTTGGGTTTCTTGGCGTCTAAGAGGAGGGTTCGATTCGAGGGCGAGTGGACCCTTGCACCCCTCACCTCGTTCACGATGCCACATTTGAAGCCAAGGATCTCAAAAACCCGAGGAGTCACCAGACCTGCGCACTGAACTGGTCTGCCTATCTCGGAGTGTTCCTCAAGTAAAGCGACTTTATATCCAGCCTTCGAAATACTGCCCGCTACGTAACCTCCCGCTGGACCTGCGCCCACAATAACAACATCGTAATGTTCCATACCGATTACATTGAACGATTTAAGTGTATTTTAGGATATGGGTTGGCAGAGCCTCAGGGGTCAACATTTTCCAGAGGATTATATAAGAAATAAACATATAAATGGGAAGCGATACAGTGTCGGAAAAATCGTTGATATGGAAATGATGGCTATGAAGTTGAAAAAAGAGCTTGGTCTTCTTGAGGTTTTTTGTATTTCATCTGGTGCTATGATAAGCTCCGGGTTATTCATTTTACCAGCACTCGCTTACGCAAAAACCGGACCCGCCATACTCATTTCTTATTTGCTTGCCAGTGTTTTGATCATACCTGCTATGCTTTCCAAGGCTGAACTTTGCACAGCTATGCCGAAAGCAGGCGGGAACTTTTTTTTCATAGATCGTAGTTTGGGCCCTCGGATGGGAACACTTGGAGGACTTGCAGATTGGTTTTCTCTATCGTTTAAAAGCGCTTTTGCACTCTTAGGAATAGGGATGTTCATATTACTACTTGATCCTGGCATTACAGATTTGCAAATTAAGCTCGTCGCAGTAGCATGTTGTCTGATTTTTAGTGTTGTGAATGTAATTGGTGCCAAACTTGCAGGGCGTTTCCAAGTTGCCATGGTTATTGCACTTCTCGGCCTGCTCTGTTTTTATGTTATTTCTGGCGCTTTCTTCATTCAGCCCCGTAGATATACACCCTTTGTACCTTTCGGGTCAGAGTCCATTTTCGCGACTGCAGGCTTCGTTTTCATTTCCTACGCGGGCTTGACAAAAATCGCAGGTGTTGCAGAAGAAGTTAAAAACCCGGGGCGAAACATACCTCTCGGAATGTTTCTTTCCTGGGGTATCATGTCCTTACTTTATGTTTTAGTTATCTTCATAACAATAGGCTTGGTAGATTCTGCCCAACTACAAAATTCCCTCCTTCCAATTTCCCTTGGCGCTGGCACTTACTTGGGCCCGAGTGGAAGCATACTACTAGGCATTGCTGCGCTTTTGGCATTTGCTACTACAGCTAATGCAGGGTTGCTGAGCGCCTCCAGGACACCAATGGCTATGAGCAAAGACGAATTACTACCGGGTCCTTTGAAGAAAATATCTAAACGTGGGACACCTGCATTCTCCATAATTTTCACATCTTCCCTTATGATTTTTGTTATTTTATTTTTAAGCCTAGAAAACCTTGTCAAGGCAGCTTCGACTATGATACTTCTGTTATTTGTACTTATAAATATTTCTGTGATTTTTATGCGGGAAAGCAACATAAGGCATTATCGACCGAAATATAAAGCGCCTTTCTACCCATGGATTCAGATCTTCGGGATTGTCGGATATGGATTTCTTATTATTCGGATGGGAAGTGTTCCTCTCATGATAACCGGTATCTTCATTGTTTGCGGGTTGGGGTGGTATTTTATTTATGCACAGGGTAAGATAAAACGGGAATATGCACTGTTACATGTGGTCGAAAGGGTGATCGGGGTTAAGTCCACAGATTATCTATTGGATGAGGAACTGAGAGAAATATTGATAGAAAGAGATGATATGACAGAAGCGAGATTTGAACAAAAGATAAAAAATAGTGTGGTTTTGGACCTCAAATATTTCGTAGCGCCCGAAAAATTCTCAGAAAAGGTCGCAGAGCCCCTAGCGAAACGATTGAAGCTGAGCGAGAATGAGCTTTATAAGCGGTTAATTAGGCGAGAAAGAGATTCAAACATCATAGTAAGACCTGGATTTGCGGTGATATCTTTCCATATTAAGGGACGCAACAAATTTGAAATCGCATTGGCCAGGACACAAAGAGGTGCCCGTTTTTCAGAAGACCTCCCCCCAGTCCGTGCCGCTTTCATAGTGGTTTCGTCTCCTGATGAGCAGGATTTCTATCTTCACTCGCTCATGTGGTTGGTTCAAATTGCAGAAACAGTCGATTTTGAGGAAGAATGGATAAACGCTGAAGGCAGTGAGGAGCTACGGAAGATCATCTTATCATCATGGAGAAAGCGAGGAATTGAGCTTGTAGATGTCTAGCAAATATTGGGAAAGGCAATGGTTAAGGATGATGACAATGAAAAAAACCCGTAGAAAATCCAAAGAAACGCTGATACAGGGTGCCTACAAAGAAAAGAGAAGAAAACACATCATCGACTTGAAGTTGCTGAAAGAGAAGATGTGGGTGTATTACGTTTTGCAGAGCCTTCTAGCCACCCTAACGTTATTCGTCGTTCTGGTCTTTCTTACATTAGCTACACCTGTAATTGTTGCGGCCTTAGGAGCAACAGCCTTTGTGGTCTTTGCCATGCCGAAAAATGTAACGGCACAGCCGAGAAACGTGATAGGCGGGCATGCTGTGGGTGTGATATCGGGTGGCTCGTGTGCCGTGTTGTTCATCTTTTTTGGCAATGGCTCCGATTTTCTTCAAATTATCGCGGCAAGCGCTTCTGTTGGCTTAGCGATTTTTATCATGGTGGTCACTGATACAGAGCATCCCCCAGGATGCAGCACTGCCCTGGGACTGGTTGTTCACGGTACCGTAGTTACGGAGATCGCCTATTTCTCCCTGTTCATCTTGATTAGCGCAACCATAATCACGGCGATCAAGCATGCCCTTGACCCAAGATTGAAGGATCTGGTATGATGTCTGCAACGCCATTAAAACTCAATATAATCGGCTGCATCGGCAAGGTAGATTCAGTTGATGATTTTATTCGAAAGGCACAGGACTTCGTTTCAAGTTCTACATCTAAAAAAGACATCTTGCTTCAATTCTTTGATGCTGATAAGGTCCTTGGCAAGGAACATGTTCTCTCAGCCATCAAGCATGCCAAAAGAGCTTTTGAAAGGGAGGAAAACATTTCCGCTACCATGGCCATGGAAATCCTCATCTATGCCGCAGGGGAGCCGCAGATCAAGAATGCCTTGGCAAAGATTGGCTTGAAGGATGGGTGCGAAAGGATCGCTGTGATCGTTGACGAGGATGTGGATTTCGAAGGACTTCTTTCCCATCTAGGTCTGAAAAGGGATGATAGCGTTTTGGAATTCAATGAAAACAAGCTCAAGGCGTTCGGGATAACCGAGGAGGAAGTTTCGGTTGTGGATAAGGATAAAATAAGGGATCTGGTGCTTGAGAGGATAGCCATGGTGGATGTTAGGAAGTGAGCTTTTCACTCCACCCTCAGTTCCTCCCCCATCTCCTCCACAACTTTACTCAGGGGCTGATGCTTTTCCACCCACATCCTGATAAAATCCACCTTGAACCTGTAATGAACTGCACCGTTTGAAATCCTAACAAAGATGTCTTTTGCGGTTAATGTCTTCAAGGCTAAGATTATCTTCCCTTTGGACACATCCAATCTCCTTTGATCGCATTCCTCCAGTATGTCGGTCACTGTTGCTATGTTCTTTTTCCTCAGGATTTCAGGTAGGATGGCGAGCAACATCCTCTCATATGATGAGGAGAGCGCCCATATGTAGTCGAAATGGGGCCTCGCCTTCTCAACTACGTTCACAAGTTCTTCTTTCACGTCCTGCACCGTAATATAGTTCCTTTTCTCTGTGTTGTGTCTGTTCACCAAAAATCGGCAAAGCAGTTGGACGAAGTACGGATGGCATGCCGTCGCCCTTATGATTTTCTCTATGGCCAGGTCATCGTACAGCATATTATAGCCCTCAACAGGCTTTATGATCAACTTTCTGGCCTCGCTCTCTCCCAAAAAACTGATCTTCCAGTAGAGAGCTATGTTGAACATCACCCCCCAGTAATCCTGCATCATCTCCTCCAGCCTGTGCACCCCTGAAAATAAGAATACCAATTTTTCCTCATGTTGCATCAGGTTTCTTATGTAATCGAAGATCACAGGATCCAGGGCTCCGCTCGTCACGGCATGTTCCAAACTCTCGAATTCGTCGAAGAATATAACGAGGTATTTATTTCCTAGGGCATCGTTTAATTTCTCTAGAAATTGATCCTTGAACACATACCAGGGGTCATCTTTGAAGGCCTTTTTGGGGGGTAAAGAAACGCCGATCCCTTCTTTTTCACATGCATTTGAGATGAGTTTCGCCATTCTGTAAAAGAGATAATCCAAAGTCGCCCTTCCGAATTCCTGCCCGTCCAGGAATACGCAAATATATTCTGGACCCAAAACATTTGAAAGCTGATAGAGTATGGAGGTCTTGCCTGTTCTCCGTTCACCTTGAAGTATCAGCACGTTCTTCTGGGTTGTACTGCTCAGGTTGTTCTTTACAAAATCGAAGACATCGCTTCTGCCGAAGAACATTTCCCTTGAACCTGGTTTTATCGGACCTCCGGTGATATATGGGTTCGGTATGTACTTGAATTCCCGTGGTATGTCGATAAAGCTCACCCTATCTGCGAAGCTCAAAGTTTTCCCCTTCATCTCGAGGTCGTCGAAGGATATGTTGAATTTCACCCTGAACCCCTTCTTTTTCCTGGTTTTTATTCGAAATTCTACAGCCTCATTCCTTTCCCGGGCCAGCATCTCGATTCTCTTGGTTTTATCGATTATTTTATAGGAGGGGGAAGGCATGAGCTGGACAACCAAATGCTCCGCCAGACTCTCACCCGTATTTTCGATGCCAAGCAGCAGCGTCAGGGTCTCGAGGGGCAACAATTTCTTTGTTCTGAGCACAACCCTCAAATCGGCCCTTCCCTTCAGGCCTTCCATTGTTTGGGACAGCAGCACTCGCCAATTGATGAGCACCTGCTTCATAATTTTTGTTTCTGGATATTTTGCTTCTTGGAGGTTCTCAAGGGTGGAATCGATCAAACCCAGCATTTTTCCCAGATATAGATGCTTGTCGCTCAATCCTTCGATTTGTTTATACCGCAATGCTATCTCAGGCAACTCTTCCAATACTCCAAAGATCTCAGGGTCTATCCCGGTGATGGATTTATGAAGGGACTTGAGCGGCTCGGGATCGAATTTTATCAGTGCTATGTCCTCTAATCTCCTGGCTCTGATCCCGAGAAGAAATGTTTTAAAAACATTTCTGAAATCATCACTGTATTTTAAATTCTTAATATCTTCAAGAACCTCCAATCCTCTTTTCAGATAATTCTCTATATTAGCCTCGTTCAACCCACTCATAAGCGCGGCAAATAGCTCGCATACTCTGGCTATTTCCTCATCCCTCGCCAGCTTGCTCACCAACTCGAGAACCTCTGGATCAATGCCTTCATCCTGTAACACCATGATCCTTGTAAAAAACAGATCGGGTTCCAAATCAAAAACGATCTCTAAGCCTTTGGCGACCCTATCCCTCACCCTCGGGGATTCGTCTGATGCCATATTTTTTAAACAGGCAAACGACTTTTTTATTCTTGGTTCAGCTATCTCCCATAACACCTCCGCGGTATTTACTCTAACGCTCTCGTCAAAATCATCCATAAGCATCGGCATCAAGGTCAATATTTCATCGCGCTTTTCACCTGCCGCTACTTTCAATGATTTTGTTGCCACCCTTCTCACGATGCTTTCCCTATCTTCCAAAAGTTTTTTTAGGTAAGGAAAGGCCTTCCCAGCCATGTTAGCCGGCAGCTCTCCTAGAGCTAGCGCCACATCCCTCCTGACGTACTCGTCCTTATCTTTTACCAGCTTCCTTAAAAGCTTAATAGCATCTTTTGATGAGGTATCAGCCATATTTGCAGATGCGAAGGCAGCAACACTCCTCAGATAATAGTCGTCATCTTTAACCAGTGTTTTTATAAGGGGGATAACATCCTTTTGAATTTCATCAGGTATATTTAATAATGCCTCTGCAGCCCCTCTCCTGACATCTCCTTTATCATGGTTTAAAAGCGTTTGTATAAGGGTAAAAGCCTTCCTGTTTTTCGTTGTGATTTCACCCAATGCCCGTGCTGCGTTGGTTCGGACGTACCTGTCGTCATCTTCTACAGTCCTTTCTATGATAATCAAGGTCTCATCTGGCCTATTCTTCGCAACCCCCAACAATCCTTTTGAGAACCCCCGACGAAGATAAACATCCTTATCATCCACAAGTTCACTGAAAATTTCAAAGGCGCTGTCGTTGGTTCCTGCAGCATCGCCAATGGCTGATGCGGCCCATAAACGGATGAGGTTGTTGTTATCCTTTAAAAAAGGTTTCAGCTCCTTCAAAGCCTCGTCCCGCTCCCTTGCCAGTATACCTACGGATGATATGGCTGGCTGGATTATCAGTTCATCCTTGCTTCTTATGAGTTTTATCAACATCTTAAAAGCGTCTTCGCTTTCTATTGCAATGTTTCCCAAAACATCAACTACTTCCTCTATGATTTCCTTACGTCCCGACCCAATGATTTCAGTTAGGTATCGTATGCCTCTGTGATCGTATTTTCCGAATTCTCCCAGGGCATGTATCCCTCTTTTTTGAACCCAAAAGTAGTCATCATTCACCAAGCCCTTTATGTATTTATAGACATTGGAATTACCGAAAGCAAATTTGCCCAAGGACACACAGGCCCCCCTCCATACCCCTTCGTCCTCATCTTTGATCAAACGTTTTATTAAGCCAAGGTATTCCTCATTGAAGTGCTGCTCCCCCAAATAAATTGCAGCTTCTTTCCTTTTAAAAGGGTCGCCGCTGTAGGCCATTTTTTTCAGAGCCTTTGCGCTCTTTTTGCTCTTTTTCATTATCTATGCACTCCTCGTTATCCCCAGCATGCATAATTATTACCAGCAATAATAGGTTTTTGGTCGCTATTTTGGCTGTCTGCCGTCCTCCTGGTTATTTAGCTTCGCCCCCTCCATCTCCTTTCATTTTACCTTATTACCCCCCGCTCTGCTCCCTCCACCCTACCTCCTCCGCCCACCCTAAACTGCATAGAAAGGGAAATTGCAGACCATTAAGTAGGTAACTCAGCGATCAAGAAAGTACTCGGCATAGTTAAGGCCGCGCTTTGCGATCATGGATTTTGGTTTCAAATCCAGTGCTTTATCCAGGTATTTTTTTGCCTCTTCGTAGTCACCAAGACTCTCCACAGCAGTGCCCCTTCTCGCCCAGGCATCTGGATATGAAGGATCCAGTTCGATTGTTCTGTCAAAGCATTGGATTGCCCTCTCCACTTCACCCACACTCATGAGCGCCACGCCGTTCCTAAACCAGAGTTTTGGGTCCTCCTCTTTTGATCGTAATTTCCTTTCCATGGTTGCCAAGTCGTTGCGTGCCCTTTCCACGTTCTTCAGAGCCTTTTCATGTGCAGGTAAGGCGAGTTCATGATCCGGTACAAGCTCCAAGGCCATGGCGTAGAACTCAAGAGCCTTGACCTTGTTTCCAAAGAAATCCTGGACCCTCCCCTTGAACTCCAGCTCGTTCGCTTTGAATAGATTGATTTGAGAATCGTAATGACCTGCTTTGTCTTCGTCTTCAAGTTGAAGCGCGATATTCTTCAGCCTCTCGTATATCTCTTGCGAATCGACAGGCCTCCAGAAGTACTCCTCCGCCTCCACAATTTTACTGTGGATCCGCCCAAGCATTTTCCTTGTCTCCTCCCTATTTGCAGTTTCAAAAGCATCGATGGCCCTGGATAGAACCACGATGTTCCTCCTCATGCTGTCCGTTACATCCAAATCTAAGATCTCCTGCATTTGGTTCATTGAAGTAGGAAATGGGGTTATAGGATTAAAAGTTATCAGTTATTTATCATCCGAGGGCATTATTTAAGCCCACCGCCTTCCCCCCTCTTCTGGAACCTCTTCTCCCGCAATCCTGCCCCCTCCGGCCATCGACAAATTCCGTAGGAATTTTGATGTAAAGCCGCACTTGGTCTACGTTGTAATCCGAGACCAAGTGCGTCAACATGTAAATTATCTCAGCAAATTAATACTAGCAAACAATAATTTCCATGAAAATGGGAAACCCCTTTCCCATGATCCACCCTAACAACTTGGTTGAAAGTGAACATCGATAACGAGTTGAAAAACCAATCCACCAAACATTTAATACCAATCATGGCATTAGCTTTTCGAAACCGATATATTAGGGGGAGATGCATGGCTGAGTTCAAGAACATCGAATTTGAAAGGGATGAGCATACAGCAAAAATCACGCTCAACAGGCCGCCTTTGAACGTTTTGAACATCGAGATGATGCGGGAGATATCCACGGCCCTGGAAGGTCTGAAGGATGACAGAAAATTGAAAGTTGTTATATTCAAAGCCGAGGGAAAGGCCTTCTCGGCAGGCGTGGATGTCTCGGATCATACCGGAAAAAAAACAGAGGAGATGATACATGTCTTTCATAAGATATTTTTCAAAATGACCAAGATAAAAGCTCCTACAATCGCATTGGTAAACGGTGCCGCCTTAGGAGGGGGTTGTGAGCTTGCCATATTCTGTGATATCGTCCTGGCATCAGACAGGTCCAAATTCGGGCAGCCGGAGATCAAGGTTGGTGTTTTTGCGCCGATCGCGGCTGTGACTTTCCCGTGGTTCATGAATTTCAGGAAGACATTGGAACTGCTTTTAACAGGTGATACGATCTCTGCAAACGAGGCCAAGGACTTGGGCCTGATAAATGCTGTTTTTCCTGCCGAGAAGTTCGAGGAGGAAGCAAATAGATTTCTCGAAAAGATAACGAGCAGCAGCTCAGTGGTGCTGCAGTTGACGAAGGAGGCTATTGACGAGGCGTTTGGTGAAGATTATCACACAGGTGTGGCAAAGGTTGAGAACATTTACCTGAACAAATTGATGAACACACACGATGCAAATGAAGGTCTGAAGGCGTTTTTAGAGAAGCGAAAGCCTGAATGGAAGAACGAGTAGGGGGAAAGGATATGGAGCTAGAGGGCAAGGTTGCCATGGTTACTGGTGGCAGTTTGGGCATAGGGGCCGCAATTGCCATCGCTCTTGCGAAGGAAGGTGCGAGTGTTGCAATAAACTATCGGAAGCATGATGCAGAGGCAAACGCCATTGCAGAGAAGATAAACAACATTGGTAGGAAAGGATTGGCAGTGAAGGCCGATGTTGCAAAGACGGATGATGCTGAGCAGATGGTAAAGAAAGTTATCGACGAGCTCGGCGGATTGGATATACTCGTCTGCAACGCAGGCATAAACATGGACAGCGTGATTTGGAAGATGACTGAGGAGCAGTGGGACACTGTAATGGCGGTCAATCTGAAAGGCTATTTCAACTATGCCAGAGCCGTTGCACCGATATTCAAGCAGCAAGGTCATGGAAAGATCGTGAACATCACCTCCATAAACGGTTTGAGAGGCAAGTTCGGGCAGTCCAACTATTCAGCAAGCAAAGGCGGAATAATAGCATTGACAAAAACCCTTGCAAGGGAGCTTGGTAGGTTCAACGTGAACGCAAACGCTGTTGCGCCAGGAATGATAGGCACGGAGATGATGCTTCGCCTTCCCGATGAATGGAAGCAGAAGGCGATAGACGAAACGGTGCTGGTAAGAATCGGCACCCCAGAGGATGTGGCGAACGTTGTGGTGTTCCTTTGCTCAGAGAATGCGAGACATATCACTGGGGAGGTTATCAAGGTGGACGGCGGACAGTATATCTGATAATTTATGATCATGGGGGGAATGCATGAGAATCGGTGTTGTAGGCATAGGTCATGGTTCGTTTGGCAGGAGAAATGATGCAACAGTGCAGGAGCTGGCCTTCGAGCCCTTCAGGGAGGCCATGGAGGATGCAGGCATTACACAAGATGACATCGATGCCGTATTAATTGGCTCCTCTCCTGAGTATCACAAACAGCGCTCCCTGCCTGGTGTAGTTGCAGAGTACATAGGAATGAATCCGAAACCAACATTTTTAACTGAAGCGGCATGTGCTTCTGGCTCGGCTGCGCTCTACAGCGCTTATGGTTTCATCAAGGCAGGCATGTTCGATGTCGTTGCAGTCATTGGCGTGCAGAAGATGATGGAGCTCTCAACCCCTGAGATTCTTGCCTTGATGGGGAGGGTGGGGGATGTGCAGTGGGAATCCAATTTCGGCACGACTTTTCCAGGTTATTATGCGATGTACGCGAGAAGGCATATGCATGAGTACGGCACCACAGAGGAGCAGATGGCCCTGGTGGCCATAAAGAACCATTTTTACGGTACAAAGAACCCAAAGGCCAGGTTTCGTAAGGAGGTCAGTCTGGAGAAGATAATGTCCTCGGCAACGGTCGCTTCGCCTTTAAAGATGTTCGACTGCTGCGCCAACGCTGACGGCGCGGCCTGTGTAATAGTGGCAAATGAGGATGTTGTAAAAAAGATATCAGATACACCGGTGTGGCTTGAAGGTGTTGGAAGCGCATCTGCGCCTTTTTCTGTTCTGAACAGGCCTTCAATTTCCACTATCCCAAGCGCAGTGGAAGCAGGGAAGCAGGCCTATAAAATGGCAGGTATTGAGGCCAAGGACGTGGATGTGGCGGATGTACACGACTGCTTCACAATCGCGGAGATCATGGCCTATGAGGACTTGGGGTTCTGCAAAAGAGGTGAAGGAGGCAAGTTTATTGAAGACAAGCAATCCTACCTAGGAGGAAAAATGCCTGTTAATGTGGACGGAGGATTGAAGGCCAAAGGCCATCCTGTGGGTGCAACAGGCACTTCTATGACTGTTGAGGCTGTGAAACAACTGCGAGGTGAAGCAGGAGAGAGGCAGGTGAACGGGGCTGAGATAGCGTTGACCCATAATGTTGGAGGCATAGGCCAGTACTGCTTCGTGAACATATACAAGAGGTGATGATATGGGCTTTGAGAGGTTCGGAAAGGTGTCATTTGCCCCTTTTACTAAGGTCTCGAAATTCGTGGATTTCCTTGATGAGGGTAAAATAAAAGGAACGATATGCAAGGAATGCAGGACGTTCCATTTCCCCCCACGGGGCGACTGCGTGCGATGTCCATCATCGGATTTGGAATGGAAAGAGATAAGCGGTGAGTGTAAGCTCGTCACCTACACCACGATTCATGCTGCCCCACAGGGCTTCGAGGACGATAAGCCGTACACAATAGCCATGGTTGATCTGGAAGAGGGAGGAAGGGCCTTGGGTTGGATAGAGGGTATGGAAGAGGAGGCATTGAATATTGGGATGGCATTGAAGCTGGAGATTAAAGCTTTGGAGGATGATAGGTTCACTTTTGTTTTGAAGGCATAGTGGTTGTTAACAGTTGCCACACAATTTCTTTAATCTCTTTTTCAATCAAATAATCTATACAGAATTATCCACATTAACTCAAGTTCATAGGACTTCAATAACCCTCATTACCCTCTTGCTGTCGCTGAAACAGAACATGAATCTTTCGAAAAAATCCTTCCTACCCAGTATATTAAATCCAATGCCGAGCTTCTCTGAGAAGCCAACATCAGCCTCGAATTCTATAACCTCCAATCTCACTGGCAGATGGTGAATATACACGGGTATTTCACCTCCATCTCCAACTGTCACATATACCAGTTTTCCCTCTTCTATTTCAATCCCAATAGCATCTGCAATGCTGCTGTGAATCATGGAGAAGCTCGCACCGCTATCTACAAAAACCTGCAGTTCCTGCCAAAATTTGCCTTTGATGGCGATATCAGCGATCGGTAAAAATCTGCCCTTGAATTGAACATAGGGAATATCAAACTCCCTCATATGAGCATCTCCAGCTCTTTTTCTTTTGGGACGTATATCAACAATGAAGTTTTATCGGGATAGGATTTTTTCGCTTCTCTAATCGCCTCACCAGGATCTGGAGAGACGGCAGCTATGACTTCATCAACAACCGCAATATATTTTCCTGTATGGGCTTCTAATTCTTTTATATGCTCAGCAAGCCAGCGTTCTTTTTTTGTCATTGCATCATCTCAACTGGAATATACATCTTAGCACTATTTAAAACCATCGAGTTCATCGTTTTAACACCAATATCTTTTGATTCAGCGTGATAATGCTATAAGTAATTGGGCAATAAATGAGTTGCGAACATAGTTCTAATTGGATAAACCAATAAGGTGATCATCCCAATTTACCTTTAACTCCACAATTCGGGCATTGAACCTGCAAAGGTGAACCAGTTTTCACAACCGTAAAACCATATCTGCATTTCGGGCAGGAGATATTGATCGTTGGTTGCTGTGGTTGAGGTTGCGGCATTTGCACCGCAGCTTTTCTTGATTCGACGGTTAGTAATGTCGAGCAGAACGGGCATGTGACGTTCTGGGTTGTACCAATGTCATTGACCTGAAGGGGGTTGTTACAGTTGGAGCATGTGAGTTGTATGGTTTGAGGGGCGTCTATAGCTTCAACTTGTGCTTCAACCACTTCTCCAGGGGCTTTTTTCTTTTTGGCCATGGCCAGTGCAACGATAACTACCGCTGCAACAATAGCCATTAATAATGCTAGAAGAAGATAGACTATTGGGAAACCCTCTTCATCCTTTTCTTTAGGCTTTCCAATCGTAGTGAACTCAAAATCGTAACCTCCGTCTAATTCCCGGCCAGCCAAATCCTTTGCCTTCGAGCTTATCGAGATTTGGTAGAGGGTATCATATTCCAGAGGTTCCGAGAAGTTTAATGTTAAGGTTTTATTGTCGTTGGTCCAATTGCATGTATATTCAATATATGGGGTGATCAAGATCGCGGATTCAACTGATTCGCAATCCATTGGCTCGTTGAACTCTATGATAATTTTTCCATCAACGGCAACATCTGATCCTCCATCCACTGGAGAGGTTAAGGATATTGAAGGAGGCGATGTATCCAACCTGAAAACAAACCATTTTTCAATTTCATTGTCTGCTAAATCATCTGCTCTTATTATTATATTATATTCGCCATCATCCCAACCTGTCGTGTCTAAATCGTATGGTTCTTCGAGAGTCGTAAATGAACATTGGTTAATGGAATAACTCACTGATTTCAAGTGTTCATCTGAAACTTCAAAATCAAGATTTGTAGATTCTATAAGTAGTGATTCATTTTCAGGAGAAGTTAATGATATTTCAGGTGCAACCGAGTCCTTTGTGAATACGAACCATCTCTCATTGGAATTGCCGGCTAGATCGTTTGCATAGATGGCGAGAGTATTTTCCCCTTCCGGCCAACTGCTGCCATCTATGATGTACGGCACAAAGAGCGGTAATTGAGTGCCTGCATTAACCGAATATGAAACCTCATCCAGGTTCGCATCTGAGATTGTTAAATCTATTTCTGGAGCGGAATTTACAATTGAACCATTCACGGGTGAATTCAGAGAAATCGTCGGGGGAGTTGAATCCACAATAATATTAAATGAGGCTGTGTTTGTATTATCAGAGGTATCCTCTGCGTAAACATCGATTCTGTAATTCCCATCCTCCCAGTCTTTCGTATCGATATCATAAGGAGATACAAGATTCTGATATGGACCCCCATTTATCGAACATGTTACTTCGTGCAAATTTATATCTGAGATAGAGAGGGTGATTATGGTTCCCGGCTTTATCACGGAGTTATTGGAGGGCTCAACAAGCTCTATTTCCGGTGGAATGGTGTCCTCACCCCAAGGTTTGATTAACGGATATTTATCCAGGGAATCGAAATCGATTGAATATGGCGTGTCCCCTATGCCATCGCTACCAGAAATATCCTGGTTTGGGCCGTTTTTCGTATCCGCTCCCGTATAATCATCCCAGTAATTCCCACCTGAGGGGTATCCATTGTCCCATTGGTTACCGGAAATAGTATCATCGGATGCTTGGAATGTATTGCTAGTGATGTTATTGTGGTATATCTTGTTGTTAAAGGAATCAGTAACGTTGATTCCATATTTATTATCAAAGATAGTATTCATTGTGATAATATTATCTGATGAATATCCAATATATATCCCAGGACCCGCCCAGTTGGAAGCGTAACTGTTATCACTGATATTATTTGCATCGGAATATATCAACATTACACCAAACAGGTTTCCCGATACGGTATTATTAGATATTATGTTCCCGTCAGAATCACCTAGGACTATGCCGCCTGCATTATCAGAGAAATGGTTTCCTGTGATGGTATTTTCATTGCATCCTATGAAATAAATACCTTCCATGTTTTCTAAGTAAGTGTTGCCTTCAATAAGATTGTCATCAGAATAAAAAAGATACATCCCGTTGTCTTGGTTCGAGGAGGCGTTGTTGTTGCTGATTATATTGTTATTTGAGTATCCCAGAATAATTCCGATATAGCAATCGAAAATCTCCTGATTCTCGACCCTAATGTTTGTGCAGTTGGCAAGTATCACCTGCCCCGCCCCTGACGGGACAGTTCCCGCAGCTCGGTTCTTCCAGTAATAGACCGGTTTCCCGTTTACAGTATTTGATGTGTCGATATCATGAGTATCCCAATACTCTGGGAAATTGCCACCGATTTTCAGTCCATCGCCAGTCATCGCATTGTCGGTTATCTCGATCGATATCGAAGAATCAAGATATATGCCAGAATAGTCATTGGAAAGTGTGTTGCCTGTAATTGCAGTGCTTCTGGAAAGTTCAATATGGATGCCTTCGAAATCATCGACGATATTATCTGCGACGAGACTATAGTTAGAGTTGTAGAGATAGATGGCATCCCTGTTCGAGGAAAACATATTGTTGGATATTGTGACATTATGGGCATTGGAAACCTCTATTCCTGCATCGCGCGGTGCTCCATTTGGCCCGCTGTTCCTCACTGTGAATCCGCTTATATTTACCCAGTCTGCCGTGATTCTGACCACATCCCCGTTGCCTCCTCCATCTATTATCGTGGTACCGCTGTCCTCCCCTGTGAGGTTGAGTGTTTTGTCCACCATTACATGTTCATGATAAGTCCCGCTGTAGACATAGACAGTATCGCCTGCATTGGCAGCAATCACTGCGACCTGAATACTGTGATAATCTGCAGGGCCATCATCATCCACTGTGAGTGTTGCCGCTTTGGATCGGGGGGCAATTTGGATTGTGGTAACAACAAAACATAGGATTATCACTGACAACATCAATGGCACAGCTATCTTTCTCTTCATCAACGTGGCAAATCAGGTTGAACAGTTAAATATATTGCTATTTCCCATTCCCCTCCAAAACCTCCATCAGCAGCTCAGGCAGATCCAAAACCCTGATTTTCGAGCCATTTCGTTCCGCAGCCTCCCTCAACGCAAAAGTACAAAACGGGCAGGCAGAGGTGAGCACCTCGGCCCCTGTCTCCTCAGCCTCCTTCAACCTTTCATCGGCCATTTTATCAGATAACTCCTTGAACGCAGACCTCACACCTCCACCGGCACCACAGCATCTCGCATTTTGTCTATTCCTGACCATCTCCACCAACTCTAAGCCTGGGATGCTGCTCAGGATCTTTCTTGGAGCCTCGTAAACTCCGGAGTGCCTCCCCAAATGACAAGGGTCGTGGTATGTAACCTTCATCTTAGCTTCGGGAAACTTCAATTTTCCCTCTTCTACGAGCCTTTCCAAAAAATCCACAATGTGGATCACCTCAAAATCCTGCTTCCCGAACATTTTTTCATAGTCTTTTTTCAGAGTGCGGTAGCAGCCAGCGCAGGATGTCAAAACCTGTGTTGTGTCGGCATTTTTTAGGGCTTTGATATTGTGCTCTGCAACTTCCTTGGCAGTTTCGATGTTGCCTGTCCTCAGCAGAACGGAGCCGCAGCACCACTCGTCCTTGCCCAGCATTTTGAACTCCACATTCGCCCTTTTCAGCAATTCAATTGTGCCTCTGGCTATCTCCTTCGCGCGATAGGTGGCCATGCAGCCAGGGAAGTAAATGATCACTTTATTCCTCCCTCTCCGGATTCTGCTTCGGCTTTCAATTCCTCTCTTGCGCCTTCATCTTCTCCAAAGGGATTGTGATACTTTTGGATATTTTCCGCGATCTTCTTGTGGGTTGAATGGGCAAAGCCGCATTCAACAAGATACGCTCTGATACTTTCGACTATATCTGCAACCTTGATTTGGGAGGGACATGTGATCGTGCAGTTCATACATGTGGTGCACTGCAAAAGCTTGTCAGCCAATTCCTGGGAAGGTTCGAGCTTACCTGTCATAAGGTTGTAGGCAAGAATTACCTTACCTCTGGCATTTGTGGACTCTAGAGATGTCTGCCCAAACACGGGGCAGCCGCCCCTGCAAAAACCGCATTTCACACAGACTAAGATTTCGTTGTCTGCATGCTTTCCAAAGCTCTTCAACTGCTCGGGTTTTTCAAGGAGATCCGCATAGGCAAAAAAGTCGAAGATGTCCGTTTTATCGCCCTCAAGGCTCAATTTTCCAGGGTTGAGTATGTCGTTTGGATCCAGAGCCCTTTTTATTTTCCTCATAACCTCAACCGAATAGCCGTGCTCCATTTCGAGGAACGGCGCTCTTGCCCTTCCAACACCGTGCTCTGCCGTTACAGTGCCCATATATTTCATTGGGATTGCTATCAGCTCATCAGCCACCTTCTTTACCTTGCCCCATTCATCCTTGTCCTTCACGTTCAAGACGAATGTTGTATGAAGGTTGCCGTCGCCGATGTGGCCGAAGGATGCGATGATTATGTCATTCTTTCTGGAGATTTTATGGGCCTCTTTTATGGCATTCGGAACCTTAGAAATCGGTATGCCGAAGTCCTCTGCGATGGGTATGAGCCTAAATCCTTCTTTGTATCTGGACAGAGCCGAGACAAGGCCTGATCTGACCTTCCATATCTCTGCCCTTTCATTTGGATCGTCGGACCATTTAAGGTCCTTTCCATTGTGTTTCTTGCAGACCTTGAGGATTTTGTCTATATGCCTTTTAACGGCCTCCCTGCTGCCATCCACCTCCATCATGAGCATGCTTTCAACATCCTTCAGATCCATGTTCATGGATTTGCTGACAACCTTGATGCTGATGTTGTCCAAGATTTCACATGCTGATAGAGGTATGCCTGAGGAAAAGATCTCGGATATGGCATTGCCTGCATCCTCTATATTGGCAAATGAAGCCACGGTGAAGGCGATGTACTCAGGCATGGGAATGATTCTGAACGTGATCTCTGTTATCACGCCAAGGGTGCCTTCGGCATTTACGAACAGCCTGGTTAAATCGTAGCCTGAAGAGGTTTTTGGAGCCTTGGTCCCGGTTCTAATTATTTTTCCGTCCGCAAGCACAACCTCCAACCCGAGCACATAATCCTTTGTTGTGCCGTATTTGATGGCGCGAATGCCGCTGGCATTGGTGGACACCATCCCACCCACCGTGCATATTGTTGAGCTGCCTGGATCGGGGGGGAAGAAGAAGTTATAGGGCATGAGAGCCTTGTTCACATCCTGGCAAATCACACCAGGCTCCACCACTATGTATCTGTCCTCAGGTTTGATATCCTCTATTCTGTTCAAATTGCTCATATCGAGCACTATGCCGCCTTTTAACGGCAAAACCGCTCCAGTCACGCTCGTCCCGGAGCCCCTGGGTGTAACAGGGATTTTCTCCTGGTCTGCCAAGGCCAAAATTTTCGATATGTCCTCTGTAGAGCTGGGAAATACGATGACATCGGGCTTGCCTGTGTGTACTGACATGTCCCTCGAATAGCATATCAGCTCCAATTCATCTGTAATGACATTATCCTTGCCTACAATTTCTTTTAATGGTTCAATGTAATTCACTGGGTCACCTCTTGACCTCAACGTTTAATGGTTAAGATATCTTCCGTATATATTGTTTCTGGAAAAGACCTCTTTTTTATGGACCCGAATTGATCATAGAAGATCAGCGAGACAAAAATTTATTACCTACTTTGCCTATCCCCAAACCGTGATTTTATGGAAACTCAAACTCCTGCTGGAATGGAAGATAGACCTCAGGATATGCCACCAGGGACTCCGCCACCAACACAACCGGGAGGACTCCAGGAAGCACCTCCACCGGGTCAGGCTCCGCCACCTCAAGATTATCAACCATATCAACGACCCACAACAGATGAACTTATACAAAGAAGCTATCCCAAAGGGAGAGGCGGCTTCGAGAAATTATTTGCGAAGGATAAGCTCCCCATGCTGATCACGTTGGGTGTATTCATAATGTTTCTTGGAGCTATGATAGTAACGATTTTTATGGCCTCTCAACCTCCAAACGAATGGGATGAGAAGTACGATGAGAACGAAGATGGAAACTTTGACGATCAGGATAAATATGAGCAGTATATAAAGGACAGGAGAGCCCATAAAGGTGGGCGAACCATTGGACTCATCTTTGGCGGCATCTTATTGGAGTTCGGCGCCCTTCTACTGGTCGTAGTCCTCATTGGCGGTGGGATATTAAACGAAGAACTGGACCACTACGTACGCCTCGGGATGATAATCGCAGCAGGCATAATCATCGCCTTTGGGCTGTTGTTCATCGGGAAATTGATAGATTTCCAGATGTTTCAGGGAATATAGTCCCAATCATCTAAAAATCGTCTCTTCCCTTTTTTTTATTTTATAGCTTTAGCTAGCCCTTTCGCGGCAGAGACAACGCTGGATTCATTCTCTATCGTATCAGTGGAGATAACTTGCTCGCAAACCTTCTGCAACTTCGATAGGCTGTCCTTGGCAAACAGACCGTGGGTGCAGGCAGCATAGACCTGCTTAGCACCCTGGGATTTCAGCTTCTCCACGGCTTTTGCTATGGTTCCACCGGTGGCTATTATGTCATCCACAATAGCTACCTTCTTGCCTGAAACATCGAGGTTTTTTGTATCCATTTCCACATGATCGTCATCTATGCGTTTTTTAGGGATATAGTCCCAATCACAGCCGGTGCTCTCCGCCACGGCTTTTGCAAGGTCCTGAGCCCCTTTATCAGGTGCTATGATCTTTTCAAGCTTCAGATCTTTAAGGTATGTGCCAATTTGAGGCATGGCCGAGATGTTAAGCGCAGGTATGTCGAACCAGTCCAGTATGCCCTCCTCGTGGATGTCCACGGTTATCATGGAATCCGAGGAAAGCTGTATATGTCTTGCCAGGGTTTTCGCGCTGATGGGCTCACCGACGTTGAATTTCTTGTCCTGTCTTCCGTAACCGTAGTATGGAATCACAGTTACTAGCCTATCCACCTCGAACTCGCTGATGGCATCCTGAAGCAGGAAGAGCTCTATTATCTTGTGATCAGGGTATGTGGTTTGAACGAGTATGACCTCTTCACCGTTCAGATCCTCTTTGATTCTGACATAGCATTCATCATCTGAAAATCGTCTTGATTCCACGTTCGCGAGCTTTACACCCAATTCCTCGGCTAAAGATTTAGAGAGGGACATGGAAGCAGAACCTGAGACCACGATCATTCAAACACCTATAGGGGAATGGCGATTTGGAACTTTTATACTTTCGATGCCTACACCTAAATCGCCGTTTTTCCTATAATGGGACTTTTCACTACGAGCCGATAGTATATAAGCCTATTGAATTTTCGCAGTGAAAACCTATTCACCACCAGATAGTGATGCACCCATTTAGGGTGGTAAGCAAAGATGCATGTGATAAGTAGATTAGCTCTGGCATTGGTCAGGTTGCAGAATGGAGTTACTAAGGATTTGGTGAATATTGGGGGATTGGTGTAAAAGGTTTATAACTCAAAGTATTTTATACATTTCTGCTCTCTGTTTTGCATAATCGAATTGGATAGAATATCCCCCTTGTAAGAATCCGATGGTTTCCTCCAATGTTAGTATGCCAAAGGGGATTTTTGGCTCATCCTCTCCAGTATATTTTTGATAATAAGCCAATGCCTTATCATATTTCTTATTTTTCATATCGGTTATAATATATGGTTTGTAATTGCCTACGTTGGATAATGTGTCCGCAATAACAATGATGCCCTTGTCTATATCTAACTCATTTATTTTCTTGTTGTTCACACAGAAGATTACACTTTCCATTGCCTCCAAATAGTTGGCCACTTGTTGTTCCTGTATCTTTTCACCAAGTTTTGCACGAATGTCATTGAATACTTTTTCAGAAGTGCAAGCAAAATATTGACCTTGAGTGAATTCCGAGGCGATTTCAATGATAAAATCAAATATAAATCGGGAATATAGCCACTTTTTAACTTCCCCAATATTTCCCTTTGAATCCCTAAATTCACTCGACCTAAGTGATTGATGAAAAATAGTGTGACATAGAACTAAGATGGGGGTTTTCCGATTATTCATTTTACCCCATCGCTTACTCTATATTGAGGAAATTTTTTTGTAGAAACTGTGTTGGACTCCCCTCGATTTTTTGAATCTCATATTTGGGTAAAGAGGAAATAACTGTTTTTACAATGACCAAATCATTTTCATCAAGTTCCTGCCGTTTAGCTTCTTCACGTGCTCTATCCCCAAGTGCCCTAACCTTCCGAATCTTGATTGTATCCCCTCGTTCATCCATTTCTACCATCTCTTAAAATAGTGTATCCACTATCTCTTTTATATCATTTGTGGTTAAAAGTACCTATGTAACTCATCCTTTAAATCATTTGCCCCATAAACTCCCTTTTTAGTAATAGGACTTTTGCAGTATATAAACAAACCCTATTTTTTCGGTTTTTAGAAGTGCAGAGATTTTCTAATTGACTTCAGTTCGGATTCTAATCAGCTTTTCCGATGGGTTTATATAGTGGATGGGCAAATTAGAATTCCACAACATCGGGACTTTTGACTACAAGTCAATAGTATATAAACCCATCGAAAGTTCGTAGTCAAAACCTCAAAGTAGTCAGATAGCAAAATTGGGATTAAAAAATAGAGAAAAGTTTATCTGATATATCCAATATCTGTAAGTCCCTCAGTTATCCCATGCCTCATTCGGATATTAGCAACTACATGGAGCATCAAAAGATGTAAGCCTAACTGAACGGTATTGTTGTGCAATCCTCTAACTTCGGTTCTCTTAATACTACCCACTCGCTTTTCTGTGCCATGTGTGGATTCGATTTCATTCCGTTCATGGTAGTCATCCATATAACTATCGGGAGCTTCTTCATATTTGGTCAGAATATCGTTTCTATACCAATCACCTATAAGCCTATGAGGTCTGTTATCTGGATTTTCATTATTATCATGGCTATCATTAGTCATTATCAAAGCCATTTCTTTATATTCAGTATCTGCATTTGAATTATATATTGGAGTTTTCCAAAGCTTTTGATATTGTTTATTGATTCCTTCGTAGTTAGCATTAAGGTTCAATTTCCAACTCTTTGATATATTTGTTACCATATCCAAATCATAGAATAATTTTGCACTCGCAATATTCTCTTTAGTTGCATAACCGCAATCAATCCATAACTTTTTAAAAGGTATTCCGAGATGTTTAGCTTTCATAAGAAACGGAAGCATATATTTGCCTTCGTCATCATTTCCATGATTCAAGTGAAATGCCAATGGCAACCTTGTGGTCTTACATCTCAGATTGTGCCATAGATAACATTTTTGGATTTTCATGGTCTTAGCATAGTGGACATTCAATTGGGCATCGTTATCTTTTTTGCAAGCTTGAATTGGTGAAGCGTCCATTGTGATTTCTTCACCGATCCTGATACCATGTCTTAACCCTTCTCTAAGATTCATCTCAACCATTTCATCAATAAGTTCTTTTATTCCTTCAACACCCATGATTTTATTAGTGAATTTGTATAATTGGTCATAGGATGGTAAATCTTCATCATAGCCTAACACTTCAGGCAAGCCATCAACTGATAATAGGTCTTGGTGGACATTCGATAGAAAAGCATAACCTTTCATCTTTCCATAGATTAGAGATTTTAGGGTGGCCATTATTGGGAATCTAAAGGCATTTTTGGCTCTTGGATTATCTGAAAAGAATCTTTCAACGATAGGCTCTAATGGACTTAAATCCACAAACCGCATGAAGTCCATCGCCTGAATAGGCGTATCTTCAGTCGGATTTATAAATTCTCTCCAAAAATCTTGTTCGATACCACTAACAGACACTATTTCAGGGAAATATTTATTTTCTCCGATTTCCATATAGGTTTTGGGGTTGATACTCATACTATCGGCCTCCACGAATCGGGGTGTGTCAAGCACCGCCGATTCACTATATTTAGTATTGATTTTAGAGTTTATATACTTAATACGGGGGGGTAAGCGAATTTGGGTATTTTTTGGGTTTTCACTCTCGAAAACGGGCTTTAAAATACGGTTTAGAGCTTGTTTCTCGGTGATTTTTTTACTTTTACTTTCGATTTGAAAATTGCTGAATAAACCCGTAGCTAACCATAAAATATATATGTCTGGATGCCTTCTAAGTCCTTGCTTATATCTTTACATAATAACACCAAATAATGAAGTCCCGCCGACCTGATTTGAACGGGTGTCGATCTGGTCTAAAGCCAGGTGTCTAACCACTCGACCACGGCGGGATTGTGGAGATGGTGTATGTAGGTTGCAAAGGACGGGAAGCAAATCCAAAGCGAATCCTGCATACACCATCTCTTTGCAGTAGTCATGTGACTGTTATAAATGTTTGCGCACTTGGTCTTTAATATTTTAAGATTTTACCCCTTTTTTATCAAATTTTGTGTGTATTCCGAGTGTAAAATTTAAATGACATGAAATACAATTTATTCTTTAAAAGGAGATGATTAAAATGGAAACTGAATGTGAAAAAGCAAGAAGATTAGCCAAAAAATACTTAGGCGAAGCGGTAGACAACCTTGATAAAGGTAACTATCCTGAATTTCAACGCAACATAAAAGTTGCCATTCAGATTGGAGAGGGCATAGAAAAAGCTCGATGTCCTTCTAAAATAAAAATAGAATAAATGTATTGATGGAATTGTTGCACCATTTGGAGAAACTTTTAGTTGACTCCATACCCACCATCAATACAATCTCTTTTAACTAATGTAAATATTAGAGAGATGTTTCAATAAGCTTACCAACTTTTACGAAATGGTGAATAATGACTGACAAAGATTTGAAATTAATTGTCTTCGAATATTTCCCATCTATCTTTGTATTTTCTTATCTGTCCTATTCTTATTGCAGAGAATGGATTATTCTCTTGCAAATTTTTTCCGTATAAAATTTCTTTGTTTTCAAGGATTTTCTTTCCGCTAATTATGAAATATTCCACTGGCCTGTCGATTGTATTTAACATGACAAAAATATAAACACGCTTCGGGATAATGTTTTTAGGACTAAGGATATAGCAATTAGATCGCCGCAAAGTTTTGACTTGGACATCAAAAGCCCGATTAATATCCTCGTTATAGACAAAAAGGTCAATTGCTTTGGCATTTCCCAAAGTAAGAGACACCTGGTAATCCCGTTTCAGTAGCTCGGCAGCTACGAATAACTCGCCAGCAAGTCCAGTTTTCTGTCGGTCTTTCCTTTTCGCCATCCTACCCTTCGCAAGATTTTTTTTCGGTAGTCATCTAACGCTAACTCCAAACGAGATTTCTCTCGCAGAAGGGTAGGCCAGAGAACTATTCCCGACCCTCTCTTTAGCGTTAAACAACTACCGAATGGGAATGATATGGCTCTGACCGTTTAAAAGCATTTTCATTTACCAACTTTAACGAAACGATGAAGGCGTAGGATTAGATAGTGGCCAATTAGCTAATCGCTGGCTTTGAAATTCTTAGATGGCTTTATATACCTTTTATTTCGTAGTCAAAAGTCCCAACATCTACTTTTAAAAAATCAGTAAGGTTTATATAGAGCCTCTAATCAATTAAAAAAGACCCACCTGCTGGCTTTGAAATTCTCAGTTAGCTTTATATACCTCTACTTTCGCAGTGAAAAGTCCCTATAATTACCATGCAGTTTTGAGAAAATCTTATATACTTCGGTTCTCATTAATATCATCAGAAAGACTGCTTGGAGCGAGACTTCACTCTGTGAGAATGCGTTCATTGCCTTGTTAGCGTCCCCCTACACGACGCTTCATTCATGTTAACTTTTAGGTAGACACGGTGTTCTAGGCATTGCACGGGAGGGAACATCTTGGGGCATGTGGCGCCAAGACGATCCAAAGAGCATCGGAAAAAAGTGGGTACGAAATTCAAGGGCCTGGCATGCGTTTTGATACTCCTAGGTACCACCCTCTCAATATTCTATCCTGTATCTGCAGAATTCGGGGATGAGCATGATATAGCTGTCGATAATGTGGAAGTTCCACTTTACATCTCGCCTGGTGTGAACATCAGTATCAATGCAACCATACTCAATATCGGAATCAAGAACGAGGCCGATATTAGAATTAATCTCTTTATAGACGATGTTTATCACGATCACACGGACATCCCTTTCCTTCCAAGCGGTGAAATGTCCCTTGTACAATTCATCTGGAACTCCGCTGTTGAGGGCTTTTTCAAAATCGATATCCAGGCAGAACCAGTTGACAATGAGACGGATCTGAGCAACAATCAATTCAGGACTTTCATAGTAGTTACGACGGGAGTAAAAGAGGGTAGTGTTGCCTTGATATCGTCCTCGACTGAGCTGTCTCCAATTACTTGGATCCTAGATGAAATGGCCATCCCTTACACCAACCTTCCAAGCAATAACGATAACGATCACATATTGAACCTGTCGCTTATTCTTGAGCATAAGGTTGTCGTTTTTTCACTTTCAAGGGGCATAACCGAGAAGGAATACGACATTCTTACCGCTTATCTCGATCTTGGAGGGCATCTCCTCTTAACAGGTTATGGCTGCCTGGATGTTTTCTCGCTTCTCGTGGAGCTGATAGGTTCTACAACGTATGGGATCGGCGATTCGCTTTGGGATTTTAATGTCGTTGACAACCTGCACCCTATGATGGATGGGTTGTACGCCACATATGCAAAAGGAAGCACATTTTATCCTGTTGCACCCGATTTCAACAATGCCAAGGCAATTGGAATAGGGAGCGACTCCAGAACAGTTGCGCAATATTCTGGTACAGGTGCTGATGATGCCATCATCGCCAGGGATTTTCCCTCGGGTGGAACCCTTACATTTTGGAACGATAACGGCTTTGAGGATTGGATTGGCCACGACGATCTTCGGAATATGTTCAAGAACTACATAGATCATCACATCTACGGCATCCAGGACCATGATATCATGGTAAGCAACCTCACCTGCCCAGTTTTTTCAATGCCAGGTGATTCGCAGCAAATCGGTGTAACAATTTGGAATCGAGGCCTAAACGATGAGACCGACATCGTTGTTTACTTGAATGTAAGCGGTTCAACATATGATACGATAACGATAAGCCTGAAAAGCCACGAATCCACAACCGTAACCTTCAATTGGGATGCGCCACAAGATGGTGGTACATACAGAATTTATATCAACACATCAATTGTGGCAGGTGAAACGGTAACCTCGAATAACCATATGGAGAAGGACATTTTCGTGGGTGAAACGCCAAAGAAAGGAAAGGTTGCCCTAATATCGGACCAGGGTCAACTTGCTCCCATATCGTACATCTTAGATGATATGGGGATCGAATACGACATTCTCAACAATAACTACCCTAAGTTCGGTAAATTGGCCACAGTTAAACATTTGGAAAACGTTGGGTTGTTGTTCCAGTATCAGACCATCGTATACTACAACAGTTTTCGATACATCACCAACAGGGAGAAAGATGCGCTGATGGCCTACTCGCGAAACGGCGGCAATCTAATGGTTACAGGTAACCTCGCCATGAGCGGCAAGGAAGGTACGTACGATCGCCTCATGGCCGAGGTTCTCGGAATAGTGTACAGCGGCAAACCGTTCTTTGCCGATTCCTTGATCGTGAATGCCCCCTCGCATCCAATTATGAACGGAACTTACGGGGCATTTCCAAAGGACTTCACCATCGAAGGATTGCCACCGCTGGTCGCCGGACCTCATGCACTTAACGAAACCGTCGGTACGATCACCATTGCATATTTAGGGGGTAAAGTGTACGATAAGATCACCTGTCTGGAAGATGGTGGAAGGGCTGTATTTTGGAACGGTAACGGAAAGGAGGATTGGGTCAGCAATTATAATGCAGAGCTTATGTTCAGGAATTTTATTGACTGGACAATGTTCATACCAGGTGAGGATTATGATATTTGGGTGACGCAACTCAGTGCTCTCTACCGAGCGTTACCAAATGAAACCATAACCATCACAGCGAAAGTGTTCAACCGTGGACTGCAGAATGTTACCAACCTGGTGATCGATCTAACTGTTGATGGTGCTGTCGTCAACACAATATATATCCCTTTTTTGGAAACTGGCCATTATGAGGAGGTGAGTTTTCAATGGACTCCCTTGAATGTTGGGAATTATTTGGTGGAAATTTTTGCACAACCCTTGCCCGGAGAGAACAATACCGCCAACAATGTTATAGGGAAGATAATCGATGTATACAACCCAATAGGATACATATTGGTGGACAGAGGCCACGGCAACAATATAGGTTCGCATTATGGATTTTTAAGGGACCTGATATTTAAAAGGTACTGGATCAATTATTCCTACGAGGATCTGACATTAGACATACTATTACAGTATGATATGTTCTTCACTATTTCCCCAACAGAGCGGTACGCTCCCGCCGAGATTGAGGCCATCAGAGATTTTATAGCCTTTGGGCATGGAATGCTTGTCATTGGGAGCTCAACCAGCGATATGGACTCTTTGGAGAACCTCACCTCGTACAGCGGTATAAGTTGGCATGGCAAATTTTATTTCAAGGGAGACAATACGGGAAGCAGCTCTTATATCCTTTCTCATCCAACAACCGTCGATGTCGACAGCCTCTGGTTCGGGGTTCCGTACGGTAGCCTTTTGGTGAGCAAAGGTGCCGAGCCTCTGGTTTATGATGGCAGGAACGAGACTATACAGGCAGCCGTTTGTCAATATTACAAGGGGAAAATTATCGCTCTTTGGGACAGCGATTGGCTCAATGACTTTAACATTGAGAAGAACGACACCAAAATATTCGGGCGAAACATCGCCTCTTGGTTCATGGCCCAAAACCTGAGCTATACGGAACATGATCTAGTGGTCTCAACCATCGAGTCACCGGACTTTGCCAATGTGGATGAGTCGATATTCGTAAATGGAACCATAGAGAACCTGGGCGATAGGGATGAGCACGATGTCATCATCAACCTGACGGTCAACGGAACCGTGGTGAACAGCACGATCATACCTTACATTCCACCAGCCATCCCAAAGATCTCGTCAACCTCTAATGTAAAAATAATCCTTGGTAACGTTTCCCTGCTGGAATACGAGGATAAGATACCAATCAATATTATACCAGATGCCCTGAAAGAAGCGTCTCCCCTGCTCGAACCTCTGACAGATATTCAGAACATCGGTGACGGCATGGTAGGAGATTCAAGGGCGGTATTTTTTGCTGATGGCACATCGGGACCTGGGGAATATATATTCACGTTCCCAACCATATATACGATAAAAGACCTGAATTTCTATCAGGATGATGAGTATCTCGCAACATCTTATAGAATCCAAGCCGATACCGATAATGACGGTTCTTTTGAAACGACCTTAGTGGAGGTAACGGACGACAGCGGAACAGGCGGAACATGGATTACACATGAATTCACACCCATCAGTGTCCATGCCGTGAAATTTTTGGCAATAAACGGGTCTGAAACAGGTTCCTGGGGAACAAGGGCATTTCCTGCCATGCACGAATTCGTGATATATGAATACGATTCAGAGGATATCAATTACGGCAGCCTGCTGACGGATGTTATAGAGCCTTCACCAGGCAGCGCCTGGTCGGCCATAACAATAGTTAAAACGGATGTGGATGAATATAATTATATCAGAATATCGATAGTCAACGGTTCAACATATGAGGTCATTTTAAGTTTCGAGGGGTTAAAAGGCACCTTCTATGACTTATCAGGTATAGATCCCGTCATCTATCCCACATTAAGGGTTTTTGTGGAGTTCATATGCAACAGCACTTCTTCGCCTGTTCTTCACGAATTGGATGTCAGCTGGTCCAACGGTACCACGACGTGGTCATGGAATGAGGACTTTCTGACAAGCGTGGCGGAGGTCAGCTTCCTCTGGAGTGGGACCCATGAGGAGGAGTATACCGTGGGAATAGCGGTCAGCCCAGTTCCAGGGGAGGCGGCTTTATCGAACAACGAGAAAACCAAGATGATCAAGGTCTTTTTGCCCAAAGGATACATTTTAGTGGATGAGGGCCACAGCGATCACAACTCTGGCTACGACGCCCTTTATACCGATCTATTTAATTTGGGGTATTGGATCAATTATACATCCGGGAATATCAACTCATCGTTGCTCGCCAACCATTCGATATTCATCACTGTGAATCCAGAATGGGGCTACTTGCCTGAAAATCCTGTAAACCCTGATCCTGAGGTGATAAATATCTCGGCTTTTGTTGACGCGGGTGGTGGTCTCCTTGTTGTTGGGAACTATTATCGAGACCAATGCCTCGGTGTAACAAAATTCGCAGGCATAAAATGGTTAACCACCAGCCCGCCTGAAGGCGGTGGTGTAACAACGAACATAATCCCGCATTACGTCACCTATGGCACTGAAAGCCTCACTTATGCCGGCTACCTTGCCGTGCTGTCGCTTTCCCTATCCTTAAATTCGAAGGCGGTTGTATACGACAGAGCAACTAAAAGCCCTACAATTCAGGCAGCGGTGTCAACATACGGTTCGGGAAGGGTTGTCGCTTTGGTCAACTGGGATTGGTTCAGAGGAGGCTATTACTACAGAACCGACAACAGGCAGTTCGCCATGAACATATTCAACTGGTTGATGCAGAACGAACTTGAGTACGATTTATCCGTTTCCAACTTAAAAGCTGAAGATTACCTGAAAACCAACGAGACCACCGAGATTACAGCCGAGATATGGAATTTGGGTGCATACCCTGAGGAAAACATAGTAGTGAACCTGATTATTAACGGGACAGTAAAAGACTCACAATCCATCCTTTCATTAGATCCCGGCTCATCCACAACGGTACCATTTTCATGGTCGAATTCCACGGATGGTTTATACAACATCACGGTCGAAGTGGTGCCTTCCACATCTGACAACAATACGGCGAATAATTGGAGGAGTGAAGAGATAAGGGTCTTCATACCTAAAGCTAATATATTGGTGGACAATGCACATGAAAATGACATTTCCTATATGGAATTTTATGAATATCTAAAATCGCAAGGGTATTGGGTCGACTTAATATCTAACCCGGTAGATCCCGGGGTTCTGATGGGTTATGATATCTTTATTACCACTGATCCAGCCACAGAATTTTCCAGTAGAAAGGAGATACCGGCGATCCAGAGTTTTGTGGAGAATGGCGGTGGATTGGTCATTATCGGTGGCGATATCGAGATATGCTTTCCGTTAACATACTATGCAGGTATAGAGTGGATAGAATCCACAGAATATGATTATGGGGCCACCACGAACATAGATCCACACCCAACAACCACAGGCATAAACTCCTTAGCTCCTGGCGCTTCCACCGTCGCAATAGAGGTCAGGGTAGAAGCGCAAGGTGTGGTTTACGATTCCAGACATTCCGTGATTTGGGGCGCCGCCTCCAGACACAGCAATGGAAAGGTAATGGCTTTGGCAGGCACCGGATGGTTTGATGAATACACCATTGAACAAGAGGATAATAGGCAGTTTGGATTGAACATAATCGAATGGTTGACATCACCTCAATTGGGCAAAGATACCTCCCTTTCAAACCTTACGGTTGAGAAGTATGCCGAGCCACAATTGAGCCATACGATCCAAACCACATTTCATAATTGGTATGAGGACAAATACCCAATTAACATTTCCCTCTGGGTCAATGGCAATCTAACCCAGAATCGAACCCTGAGCATAACGTACGGCACATCTAGAATAGTAAATTTCACATGGTTGCCCCCGCCAGATATTGGTAAGCCTCAGAATATTCTCATAGCAATTATAATCGACACCCTGCCAGGGGAGAATTACATTGACAACAACAAACTCACGGCTCCCGTTGTGGTGCGCAAGGTAACGGCAAGACTGCTTTTTGATCAATCACACTATGCAGATTCAATCCTATCATATGAGGACCTTATGGACCAATTGCAGTATCGTGGTTACGAGATAAACGCAACCAAGGCAAGCGGCGGGGGAATGTTCGATGTATTCGGAGAAGATCCAAACGAACCCATAGCATCCCTGGAGACTGGCAGATACAATGCCCTCATCATCTCACAACCGCTTCTTGAGTACAATGCATCGACAATTTCGTATATACAGGATTATGTAGCCTTTGGAGGGGGACTGTTGGTTATCGGTGATGATTCTTCTAGCGCATGTGAAAGCCTGACAGTCTTTGCTGGTATAAATTGGAGTTTCGGCGGTGGGCCCGGAGACACAACGGATATTTTACCACATGGTATAACTCAAAATGTGAACATTGTTGATCTACAATGTCCAATGGCGAGATTGGAGCTTTCAGAAAACGCTCTCAGCCTCATCAGGGATACCGACGGTGATACGACCCTGGCCATATCCTCAAAACCAGGGAGGGTGGCTGCCTGGGTGGACGAGGGTTCGTTCTGGGATGATGGCATAAAAGAGGAGGACAACATGAACCTAGCCATCAACATAATCAAATGGCTCACGGCACCTGGGGTGTTGCCCCTAGAAGCCCCCACCTTGAACGCAACCGCTAAGACCAATGGAATATTGCTCAATTGGACCCCGAACAAGGAGATAACCCTAATGGGCTATGAACTCTACAGAAATTCGAGTTCCGGTGGAGATTACGAGGAGTGGGAGCTGATCGCCACTGTTGGCTTTGAGCCGTCGTACTTCGATACGGATGTGGAATCTGAGACAGCCTATTACTATGTGGTCAGAGCCTTCGATTGGAACATCCCTCCACAAAATTCGAACTTCTCAAACGAAGCGAATGCCACAGTGCTGGATTTCATACCCCCTGAAAAGCCAACAGGTTTGTGGATCGAAACTGTATCCACCGGCAATGAGCTAACATTGCATTGGACAGCCAATACGGATGTCGATTTGCAGGGTTACTCCATCTTTAGGTGTATCGATAACATTACTTTCCAGTGGATAACGAACGTTACCGCAGGCAACACCTCCTATAATGATACCGGCCTTACGGATGGCGTTACGTACTACTACAAGATATTGGCCTTTGACGAGGTGCCCAATCTCTCGCCCTTCTCTAATGTGGTCTCAGGCGTGCCTCAAGATACGGCCCCTCCTTCTGTTCCTACTGGTCTGACCGTTACTACCCTCATGGAGGTTGGAAAGTTAAGATTGGATTGGATTCCTCCTCCCGAGCCCGATTTAATTGGCTATAGAATTTTCAGGAGCAATACCTCAGGAGGGCCTTACGAGCTGATTGCGGATAACTGGACCCTGACAACTTACCATGATTCAGGTTTGGAATCTGAGACGGTCTATTACTACATAGTGCAGGCCTATGATGAGATTCCAAACGATTCAACCAATTCCACCGAGGCTTGGGGGATCACCATGGACTCCACACCTCCCTCACCTCCTGTGATGCTGGGAGTAACCGTTATTCCCACCGGTAATACCCTTAACGTCACCTGGCAACCGAACCCTGAGCCGGATGTCCAAGGGTACTTTTTATTTAAAAGCGATGATGGTGTTTCATTCCAAGGGGTAGCGGTCATTCCAGCAGGCACGGAGTATTATAACGATACTGGCTTAATGGATGGAGTGACATACTATTACCAGCTCAAAGCCTTTGATGAGGTTCCAAACTTCTCAGAATATTCGAATACCGTAAGCGGCACACCCATGGATACTGTTGCACCTTCAATCCCCACCGGTTTGATCGTCAGTTTGGAGGAACCCTACACTTTGAACCTATCCTGGGATCACAACCCAGAGCCTGACGTGAAAAAGTACTGGATTTACGTCAGCACAGATAACATCACCTTTTCCATCTATGGTTTTATTCCGAGCTTAAGAAACCATACAGTTATTCCAAACCTTGAAGAGGGTCTGACTTACTATTATTATGTGGTGGCTACGGATGAAGTGCCTAACATCTCTCCAAACTCCACGGTCGTGAATTACACGATATTCGATACCCTGCCTCCTGCTACGCCCGAGGGTCTGGCGATTTCAGCCAAAAATGGAACTACGTTGTTCATAACTTGGAATGAGGTAACCATCAATATTGATGGTAGCCCATGCGATGATTTCGATCATTATGTACTTTATAACAGCACTGATAACGTTACCTGGTACGTAATGGCCATTGTTTATGGAAGCAGCAATACGAGTTATTGGCATTATAACTTAGCCACAGGGCAAACTTACTATTACAACATCGTCTCAGCAGATGAGGTGCCGAACCACTCTCCGAACTCCACTGTTATAAAAGGAACACCTACGGTTTCGGTTGATGTTACACCACCTGATAAAATCGAAAATGTTACCGTCACCGTCGTTCCAACTGGGAACGTATTGAACATAAGCTGGGACCCAAGCAATGCCCCCGATTTAGCGGGATATTTTGTCAAATGGAGCAGCACCCCTGGAGGCCCCTACGATAATATAACACCGATCTCTGATAAAACAACATACTACCATCACAAGGGATTGATTGATGGGGTAACCTACTACTATGTTGTGAGTGCAATCGACTTATCGATGAATGAGGGGCAAAATTCAGATGAGGCAAGCGGCGTACCTCAGGATGTGTTGGCTCCTTCATCTCCGATAGAGCTGGCGATTTCAGCTAAAAATGGAACGGCCTTGTTCATTACATGGAATGAGGTAACAGCCAATACTGATGGTGGCCCATGCGATGATTTCGACAATTACATTCTCTATAACAGCACTGATAACATTACATGGTATGTACTGGACATTATCTATGGTAGCAGCAACACAAGCTACTGGCACAACAACCTAGTCACAGGGCAAACTTACCATTACAAAATCGCCTCAGCAGATGAGGTGCCGAACCACTCTCCGAACTCCACTGTAATAGAAGGAGTACCCACAGTTACGGTTGACGTTACGCCCCCTGATAAAATCGAAAATGTCACAGTCACCGTGGTACAAACTGGAAACGAATTGAACATAAGCTGGAACGGAAGCAATGCCCCCGATTTGGCGGGATATTTGGTATATCTCAGTCTCACACCAGGAGGGCCTTACATCCAAATAGCAGTATTAAATAAGACTTACTATCTCCATGAAGGTTTAACTGATGGGGTTACTTACTATTATGTCGTAACTGCGATTGACACTTCCATGAACGAAGGTCTCCCCTCAGACGAGGCAAGCGGCGTACCTCAGGATGTGTTGGCTCCTTCAGCTCCAATAGAGCTGGCGATTTCAGCTAAAAATGGAACTGCCTTGTTCATTACATGGAATGAAGTAACAACCAATACTGATGGTAGCCCATGCGATGATTTCGATCATTATGTCCTTTATAATAGCACTGATAACGTTACCTGGTACGTAATGGCCATTGTTTATGGAAGCAGCAATACGAGTTATTGGCATTATAACTTAGCCACAGGGCAAACTTACTATTACAAAATCGCCTCAGCAGATGAGGTGCCGAACCGCTCTCCGAACTCCACTGTTATAGAAGGAATTCCCGCAATTTTAGGAGATGTTACACCTCCTGATAAAATCGAAAATGTTACCGTCACCGTCGTTCCAATCGGGAACGGATTGAACATAAGCTGGGACCCAAGCAATGTACCAGATTTGGCAGCTTATTATATCAATTACAGTACAACCCCTGGAGGGCCGTATACCCATTTAGCAACGATTAATAGAACATACTTCAACCACAACGGGTTGACCGATGGGGTGACCTACCATTATATCATATCAGCTGTCGACACCTCTTTGAACGAAGGACCTTATTCAGATGAAGCGAACGGCATACCCCAGGACTCGGTGCCTCCATCCCCTCCAACAGGATTGACTGTTATTTTCGAGGAAGTTTCAAATGAATTGTTGCTGATTTGGACTGAAAGCCCTGAGGATGACGTTGAGGGCTATGAAATCTGGAGTAGCAATTCGTCAGGCGGCCCGTATACATATGTGAACACGACTTATGGCAAATGGAATAAGTTCTATACAGATGCAGGTCTACAGGGAGGGACCTATTTTTATGTGGTAAAGGCGTTCGATGAGGTTCCAAATATTTCTGACATCTCCACTGAGGCGAACGGTACGGTTGTGGATATGGTGCCCCCTGCCAAACCAACAGGCGTACAGGTGGAGATCTTACCCCAGGGCAACACTTTAAGAATAACCTGGGCTCCTGTCACAAAAAGCATGGACGGCACAGATTGTACCGATTTGGACCATTACGAAATATATTATCGTGACAGCAGCATGCCAAATTATGTCTACAGAGCCAGTGTTCCTGCAGGCCAGGAATATTATGTGCATGGTGGCCTAACTGATGGTGAAAACTATTCTTATCGAATCAGAGCTGTGGATAACAACCAAATTCCAAATAAATCTCCTTATTCTGATCCTGTGAACGGCACGCCTCATGACTCCTTGGCTCCTGAACCGCCAACAGGACCGAATGGTACCCCCCAGTTGCCGAACAGGATAATTTTAACGTGGGACCTGAATACAGTGGATAACGACATCGAAGGCTACAGAATCTGGAGGAGCACAAACCCAGGAGGGCCTTACGCCCTTGTTGATAATGTCACCCATCCGCAGACTTCATATTCCGATCTGAACCTGGAGGAGGATACCTATTACTATGTATTGACAGCATATGATGAGGTGCCGAACGATTCCAGCCATTCTGTGGGGATCACCGTCACTTTGCCCGATTTACGTCCTCCTGCGACACCTGAGAATTTTACCATTGAAGTTGTACCTACAGGTGAAGAACTCAACCTCTCCTGGGACCCTGTGACCGAGAACTGGGATGGAACACCATGCTTGGATTTGGATCATTATTCAATTTACAGGAGCTTAGACCCCGATGATAACTTCACCCTGCTTGCTAACGTTTCTGCTGGTATCGAGTATTACCTTGATGTTAACCTGACCAATGGTGTGACATATTATTACAAGATAATAGCTGTGGATGACACTGGAAATTCTCTGGGAGCCGCATGGAATTTTGCTGCTCCTGGCGATCTATATCCGCCCTCACCGCCATCCGATGTGTTCGTGACACCAGATCCACGCGGTTCCAATCTTATCGTGACATGGAATCCAAGCCCGGAGAAGGATGTTGTTTACTATAGTGTTTACAGAAGTGTAGATGGAGTGAATTGGGTAAAGGTTAAACAGACAAAAGACGCCACCTACATACAGTTCACTGATATCAACGTGGTGAATGGAATAGTGTACTATTATAGGGTAACAGCAACGGATGATGACGGAAAAGAATCCCAACCCAGCCTCGGTTTTGGAGGAATACCATTTGACATTTCAGCCCCGAATCCGCCTTCGTGGGTGGAAGTAACGCCTGTGGCGGAAGGCAACGCCCTGATAATAAGCTGGGAACATCCGCTGGGTGACATTGAGGGTTATTACTTGTACAGGGCCGACGAGGAGAACGGACTGTACAATCGCCTTACAATCGACCCCGTAGACAAGGCTACCACGATTTTCATAGATACTGGGCTCGAGGATGGCAAGCCTTACTACTTCAAAGTGACGTGTGTCGATGCGGTACCAAACGAATCCCCGCCGTCAGAAGTGGCAAACGGCACACCTCAGGATACTGTAGCACCAGACGCGCCTATAGGATTGTTTGCAAACACCCTGCCAGAGGGCAACACGATGAGTTTGACCTGGGATCCAAACACGGAGAGCGATTTGGAGGGTTATTCCATCCTCAGAGGAGAAACTCCTTTTGCACTCAACTGGATTGCAGATGTAAGTGCAGGAACAACCTCATACATCGATACAACCCTGACGGATGGGATCACCTATTACTATAAAATCCGGGCGTTCGACGAGGTGCCCAATTTCTCTGATCTCTCATCTTTGACAAGCGCCGTGCCAGTGGATATGATACCGCCTTTGGCTCCAACTGGTTTGGGAATCGAGGTGATTCCCACGGGCAACAGCCTCAAACTAACATGGGACGTAAATACGGAGATCGACCTGATGATCTATTCTATAGACAGAAGCGAGGATGGTGTGGACTTTTCCTGGGTAGCGAACGTGAGCGCTGGTGTGGAATATTATCTTGATACAGGTTTGACGGATGGCGTTACCCATTATTATAAGATACAGGCAGTGGATGAAGCGCCGAACTTCTCACCTTTCTCGGAGATAGTTAGCGGCATACCAGGTGACATAATATCACCCTCCCGGCCAGAGGGCCTGACAGTCTTGAGTTCTGGCGAGAGCGGTTCATCCATGCTGCTTTGGGTGGCGAACACAGAGAACGACATTGCAGGCTACAGGATCTACAGAAGCACTGATAATAGCTACTACGAGTTCATAGCTGAGGTCATCGGTGGTGAAACAACCACCTTCATAGACCATGGCCTGACCGATGAAATGCTGTATTTTTACAGGATCACGGCCATAGATGAGGTGCCAAACGAATCGCCCCAATCGGACACTGTGAGCTATGTTCCCCACACATTGCCGCCCACACCAACAGGCCTAACAGTTACTCCGCTTCCGGAAGGGGGAGCATTGAACATATCTTGGAACCCGATTACAGACACAAGTGTTGCCTTCTACACCATTTACAGGAGCACGGATGATGAGAATTACATTCTCATAGCCGCCATATCACTGGGGACAGAATATTATACCGATATCCATCTTGAGGATGGGGTCACATACTACTACAAGATCACCTCCTCGATAAAGGCCAGGGTCTACGAGGATTTCAGAGAAACGGATTACTGGTTCTACATCGAATCCTTGGAGACTACATCCGCTGGGGGAGTGCCCCGGGATACGATACCACCAGTTGCTCCATCCGGGCTGATAGCCACCCAGGGTAGCGAGGGCATCCATTTGATCTGGGATTCATATGGTGATGGGGACGTTACCTCCTATAACGTCTACAGATACCTGTCATCCGGGAGTACAGGGAGTCTCGTTGCCAGCGGCATTGAGTCCACGAATTGGACCGATTCCACAGCCTCAAAGGGCCAGCTGTACTATTATTCGATTACTGCAATAGACGATGCAGATCAAGAGAGCCAATTCTCAGCTGAAGTTTCGGCGATATGGGATGTTTTGGTCCCCGAAGAGGAGTTCCAGGGGAGACCCCTATGGCAGTGGAACCTGTTTGTTATAGTTATACTTATTCAGCTAATTCTCATCGGTGCAGTATTCATTTGGATGAGGAAGCGTTCCAGGAAGGAGGATGAGGTGTACGAATCCGTCCGTGCCGTAATGAAGGAAGAGGCGAAGGTTTACACAGGCCCCCATTCCCAAGCAGGGATCGAAGGAACGCCAGGTGTAACTGAACAACCTTCGACAGAACCCTCTGAGGAACCGCCTCCCCCTGCACCCGAGACCATGGTTGAGAAGATGTCCTCCTTGGAACGCAAGCTGAAAAACGCGGAGCTGGCGGCGAGGTTGAAGAGCCTGGAGTCGATAAGAGTAATCGGCGAGGCCAAGACCAGCATGAACACTTCTAAAGAGATCAAAACGAAGATTGAAACTAAGAAGAAATTCGTAGCTGAAAAGGTTGACAGCTACATAAGACTTGGGATGTTCCCATCATCCATGAGGGCGCGGCTCAACGAGCTCGTTATCGGCTTCTCCAAGGAACAACTTCAGCAGTTCGAGAGCATCACAAAGGCAAGAACAGGCATCACCGCGGAGGAGATAATCGTTGAAGAAGAGGATGTGCCAGAGGAAAGCATAGAAGAATTGGAGGCGAAGCTGAAAGAGGCCGAGGCGGAGGGAAGAACGCAGAGCCAAAATGCCCTAAAGGTCATCTCGGAAGCGAAAGAAATGGCGAAAGAGGCTGAGGACGCCCGCTCTGAGCTCAATTCGCTCAAGGAAACGGTGGGTTCTAAGGTAGATACCTGCATAAGGCTCGGCATGTTCTCCATAAAAGCAAAAGATGAGTTAACAGGCCTGTTGATGAGCTTCACACCAGAGCAACTGGAACAGTTTGGACTTGTGGCGAAGTCCGGGCCTGGTATGAAAGCCCCTTCCGAGGAGAACCTGTGTTCTGCATGTGGAAGTCCTCTTAGCTATTCAACTGCCACAGGCGAGTGGTTCTGCAATGCCTGTAATAAATATCAAAGCCCTGAGAGGTTCGAGGAGGAAACCTCACCACCGCAGGAAGAGCAGAAACCTGAAAAGGAATCTGAGGGGTTTGAAGAGGATAATCTGCCCCCTACTGAAGAAGAAGGTGAGGAAGGGGTAAAGCCTGAGGGGAAGGAAGTCCTTGACGAAGAGCCTGAGGTTGATGAGGTTGAACCTTTCGAGGAAGGAGAGGACTTAAGCCAGAATGTTGATGAACCTGAAAAAGTTTATTCAAAAAGAAAACTCAAGAAGATGAAAAAAACTGAGCTCAGAAATATGGCAGAGGGTCTTGGAATTCCATCTGAAGGGACCAAGGCGGGGTTGATCCAGGGAATCCTAAAAGCAACGAATAAAGAGGGAGGCGAATTAGAGGATGACGATACACAACCCTCAGAAGGTGAAGAACCAGAGGAATCAGAGGATGATCTTCCACCGCCTGATAGTTGACATTCTCATATTCGTTTAACCTGATGCGTTTTAAAAAAATGAGGGTATATTGCCCAAATTCTATTCTTGTTCAGGGGCTTCTTTGGCCTTTTCTTCGGGAGCCTCCTCTTTTGTCTCACCATCAGTTTCCCCATCCGTTTCCCCCATCCCTTTTTCGGCTCCTCCTGCTTTCCCCCCCTTGGAGGCTGCGGCTAGAATCCCGACGATGATCACAACCACAATGATTATCAGGACGAGAGTGAACGGGCTCAAGACTTCCTCTTCCTGATCCTCATCGTCCGGTGGTGCGACTTTTGTGGGTACCCCTTCTGCATAATTAAAATAGGTCCTGCCAGTTTCTGGATCGATTAGACTGGCCTCTACAACGTAGTTTTTGTCCAGTGGTAAAAATTCCGGCATGAACATATCTCCAGTGAACCGGTTCCCGCTTTCGGTAAGATATGAGAAGAACTGCCCACTGATCCATGTCCAGTTCTCGTCTTCCAATTCCCAGGTGGCCCTACCTATATAACCCGAAGAGCCGCTCATCCGTACTGTAACGTCAACCTTCCCCCCAAGGACGAGTTCACCAAGGTTTACGCTCAAACCAGAAGCAATAACCTGCCCACCGCTGGCCTCCGACACGGATATGAAGGGATCCACAGTTTCACTGTAGTAAAGATTGTCGTTTGAGGATATTGAGGGTTTGGTTGCAGATTCGAAGTATATATGGATGTCGCCCTTCATATCGGGTGCTGTAAATGTAACGTTAAATCTGCCGTTGCTGGCTGTGGTCACGCTGCCGTAGTCTACAATGAATCCATCGGTTGAGAACGTTGAATTGACGAAGACGGCATAGTAATAGATCGTCTTATCCGCCCACAGTTCAGTGTCGTTGTAGGCCACGTATTCGAACCTTAAAACATCTCCCGGATCCACCACCCGTACATATGTTAATGGAAAAATATCAAATTTCCCTTCTCTGGGCTGCAGTTCGGTAGTTATTTCGCCGACCAAAAAGCTCATGGTGAACCCTTGGGTTTTTGCTGAGAATGTCACTTCTCCTCTGATGGTAACGAGGCCTTCTTCTGGCTGAGAATAGCTTATTGAGAAAAACGCCTTTCCGTTTTTATCCGTCGTGTTCTGTTTGCCCGCTGGGGAGTTGATACCCACCAAGGCGCCCGGCACGGCGTTACCTTCCAAATCTGCCACCCAAATCTCAAAGGTAGCATGTGTTTCACCAACAACCGGATCCTTCATCCATACATTGTAAAAGTCGACGAAGAGATCCGCATATGAGAGAGCCGAATCACCTTGATGTGTGGCCAGAGCCTGGATGGAAACCATCGTGTCCTCATCTATACTGGAACTTACAACATATGTCGCTTGATAAACCCCTTCGGATGTTCGAGTCGCGGCAAGAGGGCCTTCGGCGGTGGAGAGGGTTAGATCATCAGGATCCATATTCGAACCGTCCTGCTTCACCGTGATCGTAAGCTTCACGCTGTCGCCAGGTTTGGGCGTTCGATCCTTTCCATCGCTAACATCGATTCTTACCGAAAGCTCAGGGGCGTCTGGTCCCACTTCCGAAATTACTATCTCGATATCGGAGGATTCCTTATTCAAATCCTTTGTGGTGTTGGCAACGAAATTGAAATGCCAATCGCCGAATTTAACAGAACCGTCGCTTATGTTCAGTTTATAAGTGGCTTTATATACCCCCCTGCTGTGTTTTGTCAGCGGGATGTTCGCAACCCCATTTACACTCAGTGAAACCGTATCAGGAGGTGCTGTGTGATCGATGATCTCAAGATAATCACCCTTATCGAACACGTGCACGGTAAGATTGACAGTATCGTTGAAAAAATAGGTCTTTTCCTCCAAAAATAGGAATATAGTTAGTGAATCATCGTACGCGGTCACAGCTGGCATGATGTTTGCAAACAATAGACATGCAATAAGGATGGATAAGACATTTCTTATTCTTCTACCCATGGTTACTCCTCCTCGGGTTACAATGTTGAACATCCTTTTTGTTACTCAATGAATTTCGTGTATATATTATTTACCCCCCAGATATAAAATTAGATAAGAAGGGGAAGAGCTGTTCCTTGCCCTGTACGAGCTTTATTATAGTTTTTGGGAATATTTCCTAGTTGTAGTGTCCACTAACATGTTGCAGTGAACTCGTTGTATCTTTATTTTTAAATACTCTCCTTGCTATACAAGTATAAAGGATGGAATGTATGCAAAAAGCGCATTTTCATGGGAATACATCCACAGGAAGTTATCTCCGGAGGATATAGCTAAACTCAGAAAACAATTGATGGAAGAGTATCACTCGGGAAAATTCTCCAACAAAGGACTCATAGAGAGATACGGTATGTCAGAGAGGACATACTATAACAATGTCAATGGACATTACCTTTAGCCGATTTTATCCATTCAAAAAACCATAAACTACAAATCGACACACGCCAATACGGGAAACTCATGACCGAGCAGGAGAAAAAGGATGGGCTCAAGTTCGAATTCATCAAAGCGTTCAGCCTGCCTGATGCATGGTATCAGTGCCTTTTAAAAATATTCGAGAGCGGCCACGAGTACACCATAGACAAGGGAAGCTACGAGGGCCAGAAAAGGCTTGAGTTCGATTATATTACAGTGGAAATTACAAATCCTGGGAGTAGACCATTAGTCCCTGATATCCCCGAAGGTTTAGGGGTTCCTCCTCCATCTTCAATAGAATATGTAGAACGATATTTAGAAAAAATCATTACTCCAAATAAGAGCTTAAAAGAAGATTATACATACGGGCAAAGATTAACCGGAAAGAAAATAAAGTACGATCTTCTAAAAGAAGAGGAAAGAATTTTTGCAGATTTAGATAAAAGAATAAAAAATATTTCAAAAAAGATCGCAAAGAGGAGGGGCACTAATAGTGATAATCAACAACTTGCTCTTGATTCATTTTTAGAAAATAAACGAATTATTGCTGAAATATCCATTGGAACAGGTCAAATTGACAAAGTAATTGAAATGTATAAAACTGATGGTCATGGAACAAACCAAGCCACAATGGAGATTGCGATGCCAATGGATATCATGCTTAATGATCCACCATGTTTAAGATTAATTGACACAAGGATCCGCTACGGCAGGCTCCATTTCATGCTCTATTTCAGGTCATGGGATCTGTGGGCTGGTTTTCCTTCTAATCTGGCGGCGCTGCAGATGGTCAAGGAGTGGATGGCCAAGGAAATTGGAGTTGAAGATGGCGAGATCATAGCCTCAAGCAAAGGCCTGCACCTCTACGATTACGCCTGGGATCTGGCGAAAAAGCGCTTGAGGAAGATTTGAGGTTTTCTAGCCGAGGACTTTTGGTATTACGATGTAAAAGAGTAGGGCAGGAGGAGGGGGATGGTGGCGGGCATTATTAAAAAATTAGAAAATTATAAAGTAGGTGCAGGTCTGCCCACCCCGCTTCTCAACCACTTCACTAAATTGTTCATCGGGTAGGTTGTTCTGAAGTGGCTTGTTAAGAGTCTAATGATGCATCTACTACTTAACGATTTTAGTCCGTTTAAGCGAGAACCCTATGGGCTTTAGCCCATAGATGAATCGCT
>CBDUXN010000009.1:0-43330 GCA_965371185.1 uncultured Thermoplasmata archaeon
GCTCAGAGGAATTCACGCCCATTATCAGCATACCGGGCTCCGATTGTCGGCTTTGTATGCACCCCACCGGGAGACCGTCAGTAAATTCACCTGATACGCCTTCCACATGAGGTATCTCCAATATTTCTTCTCTTAATGTGGTATAACTAAGTGTGGTATCATTATCATAGGGAAGGTATGTTCTGTTGGTTTCGGAGGTTATGTCCACAACCATCAGGTCCACTTCGCCCATGCCTTCCACGATCATGTTGTCAACCATGTTCTGCATGGTATCCCCAATCACAAGAGAGGCTGTGATTATAGCGGTACCTATCATCAACCCTATGATGACGATTACCGTGTTGCCCTTTCTTCGCCCAATGTTTCTGATGCCCATCGTGAAAATAACCCTGTTTCTCAATGCAGATATGATCAGAGCAGCGAAAACGATCACAAGCAGTATTAAAAGCAGCAGTAAAAAACTCATGCTTTACCCTCGGATGATGGAGAGCCACCATTATTTTGATCCTGTACAATCTTCCCGCTTTCCATTTTAATAATGCGATGCGTCATCTCGGCGTTCTTTGGATCGTGGGTCACGATGACGAAGGTCTGTCCTTTCTCCTCATTCAACCTGACCAACAGCTTCATTATCTCCATGCTGTTCTCGGAGTCCAGGTCGCCTGTGGGCTCGTCTGCCCACACGATTGCAGGTTGATTCACCAATGCCCTGGCGATGGTCACGCGCTGTCTCTGCCCGCCGCTCAGCTCCGCAGGCCTGTGATCCTGCCAGTCCTTCAGACCAACCCTATCAAGTGCCTCCAGGGCCATTTCCCTTGCCTCCTTCCTCTTCTGGCCGCTTACAAGCAGCGGTAATTCCACATTCTCCACAGCGGTCAGTACAGGTAGTAAATTGTAAAACTGAAAAATGAAGCCCATTCTGTTGGCCCTGTGTTCGGTCCTTTCGTTGTCTGTGAGGTCCGCGAGTTTCTTACCCTCGACCCAGACCTCGCCTTCTGTAAGATCGTCCAACCCGCTGAGGCAGTTCAGCAATGTCGTCTTTCCGCATCCAGAGGGGCCCATGATGGTAACCATCTCCCCCTTCCGAACGTCTATGTCGACGCCTCTCAGCGCCTCAACTTTAATTCTTCCTGTATCATAGGTCTTATACACGTTTCTTGCCTTGATTATGGGCTCCATATTATCATCCTCTTTTTTCTCTGTGATAAGAAAACGGTTATATAAAGTATCCGAACCCTATACTCTCTTTCAGGAACTGAGTCAAAGCCTACCCGACCACCCCATAGACCTCCACACCGTTCGCCTCGTAGAGCTTTACGAACGGGTAAAGTTCAAATTTTTTCTGAGCATCCAAGCTCATTGGCTGGGCGTTCTCCCATGCGACCAGCATAACGCCTTTCTTTATGTCGTCGTCCAATAATATATAATCGATGGGTTTCTTTCCTGAAGGGGTGGTGACGTTCTCAAGCTCGTCCCTGCATTCTTCATACGAGGCTGCATGCATTGTTTTTTCGGCTGCCCCCCATGTTGCATTGACCTCTGCGAACCCGAATAACATGGAACTCATCCTATGATCCGAAGCGATCGTGGCGCCCTCGTGCAGCGATGCTTTGGCCCACAATACGGCCTGCATGTCCTCTTCGCTCGTGCCCTCCTGAAAACCTCCGAAGACCTCCTGGGGCGGGTAGGCGGAAAGGCTGGTTAAGCCCAAGAATGCTATTACAATGCCCACAGACACCATCTTTTTCAAAGGTTTTTTATCGTGGTCCAAGGTCTTTAAAATCATCGCAACTCCAATGCCGATAAGCAGCCCTAAGAAAGCGATCACATACTGTGGATGCCTGAACGACAGCAGCACGCGATTTGAAGTGACCACGGCCACTAAAAGCGACAATGCAATTGCAACGATCCATCCATAAATTGCTATACCCTTCCAATGGAAATCTGCATATCCTCCACCCACCGAGATAAACCCAATGAGTACAAGAAAAGGGGAAAATAACAACACGACCCATGGAGTCAGTTGCACATCGGTTCCTGGGACCCCCCCTATGACCATTAAAAGAAGGGTGGAAAATAGAACTGCTAACAAAACGAGATACTTCACGAGCTGAGCCCGAGTTTTCGGGTAATTAGGCTGATAGCTCCAACTGAGTCGTCTTCTCAATTTAACCAAAATGTAGGCGAGAAATATGGCAAGATAGCCGAAGACGAACAGCATCCATGAGGGAAGGTCAAATGCCATGGATACTACCTTCTCGCCAAAAGGCACTGCATAGAGCGTCCAGTACAAAAGGAGCACCGTTAGCAGGAATACCAAAAATGCCCATGAGATCCTGGCATCCTTCCTTTCTTCACCTCTGAAAAACTCCTCGAAAAATACCCCTCCAAATACGGCGATCAACAGGAAATAGGAGGACAGATGATGTGTTATAGTCAAGGCCAGTACAGTCAAAATCAGCAGAGGAATGAATTTTCTATTCTTATAGGAGGCCAGGAGCAGGAGAAGACAGGACAAAAACAGCACATCACCCAATGCACCAGGCATTGGATGGGATGCTGCAAATACGTGCGGCATCGCAACCGCAGTAAATCCACCTGCCAACAGTCCTGCCGCATCATTTCTGAACAGCAGCCTCGCTATGACGAACACTACAAGTACCGATAGGGCGGATGCTGCTGGTATTATAACGGTCAGCGCCATTATGTTGTCCATCCCAGTTAAAAGATGAACAGAGCCCGAAAGATCATACAGGCCTGGAAAATATGGATAGCCGAAACCCCATCCATCGTAATCTGTGGAGATATAGCCCTCGGAGGTAAGCTGGTTGGTTAGGTAGTAATACTCACCCGTGTCACAGCCCCATATCTCATACTGCGTCAAGGGATAAAGGCGTGTGAACACGGCCACGAAAAAAAGGGCGATCAAGGCGAACAGAACCCATTTTTTCACATAAATCAACTGAACCCTATTGCAACCGCTATTTTAATGTTTTTGATTATTTCCTGACCAGATAACCGAAAGATATTATATGAACGACGACCATTATAGAGAAGGAGTTGTGGTATAGAAGCATGAAGAGCACGGTAGCATTGGTCATCGCCTTCTGCATTGTGGCCATGACTTTCAATATATACGTCCCCTCTCCTGTGGGCTCAGCCCAGGCAGAACCTGAAGATTCCTTCCAAAAAGAGCCACCGGAAGGGGTGTCCTGGAAGCCTGTTGTACCGATAAAGAACGCCATACTCGTGAATTACGATGGGGAGAGCTACCTGGACGATTATTCATATCTTGCCTCAGTACCTGCTGCTGTATTCTATTCAAAATCAAGTGATCTCATCTATTCCAGTCCTCTTTTATTCTACCAAAGGTCCGAGGAATTACCAGACGAGGAGAAGGTGCTCAACGCAGCCTCCGGTATCGACTATTTCATGGAGGATTGGCAAATTTATGCAGACGGTGGTTTGGACACTGTTCAGTTCATAAACATCCCCTCCCAGGATGTTATGGAGCTGCAAGGGAAGTGGAACACAAGCAGCATCAAAGTAATTCAGAGGGACTGCCCTATAAAAACGGCAAAGGATATCGCGCTTTACAACTGGGAGTACTCTGACACAGCTGTAATCGCGGTGATCGATGAGGATTACGGAGATATAAATAGTCCCACAGGCAACACAGTAACCGGGATGATTCCAGGTTCCGTGGAGATTGTGGTGGATGTGATCGAAGGTACAAAGGAGCCTGATCCAGTTGAGCCCACGTTCCATAATTTCAAAATAGGCGAGGAATACAAGTACATTGACTCCTACATGGAATGGTACGGCCCCACAGGCCTTGACGATATCAACGATTTGACCCAGAGGGGCAAGGATCCTGACCTTCAGCTGTACAGCGACGAGCTGGGGGAGGTTGCGGCATCCGAGAACTGGAATGTCCTGACCGGTGCCTCCGAGCACATTGGCAGCTATATCTATCACAGCGGTAAGTGGGCATCCGCTGTTACCTACATGCCAACTAAGAGCATGGGTCCTGGAAGCGAAGATGCAGACAAGGAATCGGGAACAAGAGGTCCTTTCGACGAGGCTACCTACGAGATCACGAACACGCTCTATCCGGGCGTGGACCTGGAACTCCCTGACCAAACCCCTTTTTACTGCAGAAATGCTGCATTCAGGCTCACCTGGGACGACAGCGGCACGAATCTCGGCTTGATCGTCCTTGGTCCGTCAGGTGCCGAGATCGCTAAGGATGTCGGCAGCGGCAGCCCAAAAGAAATAGATATCATGGAGCTTGGTGAGGGGCAGTACTCCGTCTCTGTTGTCAGGCTATCCGACACCTCGAAAGACGTGAGCTTCACGGTGGAGTATTCTTGGCATCAAACGAAAAATAGGGTAGAGGGCGACAATCTCGCATCCGCCACGCAAGGCGCTGTGTTCGCCTCGATAATCAACGCACCACTCCTTTACACAGAAAAATCAGGTTTATCATCCTACACGAAGGAAGCCTTGGATACGCTGGGAGTAACAGAGGTTTACCTAATCGATCTTGGCGGCCACAGCGGTGGAAGTGTGAGCGACGCCCTAAGAAATGCAAGATCACTGCTCCAGCCAAAAATCGATGTGAAAACCATAACTAGTTATCAGAGCATGTATCAAACGATCCAAAAGAAAACAGAGCAGTACGACATCGTGTTCTCCACCATCAATCCCTGGACATACTGGCATGTTGGAATTGGTCCAAAGGGGGAGCAGGAGGGCGGTCTTTTCCTTGGCCCTGCTGCCTATGCTGCTGCGCATCACGGCTGCCCTGTATTCATAACCGACATGCATCCCAAGCTATCCACTGCCAACGCATGGCACAACCATTTCTGGAAGAACGCATACCTTGGGCGGAACCCGCCTTCAGTCGGCTGCATGGTGCTCACAGGAAAACAGGTTTACGATTTTCTAGATGAGATGGGCTTTGATAAGAATGACCTGAATTACATGGAATCAATGCTCACCGTGGCAGGTCAGTTCGATATCGGCACGAGCTGGGACAGGGTCTTTGTGGGCGCGGCGCTGCCTGGAAGGATCATGGGCTCGCCTGTGGACACATCCTGCTGGATCTCAAGGAGCGTTTTGTACCAGGCCATAATATTCGCGAACCCGGCTGTTCATGAAGAAGGCGTTACCATGACCACGGGTTCTCACTCCACATTACCAAACGGCGCGCCTTTTCCCGTGATTACCGTGGAGGAAAGGACCGATACATTTCAGTATCCGATATTACAGTCTTGGGTCTCCTACGATCACAGGTTCAACGAGAGGGGCAGTTTGTATTGGGGCGCGGAATACGTAACAGCTGATGGCATCACCCCATTTAGAACCACATCTGACGAGCCAATAGACAAGGACGGAAAATGGCCAGACATCACCACTTCGGATGTCGTGCCTTACTATGCGGATAAAGCCGGCTATTCCTCGGTGTTCAGCACGAATTTCGATGTCACCATGGACAACCTGAACCAGGGTGCCATCATGTGGTTGGAGGTGATGCACGGCGGTAATAGGGACTCAGGCGTGGTTGGGTTCTGGAATCCTGATCAGATCGAGCCAAACCCTTGGCGGGGTTATGAGGATGGGGGAAGTACCTTCGAGCCCGACACAGCTTTGATGAGCAAGAACACAGGCTCAGATCACTTCCACAATAGGCTTCCTAGTCAGTATTTGCATGACGGCGTAGTAATTTGCCTACTTTCCCAGTTGACGCAAACCGTTAGCAAGAACGGCTATGACTTCGACAACGCCATGGAGAATTTACATTCCCTGGGTTTCAGCGGGGGCTCATGTCTCATAGCCAACACATATCTGCAGATAAGCATGGTCAGGCACGGCTCGGTTTTCCAGATAATAGACCCGTGGCTAACATCCTGGTACTGCGGTTTCGCGATCCAGACCTTCGTGCGGGACATTGCACTGGGTTACTCTGTGGGCGAGGCATACGAGCGCGGAATAAAGCATGTAGGCATACAGTATCTCACGGAACAGTGGTGGTGGGACATATTCGAGAACGTGGTTTACTACGGCGATCCGGATCTGAGGGTCTACTCGCCAATATACGCCTGGGAGGAGCCCGAGCCCCTCGCGGCCGGCGCAACCATTGACGGCCACTCACCTTTTGGAGCCACGGGCCATCCCAATGCCATCGAATCCACTTTACTTTTGGAGATGCTACTGTTCGCCTCGATATTTATCGCAATAGCTGCCGGAGTTGTGTTCTTTTGGAGGAAAAAGATGAAGGCAGCAAGGGTGCGGGAAGTTTAGGAGGGGGATTGAAGGGATTTGTAATTCTGTGCTCTACGGTATAACCCCATGCCTCCTCTTTGGTAGGTGATAATCCTTTGACTCGTACTTCTTGAAGCGGTTGATAAGTTCATTCCTCAATTCGGACGGGGCTATCATGCCATCTGTAACCAACTCGGCCCCCAATTTGTAGATGTCCACATCCTGTCTGTACTCCTCTCTCAGTTTTTGAGTGTATCCTGGTCTCTCCTCCTCGGGCAGTTCCATGATCTTGTTGTAGAACACCGCGTTCACAGCAGCCTCAGGCCCCATCACAGCTATCATGGCGGTAGGCAAGGTAAGGCAGCAGTCCGGTTCATAGCCTGGCCCGGCCATGGCGTAAAGCCCTGCACCGTAGGCCTTGCGCACGATCACAGATACCTTCGGCACAGTTGCCTGGGATACTGAGAATATCATCCTCGCTCCAGCCCTTATTATGCCCTGCTTCTCTACCGCGGTGCCTATCATGAATCCAGGAACATCTGCCAGCCAGAGCATAGGAATGTTGAAAGCGTCGCACAACTGCATGAATTTTGCACCTTTGTATGCGGACTCAACGAACAGCACCCCTCCCTTCACCAGGGGCTGGTTTGCAATGATCCCGATGGACTTGCCTCCTATCCTGGAAAAGCCAACAATAAGTTCGGATGCGTACAATTTTTTTATCTCGAAGAATGAATCCTTGTCCACTACCCTTCTTATGAGCTCGTACATGTCGAAAGGGATATTCTCGTCCTTGGGTATGATGGTCTCCAGGTCATCGCAGGACAGCTCTGCATCCTTTGGCTCCACATCTTTTGGCTTCTCCTCGCAGTTCTGCGGGAAGTACGAAATGTGCTTCTTGATGGCCTCGATGACCTCCTCCTCTGTTTTGCAGAGCATATCCCCGGAGCCTGAGACCGTGCAGTGCATCCTTGCCCCTCCCATCTCCTCGAGCGTGACCTTCTCGCCTATGACCATCTCGGCCATCCTGGGCGAGCCCAGGTACATGCTCGCGTTACCGTCCACCATGTAGGTCACGTCGCAGAACGCAGGTATGTATGCCCCGCCTGCGGCAGATGGGCCGAACAGACCGCATATCTGCGGTATCACGCCTGAGATATTCGCCTCGTTGTAGAATATCCTTCCCGCCCCCCTCCTGCCGGGGAACATCTCCACCTGATCGGTGATCCTCGCCCCAGCGGAGTCGACGAGATAGATCAAAGGCACCTTCAGCTTCACGGCAGTTTCCTGTAATCTCACTATCTTCTCCACGGTGCGCCATCCCCAGGAGCCGGCCTTTATTGTGGAGTCGTTGGCCATGATGCATACCGTTCTGCCGTGTATCTTGCCGACCCCGATCACAACACCATCTGCCGGTAGCTTTCCATCTAAGCAATTGGCGAACATCGCATCCTCGGCAAAACTCACGTCATCCAAGAGAAGTTTCAACCGTTCCCTAACAAAGAGCTTGCCCCTTTCCTTAGCCTTTATATGGTATTTCTCGGCACCGCCTTTTTTGATCCTATCCGTATGCGCTTTCAATTCACCTTCGGATTTCGCCTCCTCAGATGGCATCCTTAACTCCCCCTCATAATTTGTTATTGGACGATGTTCTATTCGCCCTTGAATACGGGTTTTCTCTTCTCCTTGAAGGCCTTTAAGGCCTCTATCCTGTCCTTCGTGGGTATACAGACCTCGTAGGCCTTGGATTCCAGGGCCAAACCCGAGAATTTGTCTATCTCGTAGCCGCGATTTATTGCGAATTTTGCCTGCTGAACCGCGAAAGGCGCATTTTTGGCTATCGATTCGGCCACATCCAATGTCTCCTCCATCAACTTACCTTCTGGAGCGATTTTATTGATCAAACCGATATTCAATGCCTCCTGGGCTGAGATCCTCTTACCTGTGAATATGAGCTCCTTGGCTTTGCTAATGCCCACGATTCTCGGCAGCCTCTGGGTCCCCCCCCCTGCAGGGATGATGCCCAACGTGACCTCTGTGAGACCAAAAATGGCATTGGGAGAGGCTATTCGGATATCACAGGCTAAAGCGAACTCTGTCCCGCCTCCCAATGCGATGCCGTTAACAGCGCATATCACTGGTTTGGACAGGTTCTCAATGTCAAGGAGCATGTCCCTAATGGTTTTTATGTAATGCCTGACCTCCACCCCGCTCATCTTCTCCCTTTCCTTGAGGTCGGCCCCTGCGCAAAAAGCTTTATCGCCAGCGCCTGTTATAATGACCGCCCTAACCTCGGGGTCAAAATAAACCTCGTCCAGTACCTTTCTCCCCTCTTGTAGGGTTTCCAAGTTCAGAGCGTTCATGTATCGCGGTCTGTTCAACGTTACGATAAGAATGGAATTCTTCCTCTCAGTCAATATATTAGGTTCGTCCAAGGTCACTACCTCCTCCGAAATTGATGACCCCCAATGCCCGCATGGGCCAAGGGTCCTACTCGATTACCAGAAGAACATGGCCTGTGTTTACGAAGTCCCCCTTGTTCACCTTGATCTCCTTGACAGTGCCGGCATGCGTGGACTGTATGGGTATGTGCATCTTCATGGATTCTAAGATGATGACATCCTGCCCTGTCTGCACTGGGTCGTTCTCGTTAACCTTGATCTCTGCTATCGTTCCAGCCATGGTCGCCTGAATCTCTGCCATGTGAACCCTCTCTCCTTCGCTTTTTTAACCCTCAAGGCTCTTTTCATATGTGCAAATCGGTTCATTGCCCCTGTTGACCGGTAAGAGATTGTTGACTATTAAGAGATATCATAACCAAATAGTGAGCGCAAATATATATCTTTCGTATGGTTTTTTGGAGATGGCACATAACCATTCCCTAAGTGCTTTCAGCATCCATTGTCGGCACCTTTGGAATGTCAACATCAACCCGCCTCCTTGCCCCCCTCCTCCCCTTGGCAAATTCCGTGGGAATTTCCATGGAAATGGGAAACCCTTTTCCCATGGCCCACCTATACATCCCTGAGCCTATGATGACAGCGAAAATCAAATCAGGGTAATGCTTAAATCTACAAGAACCATTATAGCCGAAAAACATAGAATACCTTCTTTGTTATTGGGGGGAGATTATGCCAATTGTAATGGACGGTCACAGTCTCACCATCGAAAAGGTTGTTGAGGTTGCGCGCAACCACGAAAAGATCGAGATTCATCCCGAGGCCAGGGATAGAATCAAGGAGTGCAGAAACTTATTGGAAAGGAAGATCGCGGAAAAAGAGATAATGTACGGGGTGAACACAGGCATTGGGGAGTTATCAGAGGTTTTGCTCACCCAGGTGCAGGTTGAACAATATCAGCGATACCTGATCTACAGCCATGCCGCGGGGTACGGAGAGCCGGTTCCAGAAGATGCGGTCAGGGCTGCGATCTTAAGCAGGATCAACTGCCACTGCTGGGGCCACTCCGGTTTGAGACCTGTCGTGGTGGAAACGCTGGTTGAAGTGCTGAACAAGGGTGTTACACCTGTGATGTGTCAGAGAGGCTCTGTGGGGGCTTGCGGAGATCTTTCGCCCATGGCACAGATGGCCTTGGTGCTGATTGGGGAGGGAGAGGCTTTCTATAAAGGCCAGAGGATGAGCGGAAAGGAGGCCATGGAGAAGGCAGGAATAGAAACCCTCGTGTTCGAGGCGAGGGACGGTCTGGCAACCATCAACGGCTCCAATGTGATACCAGGGATGGGCGCCTTGCAGGTCTATGATGCTGATAGGTGGTTGAAAACCTCAGAGATATCCGCTGCAATGACCCTTGAGGCACTTAATGCCAATATGAAGGCGTATGACGAAAGACTTCACAAGGTGCGCGGCTTCCCCGGAGCCATGGAATGTGCAGAGAACATCAGGCATCTCACGGAGGGCAGCGAGCTGCTGGCCCGAAAGGGCAAGAAGATTCAAGATGCGTATAGCCTTAGATCAACTCCACAGGTGGTGGGTGCCGCAAGGGAGGCATTCAAATGGGCAAGGTACATGATCGAGACCGAGCTGAACGGCGCAGCAGACAATCCAACCTTCTTTCCCAAGGAAGATTTGGTACTGACAGGGGCGAATTTCCAGGGCACGCCATTGGCCTTCGCTCTTGAAATGGTTGGGATTGCCGTAACAACAGTCGCAGCCCTATCCGAAAGAAGGCTCAACAGGTTGATGAACCCCCATCTCAGCATGGGTCTCCCGGCCTTCTTGACAAAAGGAGCGGGCATGTTCTCGGGTTTGATGCTGTCCCAATACACTGCAGGCGCTTTGGTATGCGAGAACAGGGTGCTCTGCCATCCTGCTGCCACAGGCTCTATACCTGCCGCCGCAGATCAGGAGGATTTTGTCAGCATGGGCATGACAACAGCCATAAAAACCAGGCAGATCGTGGACAATGCCCAGGCGGTTGTGGCCATAGAGCTGATGGCAGGAGCCCAGGCTTTGGACATCAGAAAGCCTGTTAAGCCGGGCAAAGGCGTGCAGGCTGCGTACGATGTGGTAAGAGAGCATGTGGAGCGATTGGAGGAGGACAGGCCGTTGTTCAATGACATCAACGATCTCAGTGCAGTAGTGAGATCCGGAGAGGTGTTAAGGGAAGTGGAGAAGGCGATAGGCAGGTTGAAGTAGAAGGTGGTACAAATGGCAGAGGATGAAAAATGTTCTTGCGGCGGGGAAAGCACACCAAAGATATTCCACGTGGACGAGTTCCAGATAAGGGGCTATGAATGCAAGAAATGCGGTAGGATATGCCTCAACGGTGAAGATGTTGTTAGATATGCCGAGCACAGAAAGGGGGTAAACGTGGCAGAGCGGGTGGTGTGCTAGCACTGTGATTTTCTATGTTTTCTTCCATAGCCAAGCAGAGGGTTCGATTTCCTGAGGGGCTGTCCCTTCCCTGTACCTGCTGATGAATAAACCGAGAATTTTATCCCTTACTTTGATGATTATTCCCAATTCCCCTTCCCAATAGTATTCCTCAATGAGTTCATAACCCGTGTAATTCCGATTTTTATATGAGAATATATATGTGGCGTTGATGCTCTCGTCATATTTCATTACCCTGATATCGTATTCTGCTAGATATGGGTAGAGGTTGTATTTATCTGCTCCCTGCCATTCATCATCTATCATCAGAGTATCTCCACTTTTCAACATCACCTGTAAGTCCTTTGCTGCTTCTATATGAGGTGGTGCTTTGATGGTGGTGGCCGCGTTAACGCTTGCAATGAAAAATACTAAAAGCATTATGGCAAGTCTTTTTCTAACACTTATTATGGAAAGAGTTGGAGCCGCGAATAATATGGCAATTCCAATGAAAAATTCTATTTCAATCAAAACGATTATTCCTATCATCGCCACCGCCATCACGTACAATAATGTTTTCTTTTCTCTAATAAGGCGGGAGAGCCACTTCCTTATTTCCACCAGTATTTCCCGGCTAAAATACCGTATATTCTTGCCTTGATGGCTCCACTCACGATCCTTAATCACCAGCCAAAGTAATGGTATGTAAATAGGCACGATGTATCTGATATGGTTCAGCCTGAAAACAACGTTTCTATCGTATATCTTTACCCCGCCCATAAGTGAGGTAACGAGCCATATCAAAAGGAAAAAACCACCTGCAAAAACCCACAGTGCATTGTAATTCTCCTTTTTGACCTTGGATAGTGTTGCCCTGAGCTCCGGCAGCCAGTATAATGCACAAACAGCCGCTAGGATGATCAAGAAAAGGAATTTTAAAATGAACATCAACAAAAGTTCCATGGACAGACTAAGAGGAGCAGCCCCAGAGCTCGTTCCTTGGATCGAACCGCTAAACCTCATATAGTTTCTAAAAAGCCATGCACCAGTTATCAACAGAAAAATCAGGGCTCCGAAATAATAATTCTTATCCTTGAAAACCTCCTTGCGCATGAAAAGGTATCTCCACAGGAAAAACCCAACCACAAGGGCGAGAATAAAAATAAAATGGACGCCATGAACCTTTGTCAGGAAAAGGACACCTCCAAACAGCCCGACGAGTATCATGTACCTGCTGTCTTTAAGCCCCTTCAAAAAAGACCAAAGAGTCAGCACGAAAAATAGTACAACCATATTGTCTCCCCATTCCATTCCAGGGTAGGTGATGAGAGGCCATGTCACTGACATTATTGCGGTGACTATCAATCCTTTCTGATGACCGAACAGGTCTTTCGTGGTCAAGTAGATTATCAGTAGAGTTATAATGCCGAGAATAGTACCTGCAATTTGTGTAATATCTATACTATAACCGAAGACAACATAAAAAAAGGCCAGATAGGAAGGATATACAGGCGTTGTCTTGGTGTAACCCAGATTGGTTGTATTACCTGTTCCATAATCTCCTCCCCAAGGTACCATAACCTCTCCTGTATTGGCAATATTATACCCAACAGAGGTGTAAACGTTTCCATCGTACATCGGTGGTAGGGTCCAAAATGTGACAATTCTGAATACGATTCCTATGACAATGATTATGATGAGTATTCGATTGAGTGTTAGTGCTTCTTTAAGATTGGAAATGGAAATTTTCCTCGAATTTTTGGTTTCATCTGCGGCTTTTTGCATAAATATGACCTGTTGATGGTATCCCTGAGCATAATGCTCCTTGACGATTTAATAATTTTTATTGAAAATATTATACAAATATTTGAATTTTTATGGAAATCATCCCAAGAGAGGTTTCTACAAATCATTTTAAATATTCCTATCGATACCTCTTATCGTTAATATGGAAAGAAAGATGGCGAAGGGCACCGTCTGGTTGATGGGTGCGCAGGTTGCGTTCCTTGTAAGCGGATACATTATTCATTTTGGATTGGGGGGTTATCTCCTCAGCGCAGCGGAATATGGGACTTTTGGTGTAATACTTGCTCTTCTCGCCATTGTGAGGATATTTGTTCAGGGAGGGGTTCCACAGGCGGTATCCAAATACGTAGCCGAGGGTAGGGATCAAACATCGATCGAAAGAAATGCTTTGATGATCCAATCTATTGTCATGCTGGTCTGTTTCACGATTGTTTTCGCATTTTCTCCGTATATCTCTAGCCTATTAGGTGACGAGGCCTTAACTCCATATATAAGACTCATGGCACTAATAATACCTTTTAGTGGCGTGTTCCAGATTTATTTTGGCATAATAAATGGCAGGCGATGGTTTGGTAGACAAGCTATCATAATGGGCATATATGCCATTTTACGGCCTGTGATGGTATTTCTATTGGTGCTGTCAGGATTTGCCATATCTGGTGCTATTGGCGGATTTATAATCGCAATGGCCGGTGTCCTGATCCTTTCGAGTTACATTGCCAAAAAACAAGACAGCCCAAAAGCGCGAGAATCCATTGATGTGAATGAGATGTTTTGGTTTTTTATGCCACTGATGATATTAGCGGTAGGCATTACTTCCATACGCAGTATTGATATGTTATTGGTAAAAAGTCTGTTAAGAGATAATAATCTGGTTGGTTATTATACCTCTGCATGGGCTATTTCTGCTTTGCCTCTTACGGTTTTTGCAGCATTATCGTTCACCATACTACCATCTATTTCAAGTTCGCTCGCTAAAAAAGATATGAATTTGACTCAAAGTTATATTAAAAATTCTGTACGATATTCCTTAATGATATTGTTACCAATAGCACTGTTGATAGCTGCTAACCCAGGGGGGTTACTTACATTATTATATAGGAGAGCAGAATATGCTGCCGGTGGTGAAGCATTGGGAATACTTATTATAGGCATGATTTTTTTAATGTTTTTTACTTTATTTAATACAACAATAATTGCAATGGGAAGACCAAAAATTCCTATGTTTATTGTAATCGGTCTTCTTCCGATGGACATAGTTCTGAATTACATCCTTATTCCAATATATGGACTAAAAGGTGCAGCTTTGGCTACAACGCTTATATCTCTGATAGGTATGTTCATAGCTGGGTTGTATATATATAGAAAAATTGGGAATATCGTTGATGTTTTTTCAATCACAAAGATTGTCTTTTCTTCCATGATAATATTTGGAGTTGCCCTAATTTTACCCATACAAGGTTTGTTACTAATTGTTATATCCGCTCTTCTTTTTTGTGGCTATGGAGGGATATTGTGGTTATTAAGAGAGATTAAAGAAGATGACGTTGATTTGATAAAAGGTTTATTTTAATATAATACACACAATCCATATAATATTTTTAAATAGTTCAAATAATTTATTACAGAGGCGGGGAAGTGTCCTTCCCTATTACAAAAATATTACTATATCGCAAGGTGGGCATTTTTTTTGTTCTGTATCTTTTTATCTTGTATCCTTTGAACCTTTTACTCAAATCCTCAAAATCCCATGAACGGATATAGAATAAAGAGGGCGCTGATATACGTCCTATACCGGAAATTATTAACACCCCCATTTCACCCAGCATTTCCTTAGTATTTTCCATAGCAAACGTAAGTTTCTCTTCATTCACAATATGTTCGATTACATCGATCATAATAATTAAGTCAAATTTATCATTCAATTTGCACTTCGTAATATCGCCCTTTACAAATGTATAATCAGGGTATTTATTCTTTAATCTACTGAAATTAACATCTGTAATATCGATTCCTTTGTATGATGTTACTCCATGATTAGATAAAATCTCTGTATAAAAACCAGTTCCAACGCCAATTTCTAAAGCACTAATTTTTTCAAATTCTATATGCTCTTCCTTTAAAATACCAATAAAGAGGTTGGATGCATTCATATATGCTCTCCTATTATCCTCCTCTGAAAAACCTTCATTACCTACACTTTTCAATGAAAAACCATATTTTATAAAGCGATCACGCCAATATTTCTCTGCATCATAGTCATGACGTTTTCCATATTTTAACGGCCCAATGATCTTCTTTTTAAATGCCAGTTTTATAAATCCAACAGGATCCTTCCTAAGATTATTAAGAATATTTTTTGGCATCGTTGTCCGACATTTGCTACCTAGATATTTATAATTAACCCATTAGGGTCATCAGCGAAGGAAATAATGACCGCATATGAGCCTAGAATAATAAAAAATGAGGTTATTTTATACCGATATAAACGACATAACACCAATAACCTTAAAGTATATGATGTGAAAGCGCTTGATAAGGTCAGTTGCAGATCAATTTTTTAGTGTCTTCAAGATATTAACAAGAGACTTTGTTACATATTCTATCTCTTCATCTTTTAATCCTTCGAACATAGGGATGACAAAGGAATCCTCATAAGCTTTTGTCCCTTGGGGGCAAATCCCCTCAAATAATGTGAGATTACTCATGGAATAGGTTCCTATAGTACATTCTATTCCCAGTTCTTTCATTCTAGTCAAGATTTCATTCCTAATCCCACTTTTTTTTAGTAGAAGAATATAGCTCTGGAATACATGATAAGCATAGCTTTTCTCCTCAGGTAGAACGATATCTTTGTGGTCTGTGAGGAGACTTTCATATAAACTCGCGATTTTTCTTCTGCCCTCTATCACCTTATCCAGCGTCTTAAGCTGCTCTAACCCTATGGCTGCATGTATATCACTCATTCGATAATTGAAGCCAAGACGAGGGAATGGTAGATGGTTTTTTTCTAAGGAGGAAGAACCTTGGTTTCTTATGGATCTGATAAGATTGGCCAGCTCTTCGTTGTGGGTGACTATCATGCCTCCTTCTCCTGTGGTTAATATCTTCCTGGGATGGAAGCTATAACACCCAATATCACCGAAGTTACCGACTTTCTTACCCTTGTATTTTGAGCCATGGGCAGGTGCGGCATCCTCGACTACATAAAGGTTGTATTTCTCGGCTATCTCCAATATTGGATCCATATCTGACGGATGGCCAAAAGCATGGACAACCATAATTGCCTTCGTTTTTTCAGTAATTTTTTTCTTGATATCGGATAGGTCTATGCAATAGGTACTCAAATCGATATCTACAAGCACAGGTTTTGCCCCAACATACAGCACCGCATTACCAGTTGCTGGGAAGGAAAAGTCAGGCACAATAACCTCATCTCCTAGACCTATTCCCAGGGCAACCATTGAAACATGGAGAGCTGCGGTGCCTGAACTTACAGCTACAGCAAATTTGGATGAGTTGAATACAGCGTACTCTCTTTCGAATTCTTCTACAACAGGTCCTTGGGTGACCCAGCCGCTGTCCAGTACCCTTTTAACAGCCTCCATAGTTCCTTGAGGGAAGGAGGGCTTTGCAAGGGGGATTTTCATGATCATCTCTCTTTTGAACTCAATATCCATGCGATATTTAAGCATTCCCCCTACATCATATATGAATAACGGGTCAGAGACAACTTTTTATATCCTAATCCCATGAGGTTAATTTAGATCACATGAAAAATAAAAAGATAATGATTACTGGTGGCGCGGGTTTCATAGGTTCTCATCTAACAAAATTATTAGCCCCTAATAACGATATAGTATTATTCGATGATCTTTCAAGGGGGGTTGTGGATAAGAGCTTTCAGGATAGGGAGAGAATTGAGATAATCAAAGGCAATATCCTTGACCAAAACAAGCTTGAAAATGCACTTAAAGGTTGTGATGTCGTTGTTCATTTGGCTGCGGTGGCAGGAATAGAGACAGTAACGAAGAAACCTGTGGATACCTTGGAAATCAATTTCATCGGGGCAAGAAATGTACTGCAAAAGGCGGTTGAGGAGGGGATCCCAAGAGTATTGTTAGCATCCACCAGCGAGGTATATGGCTCCCATACTTTCCATGAATCAGAGGAAAATACAACTTCCCAAGGTCCAATGCATGAGCCGAGGTGGGGATATTCCATGAGTAAACTTGCATCAGAGCATTTGGCAACAGCCTACTTTCATCAATATGGGCTAAAGATTACAACGATGCGGTTCTTCAATATTTATGGGCCGGGTCAGTTGGGTGAGGGAGCGGTACATAACTTCGTTGTAGTCGCCCTTAAAGGGGATCCGATCACGATATTCGGTGATGGCCACCAAATTAGAGCTTGGTGCTATGTTTCTGATTGTGTTGAGGGGATATGTCTATGTATGGATTCGGATAAGGTCATAGGCCATGCCGTAAATATCGGAAACCCGAATGCAACAATTTCAATCCGCAATCTGTCCTATCTCATAAAAAGTATTACAAACTCAGAGAGCGAGATCGTATATACCAAGAGAGAAGGATTTGTGGATGTATTCCTCAGAGTACCGTCAATAAGGAAAGCTCAGGAATTGGTGGGCTTTAAACCCAAAGTCGATCTGGAGGAGGGGCTTAAGAAGACAACAGCTTGGATAAGGGAGAATCGCTTAAATGACAGTAACCTTTGAAATTTCAGATTTGAGGAAGGGCGATGAAAATGATGTGAATGCCTTTCTTGAAAGTTGCACTAATGCACTTGCCCAGCACACATTGGGATGGAGAGAAGTTATAAAAAGCTTCGAAAATGAGGGGGATAGGTACCTTATTGCGAAAAGGGACGGGCAGGTGGTTGGAATTTTACCTGCCTTTGTTTATCACAATAAAAATGGGAATGTCCTCCAGTCGATTTCCTATCCTGCTGGTTATGGTGGAGTTGTGTCAAATCTGAAAGGGCTAGAAAGAGCAGATATATTTAGAGACATGCTTCAAGAATTAATATCCCTCGCAAAGGAAAATGATTGTATTTTGGCCACGATTTGCACATCACCATTTTCAAATGATCTTAAACTTTATGGAAAATATTTCAAACCTGATTTCATAAAGGCAAATTTCTATCAATATATTGATTTGAAAAGCGGTTTCACCACAAATAAAGAAAGAAATTTCAGAGGTAATATCAGGAAGGGCATATGGCAAAATATTAAGAAATCAGATAAATATACTTTGAAAATTATTGAGGACGACGATTTAAATTCATTTTATGAGTGGTATAAAATCCATGAAAAGCGTATGGAAGAAGTAAATTCTGAGCCATTACCAAAACAGCTATTTGAAAAATCATTAGAATACATGATAAAAGCAAATAAAGGAAAATTTGTATATCTGAAATATCAAGATAAAATCGTATCAGGGATATTTGTAATTTATTTAAAAGGTGTAATCGATTATTTTGCGGGGTCGATGGATAGAGAATATGCATACACACAAGCTAACAGCCTATTATTATACAAAACTTCCAATTGGGCTAAGATAAATGGTTTTAAATATTATAATTGGCAATCATTACCAAGTAAAGAGTCAAATGTATACCAATACAAAAAAGGGTGGGGAAGTCTTGAAGATACACATTACTATCTGACAAAGATTATCGATGATATATCTGAATTTCGAAAATTACCGCTATCCCTTATTAAAGAGGAATACAAATGGCACTATGTGATGCCATATGAGGAATTCGAAAACAAAGCATAGTCGGTGAATACATGAGTAAAATAAAATATGGCTTTCGAAGTGAGGATGAAAAAGAGTTCCCATCCATGGTTCACTTAGAGACCAACAATATCTGCAATATAAAATGTATACATTGCCCCCAAAGTGATCTGTCTAAACTACCTGATTACAAACCACAATCCATGGGATTTGAAATCTTTAAAAAGATCACAGACGAGGTTGCTGAGAACGACTCTATATTAAGGCTGACAAACGATGGTGAGCCGCTGATTCATAAGAATATGGTGGATATGGTCGAGCATGTATATGATAAGAAAGTTCGCATTTTTACGTTTAATACGAATGGGTTGCTGCTGGAGGGCAAAATACTAGATTCAATTCTTAAACTCTCAAATACCCTGGTGTCAATAGAAGTAAGTCTTGACGCGTTCTACAAGAAGACTTATGAAAAGATACGGGTTGGTTCTGATTATAATCGGGTTTTGAGAAACATTTTCGATTTCGTCTATTCACGAGATAAGAAAAAACTCGATAATATAAAGATCGTTACAAGTATCATTGATCAACCGGAGGCTATTGAGGAGATGGATATATTCAAGGAATTCTGGTCACAGGTTGTGGATGATGTTATAATAAGAAAATATGTGAGTACAAAAGATTTGTTGGAAATGAAAAATCAGGAATACGATACAAACATTGAAAGATGGCCTTGTCTATTACCCTTCCGGAGAATCGTTGTTGGACCTGATGGTAAAGTAAGATTTTGTCCTGATGATTGGAAAAAGGAGTCCGTAATTGGAGATGTAAATGATGGTAGTTTAAAGGACCTCTGGCAGGGAGAAAAATACTCAAATTTGAGAAGGATCCATCTTGAAGGAAAATGGGAAGAAATCGTACCATGCAATTACTGTAAAGAGTGGCAGGTTTTAAAATGGGATTACGACTATCAACACGCCTTGGATAAGTTGTTTAGAAATGAAAAATCTTAACTTTTTTCAATTTCATCTTTAGCAGAGGCAATACACCTCAATTTTATCTTTTGAATCTCCGGCAACCTCAATAACTCTGACCTGAATATTTCTATATCGATGATCTCTGCAAAATACAATGGATCATCCGAATATATCATTTTAATAGCCTTCCGCTTTACAAGTTCATCAATTGCATCTCTGTTCAAATAATCCATATCTAGGAACAAGTATCTAAATGGACATTTCGCAAGTATTATCTCTGATAGTTTTCTGTTATCCCAGTCGAACAGTGGGAGCTCCAAGGTGGTTCTCTTAACGTTTCTTGAGCTAGCCTGTCCCCCAAGGATTTTCATCCCTGTAAAGTACATGAGCGCGTAATTGTACCTGGCAGGAACGCTAAAGATTATCCCATGTCTATTCAATTTCCCTCTTGCGAATTTAAACGCCCTTATATGTCTGCCGCTGATCGAGTACGAACGAAATTTATACCAATATTTTCCAAATATTTTTTCGGATCTGTAAAATGCAATAAGTAAGAATCCAAAAATTAATAATGAAATTATGAGGAGTATATATGAAGATAATTGAACAATGTCAAATCCAAAAATATTATTGTTCTCAGACACAGCCAATGATAACAGAACAGAAAACGGAAACACAGCATAGGTCAGATGATGGATTTCACAACCCCAGAGCCAAAATATCGTCATTATGAGCATCGATAAAAACCATACTAGGAAGAATTTATTGGCCGATGTTAATGTGATATTTAACAGAACGAAAGGTAATAAAAGTACAAATGGGAACCAGTATATTACCTGGAGAGGGTTGTGAAATTTTATGCCGCATATTGGATTACCGTGTTCGAAGAAGTGAATTTGTAATTTGATATGGTCCTTAATTTGTTCTGTAAAAAAGCCTTCGGAAAATAGGATGGCCATACCAGTTGCGACTAAAATACACAGGACGGGGATGACGCTTAAAAATACAATTGATAACAATATTAGTATGATAACAATGTTTTGTGTGGCAAGTTTGTGGCTCAAGAAGACGAGAGTCAAGAATATTATTGAGAGTATTAGGAAAACGTAGTCATTAGAAGAAAAATACATGTACAATAAAATTAGTGAGATCGATAGCCATAGGTTTCCAAATACCCTATAGTTCAGATTAACGGATTGATAAAAACTGATTGGACATAATAGATATATTAATCCTGCAATCGACGCAATAAAAATGTTGTCTGTTAAGTAAAAACAAAAAATTACCAAAATTAACCCAATAATGGCCTCGATCGCTGGACCTAACAGTTGCAATTTTTTATGACTTTTTGGCTTAAAAATAGCCAAGAATGCTGGGAATAAAACCGGTAGAGTGTAATCATTTTCGACGGCCACTTCCTCGATTTTTTTTGGTATTCTTCTATATTTTCTAATTTTCCTGGCGATAGTTAAGAAATAGAAAGTATCGGTCCCAAACCATCCAAACTTTAAAATAAACATGGCCCTCAAGAAAAACATGACTATAAAAAACGCGCAAAGATCCAGCAATATCATCTGATCCGAGATTCCAATCACCCTTTTACGTATTTTTTGTTATACTCCTCGATTTATTTCATTTGTTATTATCTCTACAATCTCCTTAGAAGGGCTATACCCATCGATTTCAATTCTGTGTCTGTATCGTTCAAAATTTTTTATGAAGTCATCGATTTTCTCCTTTTTGAATTCTGAAAGGCAAACATTCGGATAATTTTCCCGCTCAGTCACTCTTCTCATTAACAAACAAGGTTTTTCCAAATAATAACTTTCCTGTTGAGGACCGCCACCGTCCGTCACAATATAATCAGAGTGCTTCACCAATTTCATAAACGAGAAATACTCTTGAAGCGGTAAAATCTGGATATTGTCCATCTTCCTCAGCTTATCCATGAGGTTGAAAGAGATCAGTTTGTTCTTCGTGGGCTCGTGAAGGACGAACAGCACCTTTTTCTCCTTGGATATCCTCCCCAAGGTATCGATTACAGCCTGCAAATCACCCTTTGATCGGATGGTTTCCAATCGATGAATGGTTGCTACGACATAGTTTTCTGAAGGTATGTCCACATCAACATCCTCACTTCTCAGAGCGATTCTTATGGCGTCGAAAACGGTGTTGAGTTTCACGTTGAATTTCCTTCCTTTTACTTTCTCATCCATTAAATTTTTGTATGATCCGTCAGAGCTTGCGAACAGATAATCTCCCCATCTATCCACTAGCACCCGAATTATCTCCTCGGGAAAGGGCTCCCTCAGATTGTGCGTTCTCTCACCAGCCTCAACATGCCCCACCTTTATCCTTGCAAATTTGGCTAAAATAAGGCCTTGAATTGCAGGAAAGGCATCACCGTGGACAAGACATATCCCCTTCTTTGGCTTGAACACACTATAGGGTCTGATGGAATACTTTAATATGTTTTTTGAGCTCCATAGAATCCCTTTTCCAACCTCAGTTATATCGCTTACCCGTTGATCTAAAAAAATATCTGGTGGTTTGAGCTCAAATATTTTCATTATTCTTTCCGTGATCTCTGTGTGCTGCCCTGTATGAATAAAATTATAATCGATGCTTCTCCTGCTCAGTTCCAACATAATCGGGGCCATTTTTATTAACTGGCCTTTAGTTCCTAATAAAATATGGATCATCTTAAACCTCTATAACGACCCTATTCAGGCTTTCTATATTTAGACTCTTTAAGTCTGTATATTATCTCCTCTTGCAACAATCTTTGTCTATTATACATATCTGCTATAAGGGCTATAACAAGAAGTAAAGCTCCTACTATGATCAGAACTACTCCCAAATAAACCAAGGATAAATATGGCGTTATTACATGAAAGAGCAGCAGCCTGAGTCCAAGGATTATCCCGATGATAACACCCGGTATGAACATTACCAGGCCCAATACCCCAAAGAATTTCAAGGGTCGGAAATCCCTGTAGGCCCGTATTATCAGCATCAGGGATCGCATGCTGTATCCAGATATGCTGCCAACCACCCTGGACTTACCCGCCCTTTCTCCCTTGACCTTGCAGGGCACCTCCTTGATCTTCATGCCCTTGTTCACCATGTCCAGAAAGACCTCCTGCGTATAGGTGTGCCCACCAAATAATGTCATCCTCAGGGCTGCCTCCCTGGAATAGGCTCGAAACCCACATTGGGTATCGGTGAATTTTTCCCCGGTCAATCTATTGACAAGGTTAGTGAACCGTTTATTGCCGAATTTTTTTACACCTGACATTTTCGGCGGTTTTCCAGCGAAACGGGTGCAGGTGACCATATCGACCTCGTCGGTGGTAATTGGTTTTACAAGCTTTGGAATATCTTTGGGATCGAACTGGCCATCGGCATCGATGTTCACGATGATGTCTGCCCCCATATTCAACGCGTTATCCATACCAGTCCTGAATGCATGCCCCAATCCCTTGTTTCTCTTATGGGACACGACATTGTGGGCCCCTGCCCTCCTCGCAACTTCCAGGGTGTTATCCTCAGATCCATCATTGATCACCAGAACCTCCACTTCCTCCGCCAGATCCCTGGGAATTCCATTGATAACCCCGCCGATGGTCTTTTCCTCGTTGTAGGCAGGTATCATCACCACGACCTTCATCTAAAAACCACCTGAATCCTTCAGCCCTATCGATCGCATTTTCCCACCAGAAGAAATGTTATTTTGGAGTTTCAGCGGTGTATGTTCGCTATGTCTACTTAAATGTTGCGTTTTTTTGATAGAGGATATCTGGTTTTGCCAGCCGCTTTACACCCTCCGCCCACCCTATATTATTGGAAATAGTCGATTAAAACCTTCTGAAACTACGAGCACAGGCTCTCTAACCCAAAAATCCCATGGCCGCGGCGAATATGTTGCCTATGAATGCAGACAATACGAAACCAGCCGTTAAAGCCACTATGAAGGGTATTTTCGGTGTTATCCAGATTCTCTCTACACCCAGCTCTTTGAGCTTTTGGAGGCTTTTCTGGTCCGTGCTCTTCGGGAACAGCACCATCACCCTCTCCTCATTCTCCATTCTCTCCATTGGCCAGACGAACTTGTTTTTCACATCGTCGATATTCATTTTATAGCCCAGCAGCATCTCCGGCATCCCGAAATCCCTCCTTGCGGCGTTGTATACGAGAAGAGCCACGAACACCCATATCACGAAGAGCACTGCGTTCATCAGGACCAGGAAGGCAAAAGGGAAGAAGAGCTCCATAATCTCCCCAGTCCTAACGTTGGCAAATCCTAGAATCGGGAAATCAAGGAAATGCGGATAGAAGGGCACCAAGAACGCTATGCTCATCAGTCCTTTGGCATCTGCGCCCCCATGCAGCACCCTCGCTTGATAGAGCAAGTAGAAAAATATTATGAGAACCGGTATGGTCAGCAGCTGATAATAATACACATCTCCAGCCAACGCATAGAATTGATAAACCACCGCGATTATTCCGATGAAATAGACGATGAGAAGCTTATAATTGAGCGTCCTTTTCTCCCCATCAAACAGCGGCTCGTGGTCTAAGAACATGGAGCCGAGAAGGATGCCAGCAGGCAGGAAGATCAGATAGTATTCCCAGCTTCTATTCTCAAGTAACAATTGGATCAGCAGCAGAATGCCCCCGCAGAAAGCCATCCCCTTCCAGACCTCGTTCCTCACCCTCCTGATCTTTATATCTGTGTAGGAGGCATAGCACAGAAAGACAATGCCAAAAATTATCCTCGTGATGTTGATGGCAAGGCTCATCCCTGTTGAATGTGCATGTGAGTATAAATATTTTGAGCATTGGGAAGTTTTCTTGAGTCCTCGGCTTTGTCAGATGGACTGATGGCACAGTTGGAAAATCACCCTTTTTCCAAAAATGGCGGGTAATTCACACAATTAGGCGAATTACCATGCAATAGAAGTGTGAAGGGTATATTCGAATGTCCTGTACCTCCACACCACCTTTATCGATAATAGGCTGCGAAATTTTTTATACAAATTAGAGGTTTATGTGATTGTATGAAAGCGTTAAAACACCAGATAATGCCGAGAAAAAAACCGAAAGGAACCCCTCTTAAAATATGAGAAGGTAATGCCATGAAATTGGACGAGGATTTATTATTATTGCTGAATAATATCTTTTCAGGGATAAAAAGGGTAAGGGATCACAGTGAACCTTCTCTATCATATCCTGAGATGGAATATAATTGGGGCAAAAAGAAAATGGCGTTTTACACACCTTATATCGATCTGAAAGACAAAATAATTCTAGATGCAGGTTGTGGACTCGGTGGGAAAACCGTCCTTTACGCTGAGAATGGTTGTAAATCGATCATAGGCATAGACATGGATGAGAATCACATAAACTATGCAAGGGAGTTCTCTATAAAGAAGGGTGTATTCAATGCTGCTTTCATGACTGGAAATCTGAGTACTTTACCTTTTAAATCGAATACGTTCGATATTATTTTTTTGAATGATGTTGTGGAGCATCTCAGAAGACCCATCCTAATAAATGCTTTAGCGGAATGCAAAAGAGTGATTAAAGTGGATGGTAAGATATGTCTTGAATTTCCACCGTGGACCAGCCCTTTTGCAGCACATTTGAATATCAAAGTCCCTTGGTGTCATTTATTTTTTCCACAAGAAACCCTCATCAATCTGACACGGAGAATGAATCCGAAACCCAGATTAGGTAAGTTGTCAGTAATTGAACACTTTCTGGAACTAAATCATATAACAATCGAGGAATTTAAAGACATCATTAAAAAGCTGGATTTTAAGGTTATTAACCATGAATTGGTTATGTTAAACAATATTAAAACCTTTACATATGTTCCGTTCTACAATAAATTTTTGACTTCCCGGGTTGTGGCAGTTCTTTCCAAATAAATGGAAGGAGGATCCCTCGTGGACATTCCGCCTTTCCTATTGTTCGAAGGTTCGTCTTAAGTAATCTGCCCAACAGAAATCTTTATCTGGCCATTGTTTTATTAAAATCACACACGAAAACTATTTAGAAGGATTGACTATACCCCTATTGAAAGGGGGGACGATGCTGGATGATCGAGATAAGATTCCACGGCAGGGGCGGGCAGGGAGCGGTTGTGGCCTCTAACTTGCTGGCTCAGGCGGCTTTCTTGGAAGGCAAGGATGTTCAGGCCTTTCCGTATTTTGGTGTTGAAAGAAGAGGCGCACCAGTCACGGCATTCACGAAGATTGACGACAAACCCGTTCGAATCAAATCCCAGATCTACGAGCCTGACTATGTGGTCGTGCTGGACGCTTCTCTGCTGAAGGCCGTGGATGTGACCCAGGGACTGAAGGATGGCGGCGTTGTTCTCATAAACACCGATAGAAAGCCTGGGAATATCAAGGGAGTGAAAGGCAGGATCGCAACGGTGGATGCCACGACCATAGCTGTGAAACATGGTTTGGGTTCAAAGGAGGCGCCAATAGTCAACACCGCTGTCCTGGGGGCTTTTGCCAAGGCCACTGGCATAGTAAAAATCGATTCCATCGTGGACAGCATCTTGGAGAGCGCTCCGGCCAAGAAGAAGGAGAATGCCGAGGCCGCAAAAGAGGCATTTGAGAAAGTGATCATGGGAGGGGAATAGATGTTCAAAGGCTACAAGGATCTGCCAGAGGTGCCTATGACCTGGGACACCACAATGGTGAACATGACTGGCAGCTGGCGAACGATTAAACCGATAATTATCGCGGAGAAATGCAACAAATGCTACATCTGCTGGAAATTCTGTCCCGACGTTGCGATTATTATCGATGAGGACCTCAAGGAAGTGCCGAAAATCGATTACGAGCACTGCAAAGGCTGCGCGATCTGCGCAAACGAATGTCCAAAGGACGCCATCGAGATGGTCGATGAAACGGTGGAGGATTGAGTTTTTAATTGGAGGGAGCTCATGGTGAAAAAGGTCATAACAGGCAATTACGCCTCCTCATACGGGGCAAAACTTGCAAGGGCGCAGGTAATTGCAGCCTATCCGATAACGCCTCAGACCACCGTTGTGGAGAAAATCGCCGAGTTCGTGGCCAGTGGTGAGATGGACACCCAATACATAAAAGTTGAGAGCGAGCACAGCGCAATGGCAGCATGTATAACAGCATCTCAAACAGGGGCGAGAACCTTCACCGCCACATCCGCCCATGGCTTGACTTTGATGCATGAGATGTTGATATGGGCTTCCGGGGCCAGAACACCGGTAGTGATGACGAACGTCAATAGAGCTATGGCGCCGCCTTGGAGCGTATGGGCGGACCATCTGGATTCTGTGGCGCAGCGAGATACGGGCTGGATCCAGTACTACTGCGAAACCAATCAGGAGGTCCTTGACACGATAATCACGGCCTACAAGGTTGGAGAGAGCAGGGATATTCTGCTGCCTTCATTCCTCACCCTGGATGCGTTTTACCTATCCCATACCTACGAAACTGTGGACATTCCAGATCAGGAGGCTGTTGACAAATTCCTACCCTCCTTCGACCCACCATACAAGCTCGACGTTAACGACCCGCATCTCTTCGGCTCGCTGTCATTCCCCCATCAGTTCTACATGGAATGGAGATATCAGATAGCAATGGCCATGGAGAAAGCAAGAGAAAAAATACTCGAGATCGACAAGGCGTTTGAAGAGACCTTCGGCAGGAGCCACGGCGGCCTTTTGGATTTGTACAGGTGCGATGATGCGGAGGTTGTGCTGATAGCTGCCGGGACCATGGCCTCAACCATCAGGGCGGTCGTGGATCAGTACAGGGAAAACGGAGAGAAGATAGGTCTTGCAAGGCTCAGGGTGTTCAGGCCGTTCCCTGCAAAGGAGGTACGGGAGCTGGCGGAGAAGGTAGAAGTGATTGGTGTATTGGATAGAAGCTATTCCTTTGGCCACGGCGGTGCGTTCTATGCGGAGACCGGAGGAGCCTTGTACAATTGTCCTGATAAGCCCATACTCAAGAACTATGTGGTGGGCATCGGAGGGAGGGATGTCACGCCAAAAACCGTTGAAGGAATCATCGACAATGCCTTGAAGATAAAAGAAAAGGGTCTTGATAAGGAGATAGAGTGGATAGAGCTCAAGGAAGGTGGTGATTGAGATGGCCAAGCTGACCATTCCAAGGGAGGAGTACATGATTCCAGGCCATATGGGCTGTCTTGGCTGCGGTGGTACATTGGCCATGAGATATGTTCTTAAGGCTCTGGGTCCAAGAACCATAGTGAGCGTCCCTGCTTGCTGCTGGGCGATAATGAGCGGCGTTTTTCCAAATACATGTTTACGGGTGCCCATGGTCAACACGGCTTTCGAAACCACTGGTGCTTCTATCTCAGGGATAAGAGCGGCTCTGGACGCGCTTAAAATAAAGGATGTGAATGTGCTGGGTTGGGCAGGCGACGGCGGCACTTTGGATATCGGAATCCAGGCGTTATCAGGAGCCGTGGAGAGAGGGCATGACATCATCTATGTCTGCTACGACAACGAAGCCTACATGAACACTGGAATACAGCGCAGCTCCGGCACTCCGGAAGGAGCTTGGACCACAACCACGCCTGTTGGCCGGACCCAGGCATGGAAAAAGGGCCCTAAAAAGAACATGGTGGAGATCATGGTCGCGCATAAGATACCGTATACTGCAACGGCTGCGATTTCGTACCCTGAGGACCTCATCAAGAAGGTGACAAAGGCCAAGAACATCTTCGGCCCCAAGTACCTTCAGGTATTCTCTCCTTGTCCAACTGGCTGGAGAATGCCTCCGGGAAAATCCGTGGAGATCGCGAAGCTGGCGGTTCAGACCTGCGCCTTCCCGTTGTACGAGGTGGAGAACGGGGTATATAACATATCCAAGAAACCGAAGAAGAAACCTCTTAAAGACTACCTGATGATGCAGGGGCGGTTCAAGCATCTGCCTGATGACATGGTGGACAAGATGCAGAAAGAGGTGGACAGGGAGTGGGAGCTTCTTCTCAGAAAGGAGGAGTTCACGAAGGGGCTTGCTGGGGAGGAATAGGGGTAATAATTTTTTTTAATTGAATCCAAAGTCTTTTTAGAGAAAAACATGGCTATTCAAAGTGTCATAAAAGTTAAATATCATAACATAGCCAGACAAGTTAAAAAGTGGTGTTAGAACCCTTTTATATTTCTGGGACCATGTTTAATTGGTGGAATGATGAAAAATAAGTTATCAACTTTTATTATTGTGAGTACAGTATTGATCGGAGGGATATCCTTGTTTTCAATGCCCGTTGCCGCTCCAGACCCTCCGGATCTGCCTGACCTGACAATTTCCCAGGAGAACATAACATTTTCAAGAACAACACTCCCTGCAGGAATACCTGTTACTATAGACGCGACTGTATGGAATGTGGGGAATGCGGATGCAGGCGATGTTGAAGTCAATTTTTATGAAGAGGACACTTTGATTGGATCGAAAAATGTTGATGTACCAGTAAATGGGACTTGGGAAAAATCTATTATAGATACGACAGGTGATGTTGGTCGATATTCATCAATAGCTGTTGATAGTGCAGAAGGCATACATATAAGTTATTCTGATTTCACAGACAACTTCTTAAAATATGCTTATAAGCCAAGCGTGGGGAGCTGGGATATTGATATCTTAGCCTCTATGAATACTAGTGGCGGAGAATCTTCAATAGCGATAGATAGTTTGGATGGTGTTCATGTATGTTATTCAGACCCAGATTATTACGATTTATTATATACGTATAAACCGAGTGGAGGCCTTTGGCCGGCAAGTACTTACGTAGATACAGACGATGTTGCTGGTGGTTCAATAGCGATAGATAGTTCAGATGGTGTCCATATTCTTTATTCTGATGTCACAAATATCGATATAAAATATGCATATAAACCGAGTGGAGGTAGTTGGTCAACAAGTACAATAGATTCAGTAGGCGATCTTATCGGGGGCTCTATTGCAGTAGATAGTGCGGGCGGTGTTCACATTAGTTATCACAATACTACGGTCCCATCGTCAACAACGTTAAAATATGCATACAAGCCAAGTGGTGGAAGTTGGGAATTTCACACGATAGATACTGTAGGTGAAAACACTGATTTAGCAACTTCAATAGCGATAGATTCTGCAAACGGTGTTCACATAAGTTATCATGAGGCCACAAACAATGACCTAAAATATGCATATAAACCAAGCGGGGGTAGTTGTACTACTTACTATGTAGATTCTCCAGGTTCCGTTGGTTATTGGAATTCAATAGCGGTAGATAGTTTGGATGGAGTTCACATAAGTTATCGCGATTCGTCTAACAAGAACTTAAAATATGCTTATAAGCCAAGCGGAGGCAGTTGGACCATTTATTATGTTGAATCCCCAGGCGATGTTGGTATGGAGACTTCTATAACAGTAGATAACTCAGACAGAGTTCATATCAGTTACCTTGATTGGCAAGAGATGGACCTAAAATATGCCTACCTAATTGCACCCCTAGAAAACGTCCAAACATCCATCTCCTGGATACCTTCGATAGCCGGCCTGAGAAATATTACAATAAAAATAGATGAGAATAATGTGATCGAAGAGCTAAATGAAACGAATAACAATGCAACCGTGAGCGTAACCGTTATCCCTGGGTATAATGGGACAATCGTAATTGAACCTGAATCAGCCATACTTGAACTCAATGAAACGCAGCAGTTTAATGCCACTGGGATGGATTACTATGGAAATGAAGAGCCGATCTCGGTGATTTGGTATGTAAACGGCGGCGGTACCATAAACCAAAGCGGTTTTTTTACCGCATTATACCCTGGCAGTTGGACAGTTCAGGCAGTTGATGAAAATCAACCAGATTATACCGGCCAAGCAGATGTAACAGTTCAAGTGAATATGACTGCCGATACAGATTTGGACGGTATTCTTGACTGGTGGGAGGTATCCTATGGTTTTGATCCATTTAATGCATCAGATGCAAACTTGGATACTGATTTGGATAACTTAAACAATCTACAGGAATTTTTAAATAACACTGAACCAAAAAATTGGGATACAGATAGCGATAGCTTGCCTGATGGTTGGGAGGTTAATAATTCTTTAGATCCAATTAATGATTCAGATGCTACTCTTGATTCTGATAAGGATAATTTAAATAATCTTGGGGAATATAAAAATGGAGGTGACCCGCATAATCCGGATTCAGACAATGATAGCTTGCCTGATGGTTGGGAAGTTTCCAATAAATTAAATTTAACAAACAGCTCAGATGTAATGAACGACCCTGATATAGATGGTCTAACCAATCTCCAAGAATTTTTCAATTACTCAAATCCACAAAAAAATGATACAGATGGTGACAACCTCGGTGATGGATTTGAAGTCATTTTTTCAAAGACCAACGCATCCCTATGGGACACGAACGGCAACGGTGTGGGTGACGGACTGGAATTTATCCTGAGCAAGGGTTATCTGGGATGGATCGAGAGCCTTCCTGATGACTGGATCGGCATGACTATTACCTGGGACAATTATACGATACTAATAAAAACGAACTCGTCTGTGCTGGAAGGTGAATTCGATAAAGACGAACAGAAACTCAAAATCAAAGTGTCGGGGCCAGATGGTACAGTAGGGGTTACGGAAATGGATATCCCGAAGAGTTTGTGCGAGCCAGAGGACATCGAGATCGAATTAGACGGTGAGTTGTTAAACTATACGCTAACCGAAGACGATACCTATTATTATATTCATATCGAATACAATCATAGTATTCACGATCTAGTTGCAGATTTCAGTCGTGGTGTCGAAGAGCCAATTGAACCTTCAGTAAAAGATAAAGATTATCCTGCTTATCTAATTGCTTTAACTATCATAGCTGTAATAGTCATCCTAATTTTTATTGCCGCTTTAAAAAACAGGAGCGAAAAAGGGAAATTTGAGACACAGGAGCTGCCTCCAGAGAAACTATCGATGATGCTTGAAAAAAAGCATTCCGAGGGAAAGATGACGGACGAAACCTATGAAGACATCAAGTCTTTGCTCGAAAAATACCGCGGTGGTTGAAAAAACTTACATCTCCCTCTTGCCTACATACTCGCGCCTTAGATCCCAATAGGTTTCTTCATCAACCTTGTCCAGAAGGAATTTTGTTATCAGTCTCATCATTTTTGTTCTTTCGAGTTCTTCCGGGTATATATAAAAATGATGGATTTCCTTGCCCATTTTGACGATGGATAACATTTCCTTTTCAACTAAAATCTTTATATTGTTTCTAATGGTCAAACGATTGATCTTTGCTTTGATAACAAGCACCTTTTGAGTAATGCCTGGATGATTTTTAATGGTATATATTAACCGCTGTTGAATTTTGCTTAAGCCGTTTTCTCTCCCTCGGTCAGTTGGATAGTAAATCCTTTTATCGGGATCCGATTTTATTTTCCCCTTCTTTTCCAGGTATCTCAGATGATACCTGAGAGTGCTGTCTGGTAGATCAAAAATGGTTTTTATGGTATTGAATGATGTTCCTGGATGTATCCGAATATAACTTGCTATTTTAGGTCTGACACCATTTTCAGGCTTTTTGCGGTTAACTTCTGATCTCATGTCCGATAGAAATATGGTTTATAACAACTTATAATTAACTAATGAGGACTTATGATATTATGCATTATTCCCCCCTCAACTTTAATTAGCTATTATTCTTTACCCAAACGCCATGTCGGGCAGGGTGGCAGAATTCTTCCACGATTTCAGAGGCTTCAAGCCGGATGCCAAGAAGCTGGTAGTAGTTACAGTGCTAACATCAGTTGTCGATGATGAGCCATAATCGAGTGGCGCATCCAATAACCTTTATATTGGGAAAGCCTGATATCGGTGCGCCCCAGGGGGGAGAAGTTGAAAGAAGTTGTGATATTAAGTGGTGTGAGAACAGCTGTAGGCAAGTTCAACGGCACGCTACGTGATTTTCCTGCGCAGCAACTTGGAGCTATGGCGATAAAAGAGGCGGTGAGACGAGCAGGTGTCGAAGCTAAGGATGTTGAAGAGGTGATAATGGGCAATGTGATCTCTGCAGGCCTGGGACAGAATCCTGCTCGACAGGCAATGATTCATGCAGGTCTGCCTGTTGAAATAGGGGCAACCACAGTCAACAAGGTGTGCGGTTCCGGTTTGAAATCCGTGATGATAGCTGCTCAGGCCATCAAGGCCGGGGATGCGGAGCTCATCGTTGCTGGCGGCATGGAGAACATGAACCGCGGCCCGTACCTTCTAAGAAATGCAAGAAGTGGCTACCGCCTTGGCGATGGAAAGCTCATAGATGCAATGGTGTATGACGGTCTTTGGGAGGTATACAACGATTTTCACATGGGTATGACCGGGGAGATAGTTGCCGACAAATACAATGTCACGAGGGAGGATGCAGACAAATTGGCCCTGAGAAGCCATCAAAAGGCATTTGAGGCCATCAAAGGAGGCAAGTTCAAGGACGAGATCGTTCCCTTGGAAATTCCCCAGAGAAAAGGTGAACCCATGATCTTCGACACGGATGAGGGTGTTAGAGAGGACACATCCTTAGAGAAGCTGGCGAAGCTGAGGCCGGTTTTCAAAAAAGACGGTCTTGTGACAGCAGGCAACGCATCACAAATCAGTGATGGCGGTGGCGCTGTTGTTGTGGCTTCAAGGGAGAAGGCGGAGGAGCTGGGCTGCAGGTCCATTGCAAAGATCGTGGATTACAACACGGGGGGAGTGAAGCCAGAGCTCGTTATGGAGGCCCCTATACCCACCTGCCGGGCCCTCATGAAAAAAACAGGCTTCAGTGTGGATGACATCGACCTTTTCGAGCACAACGAGGCCTTTGCTTCAGCCTCAGTGGCTGTGAGCAGGGAGCTCGGCATACCTGATGGGAAGTTCAATGTCCACGGTGGTGCGGTTGCGCTGGGCCATCCCATAGGGTGCAGCGGTACAAGGGTTTTGGTAACGTTACTTTATGCATTGAAACAGATGGGAAAGACAAGGGGTTTGGCAACACTCTGTTTAGGTGGAGGTAATGCCGTTGCCATGATAGTCGAATTGGAATAAAGGGGGGAATTCACATGGAGATCAAGAAGGTAGGAGTACTTGGGGCAGGAGTCATGGGCAACGGAATAGCGCAGGCGTTTGCCCAGGCAGGTTACGAGGTTGTTATGAGGGATATCGAGGACAGGTTCGTCGAGGGTGGTATGAAACGGATTACAAAGAACCTGGACAGAAGCGTGGAGAAAGGGAGGATCAGTGCAGAGGATAAAGAAGCCGTGCTTTCAAGGATCAAAGGCTCTACTGACATGAACGATCTGAAGGATATGGATTTCATTGTGGAAGCAATTATCGAGGATGCGGGACTGAAGAGGAAAGTCTTTAAAGAACTGGATGAGCTGTGCGGAAAGGAGACCATATTCGCCTCAAACACATCTTCAATTTCCATAACGGAACTTGCAGCTTCGACTTCCAGGCCTGATAAGTTCATAGGCATGCATTTTTTCAATCCTGTGCCTGTGATGAAGCTCGTGGAGGTCATCAGGGGAATAGCAACCAGCGATGAGACAGCCCAGGCGGTGATCGAGCTTTCAAAGAAGCTGGGCAAGGAGCCAGTGGAAGTGAGCGACTATCCAGGTTTCGTGTCAAACCGCGTTCTCATGCCAATGATCAACGAGGCTGTATACTGCCTGATGGAGGGTGTTGGTACAAAAGAGGCCATTGACAGCGTGTTGAAGTTGGGCATGAACCATCCCATGGGCCCGTTGGAACTTGCGGATTTGATAGGATTGGACACCTGCCTGCACATCATGGAGGTGCTGTTCTGCGGTTTCGGCGATCCAAAGTACAGGCCGTGCCCGCTGCTGAAAAAGATGGTTAATGCAGGTTATCTGGGAAGGAAAACTGGCAAAGGGTTCTACGATTATTAAGCGATGGCCGTTCCTCTAATCCATAATTTCCTGCCTATTATTCCAAATTAGGGTATGATTTTTTTTTGGATTTTCCAAGTATACAAACTTATTAATATCGTCCATTTTATTTGGACATCGTGAAGGGATCTAAATGACCGCGTACGAGGCTGATGATTCGTTCAGAGAGAAATTAGAGCGTATATGGACAGATAAGACACCGGATCACCTGGACCCTGCTGTAAAGAGATACTGGCGGTGGGTAGGTTTGATTATCGGACATTTTTGGGTGTTTCCGTTTCTTCTTCCGCTTGTATTTACCCTTGGTGCTGGACAAAATACTTGTATCCTGACCTACATCCTTTTTTTAGTTGTTGTAGGGATATTCCTTCTCATATACTCCAATCTGCTCTATGAATCTTACACATTTTTACTTTTAGATGACATGATTCTAATTGAGAAGGGAGTCATCTGGAAAAAAAAGAACGCCATCCCATATAATAGGGTGCAAAATGTGAATATCACCCATAATCCGCTGGAACGAATATTGGGTATCGCGACGGTTCATATCCATACCGCGGGTATGGGCATGGCATACGCAGAAGGAAAATTACCTGGAATCCCGTTTCCAGACGAACTCTCAGAGATCATACTAAGGAGGGTAAGGGCATTCAAATACGGATCAGGGCTTGAGGATGATGTCCTTATGAGGGATGCGGAGCAATTTCTAAATAAATTCAGACAATATCTAATGGAAAAAGAAAGGCCTCGATAAAAAACCATCAATATTGAAAAGAAGGTCTATTTCGAAGATATCTTCTCGATAAAATCCCTTGCAGATAAAATCTCTATCCCTTTCCATTCCCTCAATTCAAGAAGATGCCTATCTCCAGATACAATATATTTTAACCCTCCTTCCAATGCTGCTTCGAGGACCCTGTTATCTGCCTCATCGATGGTTATCACATCGACCTTCGAACCTGGCTCCACAAAATCAGATATTTCGTATATCACAACAGCAATTCTATCTTGGACCTTCTTTGAAAATCCAAACCTCGCCCTCTTTATAACCGAAAGTAACTCGGAGAACAAATCCATTGAGGTGACCAATTGAATCTTTCCATCATATGCAAAGCCTAAGGCTTCGAATGGGGCCCCGCAACCTAAGAAGGCGGAAATTAGGACATTGGTATCGAACACAGCTCTTTCCATCAGGTAGCCTTCTTCTTCCGCCTATGCCCCGCGATTTCTTCTTCGATGACCCTGGCTGTAACACCCTTCTTTTTGAGAATTCTAGATGTTGTTTGAACCACATCCAGAAACTCCCTTCTTAGGGCTTCAAGTTCCACCTTTTTGAAAACGACATAGTCGCCTTCACCGTAGGCGATGAACCTATCTTCGGGTTCAAAGCCCAGGGCCTCCCTCAGTTTCTGGGGCACCACCAATTGCCCTTTGCTCGACATCTTAACAAATTCCATAGTTATACCGTTTAACAGTTATACAGTTTAACCAATAAATAATTTTCTATTAAAAAAAGGGATTTTGGTTTAAACTCCGTCATATCTACTCCCTACTCTTAGGAAATTCCTCCTCTTGAGCATATCAAAGGGATCATCCCTTTCCCTCATGCTTTTCAGGTAGGAATCCACATCGAATTCGGGCATTTCATACCTCCATTTTATGCTTTAACTATGTTGAAAATCATATATAAAGTAAAAGAGAGGGGGTTTGTGAAAGTAATAAATATCGTGTATATGAGTAATAAAAATCCTTCACGAAAAATGGCTGACGGCGATCCAAGGTTCCCATGGGCTCGCGCACCATAGTACAACAGGGAACGCTGGTGGGCTTAACTTCTGGGTTCGGGATGGGACCAGGTGTATCCCCACCGCTATGGCCGTCATACCATTTCTTGAACTGCCTAATGCTTGAAGGTTTATTTATAGCTTTCTTTTTGGGGTTCTATTGCATTATACAATTATACTTTCTTCATTTCATATTTACTCACAACTCTGATAATATTCCCACAATTATCACAAAACCACATCGTTAAATCCTCTACAATATCCTTTCTCAAATGAACAGATATTATCTCACCACATTTTCCACATAACGCATTCATCTCCATTTAAATCACTCCAAATATCAATAGATATTGAGGGATATATTCTTTTCTTATTATTCGAATAATACACATCACATTTCCCAAACCATAAATTCTATATACAGATGATGATATAACCGCTCAAAATCATCATTTATTGGGGTAAATTTAGGGGAAAGCCATGATTGGTGAAACACTAATTCTGTTCTCTGTAATCGCAGCACTCATCGCCTTGCTGTTCGCGATCCTACTCACGAGAAGGATTCTCAGGGCCGATGCAGGCAGCCCCGAGATGCAGAAGATATCCAATGCCATTAGGGAAGGCGCCATGACCTTCCTGAAGAGGCAGTACAGGGCCATAATATTCTTCATGTTCGTGATGATTTTCGCTTTGACCCTGTTCATCGGGCCATTGACCACAATCGCCTTCGTGCTCGGTGCAGCGCTATCGGCATTTGCAGGCTTCATAGGCATGAACATCGCGACCAAGGCAAATGTAAGAACCACCCAGGGGGCGAGAAAGGGATTGAACGAAGGGCTGAGAATAGCCTTTTCAAGCGGTGCGGTGATGGGCCTGTCAGTTGTTGGCCTGGGGTTATTGGGCCTATCCATAACATACGTGTTCTTCTCAGCCGTATTGAGCGATGATTTGGGCACGATTACCAGGGTCATCGCAGGTTTCGGTCTGGGTGCGAGTTCCATAGCCTTATTCGCCAGGGTCGGCGGAGGAATATTTACTAAAGCGGCTGATGTTGGGGCGGACCTGGTGGGTAAGGTTGAGGCCGGAATTCCCGAGGACGACCCGAGAAATCCTGCCACCATAGCAGACAACGTTGGGGACAATGTTGGGGATGTTGCAGGCATGGGTGCTGATCTATACGAATCCTATGTAGGCTCGATAATAGCCTCCATGGCCCTAGGTTATGTGGCATATAGACACGGTGATCTGCCGGTAACCTGTATCATACTGCCCATGGTGATCGCTGCACTAGGGATTTTCTCCTCCGTCATAGGAACCTTCTTCGTTCGGACAGGGGAGAAGGCCGAGCAGCGCACGCTGTTGCTGGCCCTGAGGAAAGGCATATATTTCAGCGCAGTCCTTGTGGCTGTACTGTCGCTTTTGGCAGTTTATCTGATACTGGGTCAGGAATACATCTCGGTCTTCGGGGCCATCGTCTCAGGGCTGGTGGCTGGGATATTGATCGGGATCAGCACGGAGTACTTCACTTCTGACAGTTACAGACCGACAAGGGAATTGGCGGCATCCTCCAAGACCGGTGCAGGGCCGACGATAATCAACGGCCTTTCAATCGGCATGAAGAGCACTTTGTTCCCGATTTTAACCGTCGGAGCTGCCATACTGTTATCCTATCACTTCGCTGGGTTGTACGGCATCGCCCTATCCGCAGTGGGTATGCTGTCCACTCTAGGGATAACCCTAGCTACGGATGCATACGGACCAGTGGCAGATAATGCAGGCGGCATAGCGGAAATGGCCCACCTGGGGGAGAATGTGAGGCGCAGGACGGATGCCTTGGATGCCCTGGGAAACACGACCGCTGCCACAGGAAAAGGTTTTGCAATCGGTTCCGCAGCCTTGACGGCATTGAGCCTGACTGTGGCATATACTGACGCTGCTGGCGTGACCAACATCACGATCACAGAGCCTGCGGTTATCGTGGGCTTGTTCGTTGGCGGTATGCTGCCCTTCATATTCTGCGCCATGACGATACAGGCTGTGGGCAAGGCAGCTTCCGAGATCGTGGAAGAGGTGAGAAGGCAGTTCAGGGAAATAGACGGTTTGATGGAGGGAACCGCGGAGCCTGACTACAAGACATGCGTCGACATAAGCACGAAGACCGCACAGAGGGAGATGATCCTTCCAGGTCTAACTGCGGTGATCGTTCCCATCGTGGTTGGCTTGCTTCTCGGACCGCACGCGCTTGGAGGTTTGCTTATCGGGGCGCTGGTGACAGGTTTCTTGCTTGCGGTCATGATGGCCAATGCAGGTGGAGCCTGGGACAATGCCAAGAAGTATATAGAGGCAGGGCATTTCGGAGGAAAGGGCTCGATACCTCACAAGGCCGCGGTGATCGGTGATACCGTGGGCGATCCCTTCAAAGACACGGCAGGGCCTTCGTTGAATATACTCTTGAAGCTGATGTCCATCGTATCCTTGGTGTTCGCGGCTTTCATAGTCCAGTGGACAATCGCTGGTTGAAGATCGATAGAAGGTTTAATATAATTGGATACCGAATTCCATGGAAGTGAAGAAAAATGTACCTGATAGTTACGAGAGAAGAGGTCGTTCGAATACCCCCTGATCAGCTAACAGTGGATTTGGATGATGTGGTTGAAAGATTAACGCAACAGAACTTCGAAGGAAAGATCAGCAAAGGCGGTGGGTTGACCGTTCTCACAGCCAATATCGAGAGGGTTGGCGATGGAAGAATAGTTCACGGTGACGGAGCGGTGTATCAAGGCGTAAAGTATGATGCATTGGTTTTCATCCCTGAGTTGCAGGAGATCGTGCACGGTACGGTATGTGAGATGCTGAAGTTCGGGGCATTTGTACGATTCGGCCCTTTGGATGGCCTTCTGCACATCAGCCAGATTATGGACGACAGAATCGACGTTGACCTTGCAAACAGCAGGCTCATAGGAAAGGACACGCGGCGGGATGTCAAGGTGGGGGATGATGTTAGGGCAAGAATAGTTGCTGTGAGCATCAACGAACGCAGCCCCAGGGAGAGCAAGATCGGCCTGACCATGAGACAACATGCCCTAGGAAAACTGGAATGGATAGATGAGGATATCAGAGGAGAGGGGCCAAAGCAACCGAAGAAGAAAAAGAAGGCCAAAAAGGGCAAGAAGAAGGGCAAGGAGAGTTGATATCCGATTTGGAGATGAGATGATGACGACTTTGAGAGCTTGTAAGGTATGCAGGGTAATTACCGAGGAGGACAAATGTCCAATTTGCGCCGAGAAAACCTCGAGGGAATGGCAGGGTTATTTGATAATGGTGAATCATCAGCGCTCTGAAATCGCTAAGAAAGTGGGTATTGGTGGTAATGGAAAATACGCGCTCAAGGTCAGGTGATGACCTCTTCACGTTCAAAAAAACCTTAAGGTTGCCAGCAGAATTGCGGGACGAGCTAAAAAATCCTCTGGGGGATGTGGTCAAGGAAGAGCAGCTTGAGAGTATCCTGGGAAATGTCGGGAGGATCGTGACGGTGGGTGACAGGTGCTCTTTGACCCTTCACAAAATGGGATCAACGCCTGATATTGCCGTTATAGATTTCCAGATTGAGAGAAACGATGTTCAGGATATGAGGGCAGAGCTTCAAAATATCGGGCAAATCGTTATTAATGTGGACAACCCTCCTGGGGCGATAACCAAGGAACTTTGGGACGCTGTAGAAAAGGCGTATCAAGGTGACGAAAAGGTTAGAATAGAGGTCTCCGGTGAGGAGGACCTTGCAACACTTCCCTGCGTTTGGCTTGCACCTGAGAATACAGCCATCATCTACGGTCTTCCCGACGTAGGCCTCGTTGTGGTGCTGGATCTGCAAAAAGCGAAGATGATGGTCAAGGATGTGCTCATGAAGATGGAATGAAAAAGAGGTTTACATATGGAGATAGAAATCGTGTCAAAGAAGGAGAACCCCTTGCTGGGCAGGTTAGAGGTTAATTTCAAGATTACGCATCCAAGAGAGGTGACGCCGAAGCGAAAGGAGGTCAGGGATGAGATCGCAACCCTGCTGAAGGTTCAGAATGACAAGGTTGTCATAGATCACATGAACACAGATTTTGGAAGGCCTGAGACATTGGGCTATGCCAAGGTCTACAAGAGCAAAGAGGACGCCCTCCAGATCGAAACCAAGGCGGTATTGAAGAGGAACAAGCTACTCGAGGAGAAGAAGGAGAAGCCCAAGAAGGAAGAAGGGAAGGAGGAAAAGAAAAAGGTCAAAAAAGAGGACAAGAAAGAGGGGGCTTAGATGTCTAAGATCAAGCATTACGAGGTCAAGGACAACGCGGTGATAAGAAAGAAGAGAACCTGCCCGAAGTGCGGCGATGGAGTGTTCATGGCGGAGCATTCAAACCGCACATCATGTGGAAAGTGCGGCTATACCGAGTTCAAGAGGAAGGAAAAGCCAAAGAAAGAGGAGAAGAAGAAGGTAGAAGTTCCTGAACCTGATACCGGCGCACCCAGCCTATTCGAGGAATGAATTCTTCTGGGCCTGTAGTGTAGCAATCCGGGCACTTCGATGCCTAGACTACAATGGATATCACTGGGGCCTCCGGAATCTTTTTCAAGATGAGGACAGCCCTAAACTCGGGTTCAAATTGCGTTAAGCATGAAAATCCCGACAGGCCCGCTTTACTGTTCTGATTTTATTATGGCATAAAATTTACGAAATTTTATTATTCATAAGGCATTACCTATAACTAATGTCCACCGATGAAAACGATATTGTCCTACTGGAAATGGAGCACTTATTGGATATTAATGACATAATTCGCCAAAAATCAAAGGTACAAAGAGAAATCGACTACTCGGGAGAGGAGACATATCCAATAGAAATTAAAAAATTACAAGCTTTGAAGGACAACGCACCCTCAGGTGACATCCTGGAAATCGCAGCATATTATCTTAAAAATATCATCCTTCTTCAGCCATTCCCTGATGGTAATCACCGTACAGCATTGGCATCTGTTGAATTTTTCTTAAGAAAGAATGGTTATGATTTAACATATACTGCCGAAGAAGCCCTTGAGTTTCAGAAAGATGCTTTCAATGTCAGATTAAAGACTTATGGTAACTATGACCAACACAATATTTCAATTCTAACAAAATTAGAGGATAGTTTCTTTGAGTTCTGCGAGAATTTTATAGAAAGCAGACTAACTAAGCGCAACTAGAACATCATGTCTCTTTTCAAGTATTTGTTCGATAATTTCTCTATCCCTTTTGCGTTCATCCTCAGTCATACGATCAAGATACATATTGAAGGGAGGATTATTTAATTCTTTCTCTTCCTGTATCCTATAGCGGCACATCCGAAGATTCATCATGAGATCATCTCGTATGTTTGAATTAAACCGATTCAGAAACAGCAATAATTATTAAACTGTGTCAAGCAATATAGAATATTAGGTGAACAGATGCCCAAACTACCTAAATTACCTGAAAGATACTGGGAAGATATCGAATGGTCCAGATCTCATTTATCAGAGCTGCATAGAAAATATGAGGGGAAATGGGTGGCAATTGTGAATAAGAAGGTGGTGGCCGCAGGTAAAAACCTCGCCTGGGTCAGAGCAAAGGCCATGAGGCTCACAAAAGTAAAACACGTTCCTGTGCGCTTTGTGGAGCGTGGAGCAGTTGTCTACTAAGGTCGAATTTTCGTTCGGTACTTATGAGAATGAAGAAAAATAGAATTTTGTAAAATCAAAGTGGCACATCCCAATCTTTTCTTACCAACGAGTAAATCCAGTACCCATTTCCCATCTCGAAATAATCCGATGGGCCGAGTGTAATCCATTTCTGCGTGGTAGCATTGTAGGTTCGGACCTTGTAAATATCCGTGTCGAATTTGAGGTTGTTGAGGGCTTCATCTCGGGTCCTATTCACGGTTGAGGGATAGCCTACGAGGTTCCAACCGGGGTATAGGGGGATGGATTGGTTTGCGGATAGCTCATCTCCATATACAACTACTGTCGTGCCTTCTGGATCAGTAACATGCAACCAGAAACCCATGGTATGGTTTAATTCCCATAAATCGTTCAGATTAGAGGGCTTTGAGACATGGTAGTGCTTCCAGGGGTCATAAACGTCAGTTACATTGAACTGCCAGGTAGAATCATAACGGTTTTCGATGGATTGCATGATCATTTCTAGGGAAGAATTTGATGGGATCCTAGGCAGAGAGATTAAATTCCAACCATTTTCCAAATTTACCATTGTGCCGTTGCCGAGGACGATATCGACATATTGACTGCGGTCTATAGTTGGGTCAGGATAGGCATAGCCCACTAATGTGTCGTTCCATGCTGTAATTCGGTGGGGAGTATAGTAGATATTGCCAGATTTCTTTTCAATGTACTCTGTTAAAGGAATCCATCTAAGATGGCCATTTCCATCGGTTGTGAATGTTTCATTGTACGAGCTTTTTTTATTATCTTCTATTTTTACATTTGCATTTAGAACTGGGTTGCCAAGGTAATCAGTTACCCTGACATGAAGATACCATTTTACAGTTAATGAAGACGTTGTGTCTTGAAAATAATTGGCCACCCACCATTCAAAGGATGTATTTATCAATGTAGCATAAGAATTGCCATAAAATTCAAAATTATAAAAAGCACACAGATCAGGGTTTATAGAGCAGTTCGCAAAATAATTATTTTTAGAAGAAACAAACAGAACATTAGGTCCTAAGTTATCCAGTATATTGCTCCCAGTGATGTTGTTCCCATCAGAATGCACGAGATAGATACCCGCAAAATACTGCCAGGATATGGTAACATTGTTGATTCTATTGTCTGAAGAGAACCCTAGCTCAATACCAATGGAACCATGGGCAAGTGTTTGGTTTTGTATCTTGACATTTGTGCAGTTAGCAAGGATTACTTCTCCTGCT
>CBDUXN010000010.1:0-40208 GCA_965371185.1 uncultured Thermoplasmata archaeon
GATTTGTGCCATCAGTAACATGGACTGTGATTGTGGATTGTGCTGCTGAGTTGAGTTCTGAAAAATGGGAGTTGACTTCAACCTCAAGATTTAGATTTGGATTTCCGATGGCGTACAACTTATGGTCGAGAGAGCCGAAATAAATCGTGCCATTGGAATCGATTGCTGGAGATGAGTACAGATCACCACCAGTCATAAAACTCCATTTCTCTGATCCATCTGGATAAATTGCATATAGTTTATTGTCTTTAGAGCTTATATAAATTGTACCATCGGCGCCGATTGCCGGGGAGGAATCCACATCGCCACCAGTTGTGAAGTCCCATTTCTCTGTTCCATTTGGATAGATTGCATGTAGTTTATCGTCATAAGAGCCAACATAAATCGTACTATCGGAACCTATTGCTGGTGATGAGCCAATCCGTTCACTAGTCGTAAAATTCCATTTCTCAGTACCGTCTGGATTGATTGCAATCAGATTATTGTTCACAGAACCAACAGTTCCAGAGCCAACATAAATTGTACCATCAGAACCGATTGCTGGTGAAGATCTCACCCAGCCAAGAGCTGTGAAACTCCATTTCTCGGATCCATCTGGGTTGATAGCGTACAGTTTCTTATCGTGGGAGCCAAAATAAATCGTACCATCGAGGTCGATAGCAGGTGATGACTGCACCAGATTACCAGTTGTGAAACTCCATCTTTCAATACCATCAGGGTTGATTGCGTAAAGTTTATGGTCCCAAGAGCCGACATAAATAGTTCCATCTGAGCCGATTGCTGGCGGTGAATACACATGATTATCTGTGGTGAAATTCCATTTCTCAGAGCCATTCGGGTTGATTGCATACAGTTTATTTGCATTAGAGCCAACGTAAATCGTACCATCTGATCCAATTGCAGGTGATGAGATTACAGCACCACCAGTCGTGAAGTTCCATTTCTCGGTGCCATCAGGATTGATTGCATACAATTTATCGTCAGCAGAACCAACATAAATCGTTCCATCTGAGTCGATTGCAGGTGATGATACTATATATGATCCAGTCGTGAAACTCCATTTCAACTGTCCGTTGTTTCCACTTGTATCATATGGACTAAGCCCTGTGTGATTGAGATTCTGCCGGAACATCGGCCACGGAGAATCAGCAAGGCCCCCTGTTCCGCTGGAGCTTGAAGTTGGTTGCCCGATATTTTGAGATTGCCCAGCATTTTGCGTGATGAATGTTGAAACACTCGTTACCATTAAAAAACAGATTAATATGCTTATGATCTTAGATTTCATATTTCAATTCACCCTCATCATCCACTTTATTAAAAATGCTCACCAGCGTTAGTTCCTACTCAGGGAGGATCAATCACCCTTATCTCATCGCTATATCCTTCAAACTCCGTCCCATCAATCATTTTTCCTGTAACCTTCAGATTGTAAGTTCCTGGTGATAGCATGTCTTCCACTTCGCTTCTGTCAAATTTGACCATAAGAGTGTCGTTTTGAACGTCTCCCCATTCTGCAGGAATAACATCTTCAAGCATTATGGTGCTTATATTAATGTCATGGACATCGTAGCCCTCAGAGAATTCGATATAGCAAGTAATCCATCTGCCTTTTGATTTGAGATTAAGAGTGTCAGGGTCGATGTCAATAGTAGCTTGGAGAATAGATTTTTCTTGGGAATATTTTATCGTGGCAAAGTCTGCATAAGTATCAATACCATAACTGCCCCCAGTGACGTATATATTTCCGTAAGAATCCAAGGCCATGGCACGGGCTGCATCACCATCATTCCCTGGCCCGTTATATCTTGCAATCCAGAGTTCATTTCCATTTGAATCATAAGCAATAGTTGCAAAGTCATCGTTTGTCCCATTACCTTCGCTTCTTCCGCTCACAATTACATTGCCTTGTGGGTCTATCACTATGGCATATGCTTTATCAAATTCATTCCCGGGTCCAGCGTATGCAGCTGTCCATAACTGGATTCCATTAAAATCATATGCTACTGTTAGATAATTCGATTCATAATAGCCACCAGGAGAACTTCCAGTTACATAAACCATGCCTGAGTTATCAACCGCAATATCAAAGGCCTCACCATTGTCTATCCTTGCTTCCCATAGTTTGCTTCCTGAGGAATCATATGCGATAGTAGCAAAATCACCATCACTACGCCCTGCCACATAGATATTTCCAGATGAGTCTAAGTCCATAGCCCAGGCTTCATCATCGCGATTTACTGTTCCACTATTATATCTTGCAACCCACAGCTCATTACCATTGGAATCATAGGCAATGGTGGCATAATCATAGCGCCCATCAGCACCAGTACTGCGCCCAGTGACGTAAATATTTTCTAATATATTATCCACTACTATAGCACTTGCCTCATCTATACCATTCCCCAATCCGTTGTACCTCGCTACCCAAAGTTGATTACCCAAAGAATCGTATGCTATGGTGACAAAGTCGGTTTCTGTACCAATACCACGGCTTTCGCCTGTAACAATAATATTTCCATTAGACATAATGGTCATGGCGCTAGCGGCATCACGACCATTCCCTGGACCATTATATTTTGTTAGCCAAAGTTGGTTACCAGAAGAGTCGTAAGCTAAAGTAGCGATGTCTAAACCTTCTCCATAATCATAAGGGCAACCTACTGAACGGCTCTTTCCTGTCACATATATATTTTCTGAAGAATCAACTACTATGCCGTAAGGATAATCACCATAGGAATCACTACAGGGTCCTGCTGGTCCATCATACCTAGCTACCCATAGTTCATTCCCATTAGAATCGTAGGCTATAGTAGCATAATCCGAATCAAAACCAATATAACTATGCCCTGTGACGTATATATTTCCTGATGGTCCTACTGTAATTGCATTAGCCCAATCTGCAAAATCTGCCACATTATATCTTGCGACCCATTCCTCAGTAACCTGAGCATTTACATCTTTTGGTACTTCTATAATGAAAACAGTAGCAATCATCAAGGCACATATTACACAGCTAATTACTTTTCTTAGCATTCTTACCCCCCTCTCCTTAAAGAATAAATGTATCTAGAGGCATATAAAACCTTCCACAAAAGCCGAATAATGGGGTTTTTAAGCTTTTATTCGCTTAATCTCCAATTAAATATTCAATAAAAAAAAAGAAAAAGAAGATTTGGAAATATCCAACTGGGTTACAAATATTTTTCTCAGTTTGAGTCCTAATGTTTAAACAGCCTCACACCTGTGAAAACCATCGACATGCCGTGCTCATTTGCGGCTGCGATGACCTCCTCATCCCGCACAGATCCTCCGGGCTGGACTATTGCGCTGATTCCGACCTTAGCAGCTGCATCCACTCCGTCCCTGAACGGGAAAAAAGCGTCGGAAGCCATCACCGCACCCTTCGCCTTTTCTCCTGCTTTACGGGCAGCTATCATTGTCGCATCAACCCTGCTCATCTGCCCTGCACCGATTCCTATGGTCTGTTCTCCCTTGGCAAAGAGAATCGAATTGGATTTTACATGCCTTAAAACCTTCCAGGCGAAAACCATGGTTTTCAGCTCTTCCTCTTTTGGTTTCTTTTCAGTAACGACCTTCAATTCCTCCACTTTCAGAGCTGGAAAATCCCCTGTTTGAACGAGCAAGCCGCCTTTGACCTTCATCATCTTGTGCTCCACTGGTGATTCCCTGACGATGGGGGCGCCTGTTTTTAGCAGCCTTATGTTCTTCTTTTTTGAAAGAACCTCAAGGGCGTCTGGATTAAAATCAGGGGCTATCACAGCCTCCACGAAATGCTTTTTTATTTCTTCAGCAGTGGCCAAATCACAGTCTCTGTTCAATCCCACAACGCTGCCGAATGCGGATAGGGAATCAACAGCTTCAGCGATCCTGTACGCCTCGGAGAGCGTGTCAGCACTTGCAACGCCGCACGGATTCGTATGCTTTATGACCGAAGACGTGGGTCTTTCAAAGTCCATAACGATATCCAATGCAGAATCAAGGTCGATGATGTTGTTGAATGAAAGCTCCTTCCCGTGCAGCTTTGTTGCATTGCCAACGCAAACGCCAGTGAACCTGGAATTCTTGTAGAAGGCAGCCTTTTGATGCGGATTTTCCCCGTATCTTAAGTCCATGGCCTTCTGGTACCCCAGATTGACCACATCTGGAAATGCAACAGAAGGAGCGAAGACCTTCTGCAGGTACTCTGATATGATGCTGTCGTATTTTGCCGTGTGCTCAAAGGCTTCCAGAGCGAGCTTGGAAGAGAGACCGGAACTTATCACCCCTGCGTTGTTTTTCATCTCTTCAAGCACATCGCTGTATCTTTCCGGGTTTACCACAACGGCCACACCTTTATTGTTTTTCGCGGCAGAACGTATCATCGTCGGGCCGCCGATGTCGATGTTCTCGATGGCCTCCTCCACGGCGACATCCTTCTTCTTTATGGTCTTCTCAAACGGGTAAAGGTTCACAACCACCATATCAATGGGCGTGATGCCGTGCTCCTTCAACTGCGTCATATGCTCATCCTTCTCCCTTATGGCGAGTATGCCGCCATGCACGGCCGGGTGGAGCGTCTTCACCCTGCCATCCAGCATCTCCGGAAACTTGGTGTATTCCGAAACCAGTGTGACCGGGACATTGTTTTCTTTTAGAAGTTTTGCCGTGCCGCCAGTTGATAGTATCTCAACACCCTGATCCGTTAGACCCTTTGCGAATTCCACAATCCCATCTTTATCTGAAACGCTAATCAAAGCTCGTTTTATGCAGATCAATTTCTCACTTCCCTTACTTTCAATTCCCCCTTAATCGGGCTTTTTTGGGTATGGCTTTGAAAGTAATAAATTTGTCGTTTTCAGGAATTGAGGCGAAAGATTTATTATGTAAGAAATGCCTTACTTTATTACTGTGATAAGATGGAAACAGCTATAATCAAATTATCCTCCAAAGGACAGATAGTGATTCCTGCTGCTTGGAGAAAAAATCTTGGTTTGGTAGAGGGTGATGAGCTTTTTGCCATTGGAAATGACGATTATTTGTTGCTAAAAAAGGTTGATAAGTCCAGCCTGGAGGAAGAATTCGAAAACATCGTTAAACCGATCCGAAAGAAGATAAAAGAACTCGGAATAAAACGAAGTGAAGTTCGAAAGGCCATCCAAGAAGCCAGGGAATCCTAATGAGAATTGTGCTTGATACCAATGTTTTTGTATCCGGATATCTGTGGGGAGGAAACGAAGAGAAACTCATCAAGAAATGTATTCGTAGGGAATTTCAAAACGTTGTCTCCCCGGAAACTTTATTGGAAATAGATAGGATATTATCCTACGATAAATTTGACCTGGAAAAAGAGGAAATCGAGACAATTCTTGAGAACATAATGTCATTCTCGATATTGGTCAAACCGAAGAAACGCTTTAAGATCATTGAAGAGGATCCGGGCGATGATAAGTTCATCGAATGCGCTTATAAGGGTAAATCTACCTATATTGTATCAGGTGACAAACATCTACTGAGATTGGGGAAAATTGAGGGTATAATTATTGTAAGTGCAAAAGAGATGCTTGGTATAGAATGATAAAACCGTTTATCAAGATCTCAAGACCCCCTCATCCTGGTATCCATTAAGAAATCACGTACAATCGCCGAAGCATATTTAAATCCTCATGCTATTGTCGGGAACCATAGGTGAGGAGTAATATGTTAGTAATTAGCGAACGAGTCAATGGATTGTTTAGAGCAGTAGGCAAGGCCTTAGATGAAAGAGATGCGGAATTCATTAAAAAGCTGGCTTTGGACCAGGTAAAGTCCGGGGCAAATATTCTGGATGTCAACACAGGCCCCGGTAGAGACGACGAATCTGAAGATTTGACATGGATGGTGAGCACGATTCAGGAGGTAACGGATGTTCCTCTCTCTATTGACACACCCAATCCAAAGGCCATGGCGGCTGGGTTGAAAGCCTGCAACAAGAAGGCCATAATGAATTCCACAACAGCAGAGCAAAAGAAGATGGAGACACTTTTTCCACTTGCCAAAGAGTATGACGCTGACATCATTTGTTTAACCTTGGACGAAAAGGGCATTCCGAACGATGCCATGAAAAGGAACGAGCTGGCAATGCTGATGATCACAACCGCCATGGGCTATGACATACCTGTGGAAAATATCTACTTGGATCCACTCATCCTTCCTGTGGGAGCGGCACAGAATCAAGGTCCGATAGTAATCGAGGCAATAAACATGTTCAAGATGCTCTCGGATCCTGCACCTAAAACAGTGGTTGGCCTGAGCAACATCTCCAACGCAACAAAGGAAAGGTCATTGCTGAACAGAACATACCTGGCAATGTTGATGGGAGCGGGATTAACTGCCGCTATTATGGACCCGAACGATGTAGAGTTGATGAAGATCGCGAAGACCGGGGACATTCTCCTGAACAAGAAGCTGTACGCGCATGGTTATCTGCAGGCTTAGATTAATCTCAATTCACTTTTTTCTTAGGGAAATGACCTCTACCTTGAGCGAAGCGAAGGTAAAAAAATAGCCTCGGGCAGATTCGAACCTCTGTCGCAGGACCCAGAACTCCCGCATGATTGACCGCCTACACGGCGGGGCTATTTATGTACTATACTGAGAGCTGAATAGCCCCTCACCACAAATTACTCAGACGCCTCACTATGCTGGCGTTATTTGTTGGCTGCGGGGCTTTTAATTATAATTGTGTAATAATGAAACAGATATATATCTTATGTTGATTGTTTTTAGTGGGGGGTTTTGGTTCTCAGCCAGGCTTCATGGGTTTCAAAGAAGGCAAAGAAGAACATGGCCATTGCAACGAGGAGTTCCCTTATTTCGAAGGCGATATTGTAGGTAAGGTTATTCGCTGTATCCAAATTGGCGTTCAATCCGATGATCACAAGGCCCATTACCGCAACTAAAGTGAACTGGAGCAGAGGGTATTGGAAGTGGCTGAAAAATTCCTTGAATGCGCCGGATAGAATGATCACAACCGGGAAAAGGACAGCTAGTATGGACAGAGGGACATACCAGTAGAATCCCGAGGCAGAGTAGATGACAAGGGACATGGCAAAGCATGCGATAAGGTTCTGGTTGGACACTGGAAATTTCAGTTTTTCGACAAGAGTGAAGAATCTTTTGGAACTCAATCTCAGGATTGGAAATACAATACCCACCATCAAAAGGAATAGGGCCATCAGGATCTGTATCCACAACAGCGAACCTCCGATTCCGATATTGTGGATATTGGTTTCATCCTGCAAATTCACCCCCTCAAGGCCCTCGGGAGTTGAAGTGCCAAATATCCGCTGTCCCCATGAGATCTCTTCAAGAAAGAAGAAAAGGAACATCAGGAAGAACAGGATGTAAAAAATCTGTCTCCGCTTCTCGCTTCTATCAAATTTGAAAGTCCTATAAATGGCAAGAAACCATAGGCACGCACCCATTAGGAATAAAACAGCTTGAATGTTTTCAATGGCTTCATCCTCCCTCACAAGGTTCTTCATGGCTTTAAGATCTAAAAAAGCATAGGAAATAAGGAGAAGACCTGTTACAAAAAATAGGATAATAATGGGGATAAAGGGGGGGTTCATCCAAATAGTCTTCTTCGAAACTTTCATGTGCAATCAGACTTGAGAATGAGGATTCAAGTAGATTTAATTTGTTATTATTTGCCTTGCTTCTGCTGCAGTCTCTGTATCTTAGCCCAGGTGTCTTTAAGCCCCACAGTCCGGTTTAGAACCAGGTTCTCACTAGTTGTGTCTGGGTCAACGCAGAAGTAGCCTATCCTCTCGAACTGGAATCTATCAAATGGATTCAAATTCTTTACAGCAGGCTCCACTTTGCAGGAATTGAGAATTTCTAGTGAATCCGGATTAATGAATTCCTTGAAGTCCTTTCCCTTCTGACCTGCAGGGTCCCCCTCGGTGAACAGCTTGTCATAAAGTCTAATCTCCGCTTCAATTGCATGGGCTGCAGAAACCCAGTGCAGGGTGGACTTAACCTTTCTCCCATCTGGAGCCGCCCCTCCCTTTGTCTCAGGATCAATGGTGCATTTAAGCTCAGTCACCTTCCCGTTCTCCTTGACAAAATCATTGCATTTGATGAAATAAGCATTTCTGAATCTGACCTCGCGCCCTGGTGCAAGTCGGTAGAACTTCTGGGGCGGCTCCTCCATGAAGTCCCCCTGCTCGATGTAAAGGACCTTTGAGAACGGCACCTTTCGCGTACCTACCTGAGGATTTTCAGGGTTTATCATGACGTCCATTTCCTCGACCTTGTCATCCGAAAAATTCTCCAAAACCACCTTCAACGGCCGCAGCACACCCATGAAGCGGGGTGCGGTTTTGTTCAGATCCTCTCTTATGCAGTACTCAAGAAATTCGAAATCTACCATGCTATTGACCTTGGCCACACCGATGCGCCTGCAGAAGTTGCGAATTGCTGTCGGGGAATATCCTCTCCTTCTCATACCGCTGATTGTTGGCAAGCGGGGATCGTCCCATCCATTGACATGATTCCCATCCACCAATTCTTTGAGCATTCGCTTGCTCATCACGGTGTATGTGAGGTTGAGCCTCGCGAACTCGATCTGCTGCGGATGATAGACCTCAAGCTGATCAAGGAACCAGTCATAGAGAGGGCGGTGGTTCTCGAACTCTAGAGTGCAAATAGAATGGGTGATGTTCTCGATTGAGTCCTCCAGACCGTGCGCCCAGTCGTACATAGGATAGATACACCATTTGTCGCCTGTGTTATGATGCGATGCGTGGAGGATTCGATAGATCACTGGATCCCGCATGTTCATGTTCGGGTGGGCCATATCGATCTTGGCCCGGAGCACCTTCTCGCCGTCTGTAAACTCCCCGGCTTTCATCCTCTCAAAGAGGTCAAGGCTCTCCTCCATAGGGCGGTCTCGATAAGGACTGTTCTTACCCGGTGTGGTTAATGTACCTCTGTACTCGTTGATATCATCAGCCTTTAGATCGTCCACAAAAGCTTTGCCTTTCTTCACAAGCTGAACCGCATAGTCGTACATCTGGTCGAAGTAATCAGAGGCGAAGAAAAGCCGGTCTTCCCAGTCGAATCCCAACCACTTGACATCCTCGATTATGGATTGTACGTACTCTTCCTCCTCCTTCATGGGGTTCGTGTCGTCAAAACGCAGATTGCACTTGCCTCCATAGTCCTCTGCGATACCGAAATTCAGGCAGATGGACTTTGCGTGCCCGATATGCAGGTAGCCGTTGGGCTCGGGTGGAAAGCGGGTGTGCACTCTGCCTCCCCACTTATTGGTTTTCAGGTCATCATCGATGATATCCCGGATGAAGTCATGCGGAGTATCCTTAGACTCCATGTAGTGTCACCTGTTTTTCCTATGGCTAATAATTGTTGTCGTTATAAGGATTTGGGTAAAATGAAAAACAGCCCCGGCCTCCTAGTGCTTAAGATGACAACGTTTACGAGTATAACACTAGGGGGCAGGGGGTGTTTCGAATTCCAACAATTAAAATTAGAGAAACAGCCCCGGCCAGATTCATGAACCCACTTTTTTCATAAAAAAGCGGCCAAAACAAAGGGCATCTCAAACGTTACATCATTATCATACGATAGCCCGAAAGAAGAAAAGCAGCCCCGGCCAGATTCGAACTGGCGCCAAGAGATCCAGAGTCTCTGATGCTACCTCTACACCACGGGGCTACGAATGATAGCGAATGAAAGTTAAGTAGGCCAGTGGTAAAGTGGAAAACCGATTCTAGCAAACTATGGCAGTTTTCCACGCTGCCACGGGGCTTTTCAGTTATACTTTGTTATATTCAAACCCCCTTCGTTGGAGGAAAAGTGGTTGCAGGATATATAGGTTCTTTTCCTCCGAACCACGGGGCTATTTGGCTCATGTGAGGCTTTCTCAAATATCCCCTCGCCACAAATTGCTTTGGAGTTTCAATCTGTTGACACAATTTGTAGGCACGGGGCTAATCAAGTGATATGGAATAGATGAACGATTATAAAAATCATTGGTTGGATGAAATGTTTTCATTGTAAATAAAATCATCTTCAGATTATGATTTTACTAAACCAATCTATCTATCCCAGATGCCTTTCTTAACCGAGCCACTACCCACTGTTGATCCAAGGTAGAAAGAAAGAACCCTAACCTCGGACCATGCTTTTTATTTAGTATTGCGAGATATACGAGTTCGAACCCTTTTTTCGGGCTGATACGCATCGAAGAGTCTGATGTGAGTTCATGTACTGTATTGTGGATCTTTTCTGGAGACCAATTTATCTCACCAAGCTTCAGAGATAGCTCATAAAGAAATTTCGGTTGATTAAGATGCAAATCTAATATTGGCGGATCTTTTGGGATGGAGAACTTCACCTTCTCAGGGGCGAAGCTGTCGAGCCATGACTTCACACATTCAACGCGCTGCTTCAAGTGATTCTCATCCTCCTCGCTGAGGGCCTCGAAGTGCTCCGTCCTTTTAAGAATGTCGAGTATGCCTTCAAAGTCCTCCTTGATCTGGACCACGCTGACGAGGTGCCTGTAGGGAATCTGGAGCGGTAGTTTGGAAGGCAGAGAAAAAGGCTGGGAAAGTTCATAGGTCCTTGCCAAATCCTCCTGGATCTTCTCGATTCTATCCGTCTTGTCCCCTTTGCCTCCTTCAAAATAGATGCTCTCGCTTGCATCGTACTCATCCACCAAATTCAGAATACCTAAACCCGGATCAAAATCCAGATGCCTGTTTGGATTGTTTCTGAGAACGAAGAACCTGAAAACCTCTGGGGGAGTCATCTTGAGCATGCTAACTGCAGAGACAACAACCCCTGTTGACGATGACATGGCGCCTTTTCCCTTCAACTGGATCCATTCATATACCACCGGATGAGGAGCCTTCCTACTAAAAACCTCCTCGACGATCCTCTTCGCTGTATCGTATGAACCTCCGGCAGCAGCATGGTCCTTGCCAAAGGGCTCACATGTCACCCCCAAAAACCACCATCTTGCGGGCCAGTCAACCCTCCAGGGCAGTTTGCCGTCGTCCTTTCTCAGGTCCGCCTTGCCCTCATATCCGCAGGAGCATCTGTAGCTCACATACGGAAACTCGTAGCCAGTGATGGTTGCGGTCGTAATTTTCCCACATCCAGCACATTTTGGATTGTACGGATACCAGTTCTCGGGCAATTCGCGTTTCGACACCTCTTGCAGGATATCCCTTATCCTATCAGCGTTATCAAGAACCTTTCTGGATGCTTCGGCGTACATCCCTTTGGCTGCCATCTCATGGGTGAGCAGAACCCTTGCCTCTATACCCAACGTTCTGGCGGCCTCAAGAAAGGGGTTGAGAAAATGCTCTGCATAAGAAGAATGATCTCCACAGGGGCATGGGATCTCGTTGAGGGGTTTACCCACATGCTGTTCATAGCCATCGTCAAGAAAAGGATAGACCTTGCGCAATGGGTCGAAGGTGTCACCGATGTAGATCAGCTCGGCTTTCAGGCCCTTATCCTTCATCCCTCGGCATAGGGCCTCACCCGTGAGTATCTCCCGCATATTTCCCACATGTATCTCACCGGAGGGAGTGATACCTGTTGCGATGACATGCTCGTTTGAAAAACCTGCGAGCTTCTCACTCTCAACATCAACCCAGTGCATTCTCTCACGCAATAGTGCGAGCACGGATGAGTGATCTTACTGGCACACCATCAAGCTCAGTTTGGGCCGTTTTATTCACCATGATGACCATGAGCAAAGGCTTTCCGCCCTGTTTCTTCACGTCGGCAATGGCACATTTCGCAACATGCCCGGTGCTTACCACGTCGTCCACTATAACCACATTCTTCCCCTTCAGAGTGGCGTAATTTGAGCTGAAGGTGCCTTTGCCCTCATCAGTAACTGGTGGGCGATAGATGCTCAACTCTATGCCCAGTTCTTCCGAAACCATGGTCGCAAAAGGTATGCCGTTAATCGCAATACCCACCGCAGTATCTATTCTTTCTATGTCCCTCTTCTCCATCTCCTCTAGAATGACATCTGAAAACAGGTTTGATATGAGGCCGATGCGCTCCCCATAAACGCCGATGGACCTCCAACCCACTTTGATGTCCGCAGGAGGTTTTTCAAGCTTCACATTCCTCGTTAAAAGCCATTCAACGGTGGCCACTGAGAGATGCAGCTCGTCTGAGATTTCACTCCCACTGAGGCCGTTCTTCTTGAGTTCTAAGACCTTTTTCACGAGAGTATCGATACTTTTCATGTTCATCACTCCCAACATAATCGGCGAATGTCTATATTAGATTTTGCGTGAATGAATTTATCTCGTAAAGTTATTATATAGTGATTGTGCTTTACTTAAAGGAGGTGGCTTGTGGCCTGCGTAAATTGCGGTAAGCCCACGGAAAGAGGAATTCACATCTGTGGGAGATGCGTAGAGGACATGCATTTCCAATATCGATTGGGTGCCAGTCTAGCCAGGGGCCCTTCAATCCTCAACAAAATTGATTATGGCAACGTTGCTGCGCTCAGTGCGGATAGCCCCGCATCGCAGGTGTTTGAAGAACTCTTGGATGATTGGGTGCCAGAAGAAAGTTATCCGGAGGTTTTAAACACCCATATCGAAGAAATAACGGCGAGCAGCGGCAATAAATTACTTGGAAGCTTTATTGGAATGTTGGCCAACATTGGGCTGCCCGTGGACATCGAGGAGGGGTCGTTGCCCCTCATAACAAACAGGGATTTGGTCATTGCCGAGAAAATATTGAAAAACACCGAAGCGATAGAAGGCAAATTCCCGGATTTACCGAATCTGGAGTTGTACCTTCTCGTGGGAAGCCTCTACTATACCCTAGGCAGATCGGCTTCCGGAGTGATGACAGTGGCCGGAAGGGGACATCATCTGGCCAAGGCAGGGGAATATTTCGATAAGGCATTGGCAATCGATCAGGGCTCCATCGCAGCATGGAAGAACAAGGTTAAGGTGCTGCTTGAAAGAGGCGAATACGGTGAAGCTATTGAGTGTCTTGATTGGATCGTTGAGAATCTCGAACTCCCAGAGGATGATCTGAGCATAGCCCTCAACAAAGGGTTGGCCCTTTACGGCTTAGGGGATTTTGAGGAGGCTTTAAATCACTTTGATGAGGTATTGGACATCGATGCCGGGAATGTTGAAGCATGGCGCAGAAAGGGGGACGCATTCGCGAAAACGGACAGATGGGGTGGGGCCGTACAATGCTATGAAGAGGCCTTAAAACACGATGAAACCAGGGAAGATATATGGATAACAATGGGTGAAATATATATTAACAACGGCAAGCACAAGGATGCATCGAGATGTCTGGACGAGGTGCTCAAGTTGAACATCATGAATGCGGATGCATGGTACATGCAGGGCATAGTGTTCTCCAAGATCGGCAGATGGGGTGCTGCTGTCCAGTGTTTGGACAAGGCCTTGAGTGTCAATCCCTACCATATACGATCCTGGAAGGCGAAGGGCGATCTTCTTACTGACACCGAGCGATATGATGAAGCCCTGGATTGTTACGACAAGGGCCTAAAGCTCCAGCCCGATAACTCCGAGCTCGTGCTTGAAAAGGTAAAGATTTTAAGATCTCATAAAAGGAACAACGACGCTATTCAGGCTCTTGAGGACTCATTGGCCGTTAATGACGAGAATGCCGACTTATGGTATGAGATGGGGAAAATCCTACAGGGGATAGGAAAGGCCTACAAGGCCCTGAAAAGCCTGGATAAAGCCCTTGAATTGAATCCTTCCTTCTTTGAAGCGTATTACAAGAAAGGCAAGACATTGGAGGAGCTCAGAAGGTATAGGGAGGCCATCCGATCGTACGAGAAGGCTTTGGAACTGGATTCGAACTTTGAAAAGGCTCTGAGGGCAAAAAAGGAGTGTCAGGCCAAAGTTGAAGGTAAATGAGCAAGGTTCACGGATGTTGAATTCGGGTTGATTTAATTGGAAATAAAAGCACAAGAAATGGACGAACTGGATGAAGGTCTCATGGACGCGATCCATCGAATGGATGACGAGTCGTTCAAAGATCTCGTCACGAAGCTGCTCGGTTCCATGGGTCTCGAGATCACCTTCACAGAATTCGAGGACGAGAAGGGGGACATCGAGGCAAGGGTTGGAGAGAAAATTCACGATGCAGATTACCCAGCATATTTCATCAGGGTGATAAGGAAGATGGAAACGATACAACCTGAAGAACTCCAGGATTTTATTGCAGCAAGGAAGGATAGGGACATGGGCATGATATTCATCACCACAGCCGCAATCTCAGAGAACGCTATACTTTATGCAAAAGAGTTCGAGATAGAGGTTGTGGATGGCGTTGCATCGGCTGCACTGCTTCGGAAATTCGATCTCTTACCCGATGTCATGATATATAGGGATATGGAGATACTGGAAAGGGAAAAGGGAAGATTTCTTCCCAGTGTTGACGAGCTTGAAAACATAATCGAGTCAGGAAACGAATCCTACGCAAAGGGGGATTACCCTGAAGCATTGGAATATTTTACAAAGGCAACAGAGCTGAAGCCAGCCTACGACGCCGCCTGGTACATGATAGGCGTGATATTCAACAATCTGAAAAGGCCGGAAGAGGCATTGGGGTCTTTAATGAAGGCCCTTGAGAACAACATCGAGAACGAAAATGCCTGGTATGAGATGGGAATTGCCCTGTACTCCCTTGGCAGGTACGATGAGGAGTTAGAAAGTTACGATAAAGCAATAGAATTGAGGAAGGATTTTCTGGATGCATGGAACAATAAAGGCTCCACACTTCTTCTACTTGAAAGGTACGAGGAAGCGAATGAATGCTATGGTGAGATTCTGAGGCTGAACCCGAACTTTAAGATGGCCTGGAACAACAAGGGCATCGCCCTCAAGAAGATGAAGAGATCAGAAGAAGCCATTTTATGCTTCACCAAGGCGATAAAAGTAGATACCCATTACGCCGATGCCTGGTTAAACAAGGGTCTTTTGCTTCTCGCTGAGAAGAGATACAAGGAGGCCTATCACTGTTTCGAAGCGGTTCTGATTTTAGAGGAAGACAACCTCCAAGCCCTTTACAACGAGGGGAAAATCCTGGAGGCTATTGGACAGAATGCCAGGGCGATAGAATGCTATGACACCATAATCGCCCTTGATCCCGAATTCAAAGCGGCAAAAAGGCGGAAAAAGAAGGCCGAAAAAACGCTTGAGCAGGAAGATGACAAACCTCTGGATGATAATTTCTTTAGGCTGGACAAGGACATGATGACCGAATACCTTCTCCTCCCACCCAAAGAAGATGCCGAGAGAATTCTCATAAGGAAGACGACCATACACCCGGGAGAATATCCTCCACCACCCACTTCGCCACCTCCGATCATGCCACATTTTCCGCTGCCTCAGGCTCCTTTCGAACCCCCTACTTCCCCTGAGATGGAAACACTTATGAATATGAAAAGAGAGCTGGAAGAGAAGGAACGAGATTTGGAGCGAATGGAGGCAGAGCTGGAAGATAGGCAAGAAGCCGTTGAGAAAAGAAGCCAGGAACTGATATCGGATAGAACCCTCATGGAGAGAACGAGGGAGGAGCTCGAAGATGAAAAAATGGCACTTAAGAAAATGGCTGAGAAATTGGAGGAGAGGACCGTAGGTATAGTACGAATTGAGGAGGAAATCAAAAAGACTGAGAAACTCCTAAAGGAGGAGATAACCGCTTTGGAGAGGGAAAGGGAAGCTCTTGCTGGTAAAGCTGAATCCATGACAGAGGAGGAAGAAAGGTCAAAGGAAGAGCACGAGACACTCGAGCAAAAGCTCGGGGAGTTCGAGCTCAAAGGGAAGGACATCAAGGCCGCAGAGGAGGTCTTGGCTGAGGAAAAAGAGGCTTTAGAAAGGGATGTAAAAGCCCTTGGGAAGGAAAGGGAAAGGTTGACAAAAGCCACTGAAGAGCTAACATCCAGGGAGAGTGCCATATATTTCAGGGAAGAGGATATAAACAGGCGTCATGATGAATTGGAGAAAAAGATAAAAGAGGTGGAGCTCAGGGAAAGGGAGCTTGAAAAGATAGCTTTTGAGATAAATGCCAAGCAAGACGAACTTGCGTTGCAAGCAAAGATTCTGGAGGATAAGGAAAAGAGCTTGCAGGAGGACATCAAGATTCGTGCGGAGGAAAGCCACATTGAAAAGGTGGAGGATAAGGTCGAAGCGGTATTACCTGAATCGTATGAATACGAAGAGGCTGGCGGAGAGGAACTGCTGGCGGAGACCGCCGTTGTAGAGGATCTGGAGGTAGGCCATGAATTGGAATCGGTAGGGGTGGGACCGCAGCCTATGACAACGGTAGAAGAAGGAATACTTGAAGGACCTAGAGTTGGAGAAGTTGACCTGATTAAGGAGATATCGGCCTTGTATAGCCTAAAACGATTTGATGATGCCCTTGAGCGTATTGAAAAGGCTTTACAGCAAGGTCTGGATTCTAAGCTTCTCTGGAATATGAAAGGTAACATCATGTGGGGAAAAAGACCTCTAGAAGAGGCCTTAGAGTGTTATGGCAAGGCTTTGAGTTTGGATTCGAATTATGTTGTAACCCTGATGAACCTGATGTCTTTGAACTGTGAACTTGGTAGATACGATGAAGCCTATCAATGGTGCGAAAGGCTAAACGCCCTCAAATCGGGCGATGAGAGGTTTTTACTGGAGAAGGCGCTTTTAGAGGCCAGAGAAGGACGAGTTGATATTGCACTTACAACCCTCGACACTCTTTTGGAAATCGATGGGGAATTGGAGGGGGTTTGGAACCTCAAAGGCGTCGTATTGTACAGTTTATTACAGAAAGATGAGGCCATATCATGCTTTGAAAAAGCATTGGCAATAAGGCCTGACTACGCCATTGCCTGGAACAACAAGGCGGTTGCACTTTATCACAGCGAAAAATATGAGAAGGCGCTGCAATGCTTCAACAGGGCGATCGATATCATGCCCTCCGAGCAGTTCGAGAACAGCCGGAAGTTCGTGCTTGAGAAGTTGGGCGATATCAAAGGGGTGAAAGTGGCTCACCCGAAATCCAAAGAGGGGGGGACAATGGGCGAAGTCGTTAGAGGACTGACAAAACCTCCTGCCGTGGATGAAAAAGGTGTGAAAGAGACTGAAGCAGATAATGATGACTCGCCATCCCTCTATATGTGCCCCTCCTGCGGTTCTTTCATAGGCAGATCAGCAACGACCTGCGAGAAATGTGGTTACAGCTTCGAGGACAAAGAAAAGGCAGGGGCCGTGGAAGAGAGCGAGGAGGAATCGTTAGAGAAACTCATAAAAATATCGGGTATAGGTAGAGTAAAAGCTGAGGCCTTGTACGAGGCCGGTTACAGTGACTACGCCGCCCTAAGAGAGGCCTCGATATCGGATCTTATGAAGGTGGAAGGTATCAGTAAAAGTGTAGCTGAGAACATAAAAAAGCAGTTGAAAAGGAAAGAATTCAAAAAAGATTAACCATGAGTAACCCATTGTAGGTGGGATTATAAATGCCCAAAGATAAGGACTTCAAGAAAAAGATGTGTGTGGTTGGCGACGAGGCAGTGGGCAAAACAAGCCTGATACGAAGGTTCGTGGTGGACAAGTTCGATGATAAATACATAGCCACGATAGGCACAAAAACTTCCAAGAAAGACCTGACCATCAAGCGCGATGAGGGTGATGTAAATCTAAAATTGATGATATGGGATATTCTTGGCCAGAAAAGCTTTTCCAAGCTCCAGGAGTCAGCTTACAAAGGTGCCAGCGGTGCGTTTATCGTATTGGATCTCACGAGGAGGGAAACCCTGCATACATTTGGAAATTGGCTTTCTTCCATGTACAATGTGACGGGAGCAATTCCAGTGGTCATTCTCGCCAATAAAAACGATTTGGAGGGGGAGTTTGGCGGTGACGATATTGAAAACCTGGTTAAAGAGTACAGCTTTCCATATTATCTCACGAGTGCAAAGACGGGAGAGAACGTGGACCATGCCTTCCATACCCTTGGAAAAATGATAATCGAATCCAAGCCAGGTGTAAAAAGGGTGCCAAAGATCGACATGGTCGAGGTATCCGAGAAGAAAAAAGAAGCAGGTGTGAGGCCGGACAGAAAGCTCACTGCAGTGGAAGTTGAGGACATGATCATGACAAAATATTGCGGTCTTCTCGCAGATCAAGATTACGCCATGGCGATACTAAGGGCACAGTTCAAGAAGGCAGGGATCGACTTCAAGTCCCCTACGGCGGAAGGGCTCACGAAGGTTGTGGATCACCTGATAAATGCAGCATCGGATCAGATTGAGGCCAATCGCCTGGAGAGGGAGAGGAGAACCTATATGAATTTGATAAGAAGGATAGGTTGAGCCCTCATTTTACAATTTCAATTTAAACACCCATTCACACCACAAATCTTCTTGGTGTTCATCCGGTGGGCAAACGTTGCATTCAACTTCGATATTCGGATTGAATTCTGCCGCAAAATCTTTAAGATACCCCCAGCGCACCATTTTACAGGAGAACTCTCCCAGCCCTTTTTTAATGCGGGTTTTTTGAACACGGCAATTCGTATTCCTGAAAAAACCTCTGTCCTTCTCAACGATGATCTCCTTATCCTCCAGATCCAGCGACCAGCTCGTTTCCTTCAGTGCATCCATCATGGAAGGGATGTCATCCCCTTTTAAACCGAGGTTTTCTTTGAGCCTTCTCGCCTCGATCTTTCCCATGACCTCCCACACCTTCCTGTCGACCTCCGTTGCCCCTTCAGTTCCAAGCTTTTCTTCGATACCTATAAAATACAGGCCATCCACGGTCCAGAGATTTCGCATTTGCACGAAGAAGAGGTCAATTAACCTCTCCTTTTCCATTTCCATCAATAATTTCCTGTCAGCCTCACGTCCTGCATACATGCACAACCACCACGTTCACTTCGATTTTTTAAGATGGTATCGATATCTCTCTCTTCCCGCATGGCAATGCAGATTTTATTAGTTTTCCACCTTTTTACCGCAAAAATGGATGGCGTGAGTGTAGGACGCGAAGAAAGGTAAATCCAGCAAAATCTTTATAAGGTTTGAAAATGTTGCTTTTTTTGTACGCAATGATCTGCGCGGAGAGGCAAAGGGAATGGATGCAGAGAAGATATTGTTCGCCCTTCAAGAAAGGGAGAGATGGATAGAACGGGAGACAGAATTAAAAAAGGAGATAAGGGGAGGGTCCAAGGAGGAAAAGGAGGCCAAAGCTGAGGAGCTTGGGCGCATTAAAGAGCAGATAGCCTATTACGATGCCCTGGCAAGGGACATGAAAAAGAGTGTTAAGCCGTCGAAGCTCTCTCATCTCATGAACTCACTTCTGCACGTTTGAAACTACCAAATTTTTCTGAGTTATCTCAAATCCCAGGGCCCTATTTTCATCTACAATGCTCAAAAACTTATTTAAGTGCTGAACGTATTTCTCGGGCACTTGTGATGACCTATGGATTTTCGCCTTACAAAGGAGCAGGAGATGATCAAATCCATGGTCTCAGAGTTCGCGGAAAAAGAGGTAAAACCGCATGCATCTGAGATCGATGAAACAGGGGAGTTTCCCTGGGAAACCATCAGAAAGATGGCAAAATTGAACCTTTTAGGCCTTCCGATCCCGAAGGAGTATGGCGGGGCCGGGGTGGACACCGTCTCCTATGCCATAGCGGTCGAGGAGATCTCAAAGAGGTGCGCCTCCACAGGCGTAATAATGTCCGTGCATACCTCGGTAGGAACATATCCAATCTATCTTTTCGGTTCCGAGGAGCAAAAAGGGCGATTCGTGGTACCTTTGGCCAAGGGCGAGAGAATAGGGGCATTCGCCCTCACGGAGCCAAGTGCGGGATCGGATGCTTCGGCCATTCAAACAACCGCCACGTTGGATAACGATCATTATGTTCTGAACGGCAGCAAGATCTTCATTACAAACGGTGGGGTGGCAGGTTCTGTCGTGGTGATGGCCATGACCGATAAGAGCAAAGGTCATAGGGGAATAAGCGCCTTCATAGTGGAAAAGGGTACTGAAGGATTTTCCCTTGGTTCCAAAGAAAAGACCATGGGCATGATCGGTTCCGATACCACCGAGCTTGTGTTTGAGAACTGCGCTGTCCCGAAAGAAAACCTTCTTGGTGAGGAGGGCATGGGTTTCAGGATCGCAATGAAAGCCCTGGACGGAGGTAGAATAGGTATCGCTGCCCAGGCCTTAGGGATAGCTGAAGCGGCATTGGAGGAGAGCGTCAAATATGCCAAGGAAAGGGAGCAGTTCGGAAGACCCATAGCGAAATTCCAGGCGATTCAATGGATGATAGCCAACATGGCAACCGAGATAGAGGCCGCGAGAATGCTTGTTTACCAAGCAGCTTACCTCAAGGACAAGGGTGTTAATTTTTCGAAGGATGCCGCAATGGCGAAATGCTATGCCTCGGAAGTGGCCATGCGCTCAACCACGAAGGCGCTCCAGATACACGGTGGTTACGGTTACACCAAGGATTATCCGATTGAAAGGTTTTTCAGGGATGCGAAGGTCACGGAGATATATGAAGGCACCTCTGAGATACAGAGGCTGGTGATCGCCTCAAACCTCTTAAAATGAGGCCGAATACCCATAAGAATTACCACAAAATTTATACTATCGCATACTCTACTACCAATTGGTAAAGATGAAAGAAGACGAAATAGAGGATAATTTTTTAAAAGCTCTTCTCGTAACTTTAGGTTACCTGGCCTTGCTTTCGCTGCTGATATTGATCATCCCATTGATAGGTTTGATCGTGTTTCTCACCTTCGGGGCTTACGTTGCAGGCTATAAAGGAGCCAAATACTCAGTAGACTGGAGAAAGGTCGGTTTAATAGCTGCCGTCATTTGGTCAACAGTTTTGATAATTCTGTTTTTTTTAGCCTTGGTATCTTTACCTCCTCCATTGACATATGACATAGAGATTGGAGGATGGGAAGTTGCATTACTATGCATTCCCTACGCGCTCAGCATCATATTCTGTGTGGCGGGTGCAAGAGCAAGGGTCAAGGGAAGGGCGATCTATATCTGAATGGCTTTCGCTTTTATGCAGAATAGAAAAATTCTATGGTCCCCCTCGAGATCCTATAACGGAGCGCCGCATCTCTTGCACACCGAAATCGAATTCGCGCAGAACTTGTGATAGCTGGCACCGCATTGACATACCGTTCCCTGGGATTCGGACTTAACAGTACCTTTGCACGCCTCGCATGTGAGAGCAGGTCCTCCTATAATTTTCTCTCTAGGTGCCTGGGTTTCGGGTGGATACATTTGCTCAGGCGGGGCGGCGATAGGCCGTGTATATCCCATTTCATCAGGACGCGGTTTCGCAAGCTTCACCTTTGGCTTGGCTGCCATGCCGTACGGTTTCAATTTCTTTGTGCCTTCCTTGGAAACGCCGCTTACACTGGGCTCTGCTCTGGAGACACCTCGAATGCGGTCAAAAAACGGTATCTCGGTGGTTTGAAATTCCTCATGATTTGTAACTATCAGGAAGAGGGCGATGATGCCGAGGATGGGGCCGACGACAACACCGATGGAGAACAGACCGGCAAAGATGCCGCATACTCCCCCGAGCATGGCGATCCAGTAAAATCTCTGGAAAAATGCGAAAATGCCCCCTATCAGTGCCACTGAGCCGTAAACCAGGATCAAAATCGCTGTTGAAAGGTTCAGGGATTTCAGATCGGACAGGTAGGATTCGTACATTTCATTTTCTGTCTTGTCGTTGCCGTTCTCCTTCAGATAAAAGTTGAATGTGTTAGGTTTATGGTCATAGAGTGTAACACGTTTGGTCACTGTAGAGTAATCATCGAGGGATGCCTCTAACCTGTAATCGCCTTCCTTGATGTTTTCCATGGAATAAAAACCCTCTGGATTTGTTCTTGTGAAGTGATGCGTTCCGAGCAAAGCAACGGTTACATTTTCAAGACTGTGTCCGTCTTCATCATATACGGAGCCGTAAACATCCGCTTTGCCGTCATCCTGGAATTCCGTCTGTGCAGGAGGGTCTATCTCGTACATGGCAATTGCAACAGCGCTCACCACACCCCAAACAAAAACGATTATCAAAAGGATGGCGGCGATCTGTAATTTGCCCAACTTGAACATCCCGCTTGAACGTTGGGGCCAAGGTTGTTTTTGAGATCTGGAGGAACCAGACCGTCCGAATCCACCTTCCTCGGGTCGATCGGGATGGCCTCCCCTGTTAAATGTCCTTTCCATGGTTCATATCACCATATAAGCCTGTATATTAAGGGACAACTTCGGTAGTACTTATATTTTTCTCAAAGTCGGCCCTGTTCAGCAGTGAAAAAGCAAAAAGAAAGGATAATAGCTCAGATCATCGAAGCAGAAGAAATCCTCGTTGACCCAACTTGGCTATATGGAAGTCACCATGCGTTCAAGATTTTCCACCAGTTCTGTCATGTATTCGTTTAGTTCTTCCAATTTGGTCTCGTAACCGTGGACCGGGCAGAAGTAAATCCCTAAATTCGCGTTGTACTTGGCGTTTTTTTCGCAAACTCTGCAGATCACTTTCAAGTGCATCCCTCTACTAACATCATTTTTGTTAGACGAATTGTCTGACACGACATATACTTGATTATATATAAATGTTTCGTGGAAAAACCCAATATTACGGGGATAACGAAAGGTATAAATAGTAATAGTTACATATATGTTAATGTCTGACAAAATGTCAGATACTCGTCAATGACGATCAGGGATGGGATATCATGTTCTGGCGAAAAAAGCATGACATAATGTACAGTGACGCAGCAACAAATGACCTGCTTGATAACGGCGTTTATTCAATCCATAGACCTGCCGCACCCAAGGAAAGAGGACCATTCGGCGGAAGGGAACACAAGGGGCATAATATGCTATCAGGTTTGTGGTATGTGTTCATTCTGTCTTGCCTTCTTTGGTGGCTGCCCCTCTTCGGCCAAATGATAGCAGGTTACATAGGCGGCAGGAAGGCAGGCTCTCCAATCCGGGGCGTGTTGGTCACCGTGATACCTGCCCTGATAATACTGTTGCTCATAATAGGGATGGACGTTGGACTGTTCCCGTTTTTAGGTGTCATAGCCGGTATACCAACCATGGTAATGGGCGGCATTCATTCCCTCTCCCCCAATGCGGGCCACTTTCTCTCGGGAATTTATGAAAGCCTGAGACCTGTCGTCGGCCTGGAAGGAAGCGGCTTCCTTATCATTGTGTGCTTCGGCCTCATAGGAGGAATGATGGCGGACATGAACAAGAAGGAAATATCCCACGCCGCAGGCGGTGCACATTTCTACGATGCATTTTTCGGCAGGCTTTCCGGGGCGAGTTTAAGCAAATTCGCGGATATGGTGGCCGAGAGGGTTATCTGGACACTTGGCACGATAGATCAAGGTAGCAGGAACCTCATAGGAAGGATACATCACGAGCCAAACCAGATCGGCTTTGAGGAACTGCGAGGGTTGCCTTCTGCCTCCGTATCTTCTTCACCATACGATTATTCTAACGAAGGGCCATCGTATCAACCTGAAAATGCCTTTGGATACGATCCCCTGCCTCCTCAAGATGAGGGGCTTGTGCCGGTAAATGATGTGTTCGTGGACGATCAACCCCCGGCATATCCGGAAAGGAGGTTTGAAGAGCCTGAGGAAGGTGAATGGGGCGTCACCCATCGTGGTCCAAGTGAGGATTCCATGATAAGGCAGTGGAAGGAGCACAAGAGGAACATCGGTTCAGGAAAACGCGGACGAAAACACAAGCGCGGGGCAAGGCGACGATCAGAACGTTTTCCCGATGATAAACCCCCCTCAAATTTTGGTGAAGAAGAAAAAAGAGACGCGGTGATCTACGATAGCAGTGGAAAATTGATGAATTTCGACGAACATGGGAAGAAGGCGAAAAAATCCTCCCCAAAGAAAAAGCAGCCTTCCCTGGTGACCAGGGCTCTGGCTGCAGATAAGGAGATAAAAGAAAAGCCGAATAAAGAAGTTGTACAGGGCGACATTTCAGAAGGGCAAAAGGAGGAGAAGAAAATCAGAAGGGTAAAACCTGAACAATCCTTTGATAGGCTTTAAATGAGCCTGAAGGAACCTAAGACCAAGAAATATCACCCCAGAACATCGCCAAGCAAGTCCGCGATACTTTCAAGCATCATTTTATCCTCGGGACCGAAAGCATCGGGTAAATCGCTGTCTATATCGATTTCACCAATTATCCTATCTCCCGACCATATAGGCACCACGATCTCCGATTTCGTCTCCACGCTGCAGGCGATGTATCTTTCATCGGCGTTGACATCCGGAACTACGATGGTTCGCTCGTCCACTACTGCAGAACCGCATATCCCCTGGCCGATTTTGATTCGTTTATGTTCCGTTGGTTTGCCGATGTAGTGCTTCAAAACCAAATATTCTCCCTCAACAAGGTATATTCCAACCCAGGTGTAGTGAGGGACACTTTTTAAGATCTCAATCGTCTTTTCTATGATATTTTCGTTTTCATCTATCGCTATCAGGATTTTGTCGATGATCTCGGCCTCGTCGAATCTCTCATTTGCCATAACGTTCATATCGGATATTGTAAAAGTGTTTAATATCATTTCTCTTGCGTTGGAATTCAGTCCAGGAGCTTGGTCTTTTTCACCACCTATTATCCATATTCATATTAAAACCGTTAGTTTTTTATCTCGACAACATATACTGTATTCTAGGCTTAGACATGGTGGAAATCAAGGAGAAGGAACGGGCTGAAATAGAGTTGACTTGCATACCAGACGTGAGCATAGAGAAGGCACTGGAACTTTATGAGATCGGATTCAAGCATCTCAGCGAATTATTGGAATTCACTCTGGACGAAGAGGCGAAGGCAAAGGGTTTGGTGGAGGTTCTCAATTACAGGATACTCTCCCATTTTTTGGACTTGGAGGATGAGGAAATCCCCACCAGGAACTTCAAATGCCCTTTCTGTTCAGGTAACATTTTCGCGGACGAAGAGGAATGCGGCGAATGCGGGGTTCTTCTGCTCGAGGAGGTTTTGGAGGTGGAGATGGAGGATGTTTATGAAGGACTGCGGAAGATAATAGACACCGTTATAGAAAATCCGGAGGGAGCTAAAAAGTTCCTTGAAATGTTCAGGGAGGGCGAGGTTGAGGGAGCACAAGCGGGGACCGAGATAGTCCTTGCGGAGATCGAAGAATCGTTGAAGGAAGAGAAGGAGAGCGGTTTCGTTGCTGTACCCGTCATTCCCGATGAAAGTGGGAAAAATTACCTTATAGTGATATCTCCATTGGGTGAACACGAGGAGGAGAGAAAAAAGGTTTTTGAGGATTTAATGGCCCTTGGAGCCGGCGATACCATGAGCTTCTCAATATTCAGGGGCAACATCATACATAAGCAAGAAGAGGCGATAAGAACCGTTTTATCCAAGCTCGTTCGGGAGCAGGATTTCGAGGCACTAGGCACCCGAAATTTGTTCATCTTGAACCTGAAAATCGCAAAATTTTTGGAGTCGAAGGCAACGGTAACAATCGAGGATAACAGGCATTTCCTCTCATCTTTGGATGAAATCAGAGCAGACAGTGAGAGCATCATGGAAGTGAGCGATATGCTGTACGATGCGGAACTTATAAGGGAGATGCGAAAGATAGGCGAAAAATTCGTGTTGGACGGGGTGAGCTTCAACAACGATCCTTTGAGCTTCCTCCTCGTCAGGGAGTGTATACCGATCCTGATGGAAAAGGGCCTGGACATTCATATTTTGGATGTTGTGGCGAATACCAATTTTATCAATGAAGGGGACCACAACGGACTCATGCGCATGCTGCAGGAATGGAAACGACCGGAGCTGTAGGCCATTCCATTCGGCCTGTAATTTTTTTAAAGAACAGTTCTCCCCTTTTGCCAGTAATAATCGAACAGAAGTTTCGCCCATCTCAGGAATACTGGGTCTTCGCTCACCATGCCGTACCCATAGTCGATCTTACCGCTGATATCCGGAAGTGCAACACCCGCGGTTTTTTCGTTCAATTTCAGGCTAAAACACACATCTTCCACGAATTTAATCTCTATGGGCATTCCTTTCTTTTTTTGTAATAAATCTGGCAAGTCCGTACCCTGTGGATAGATCAACTTTATATCCACACCATTTTTAGCTTTTTGAAGGTTCGCCTCCACCAGGGCCCTCATGGGCTGGTCCGATATCAGCCGTATATATCTTGCAGCGTTCTTGGTCAGATCCTCAACCAATGACATGATCTCCAAGGTACCTTCCACGAACTCGCATTTCGATATGGAGTTAAGCCAGCGCAGTTCATCCGGGATTACGGATAGGTCATGCGTTGAGAAGAACTGTTGATGTCCCGTAAGAAAATTAAAGCTCGAAATTTCATTGAGTATGATATCCCCAAAGGTGGTCAGATTGTATCTTCCCTCACCATTCTTTGAAATCAGTTGGACCTTTGAAAGCCTGCCCAAATGTCTCGATATCTCCGCAGATGTTAAATCCAGAACATTTGAGATATCCGTGAGACGTTGGGGTTCTTTGTTCAATATCCGTAAGGTCTCCAACCGTATAGGATGCGATAACTCGAACATCAGTTCATGAGCCTTCATGGTTAACCAGCTCCCCCTTTTTTACATGATTACTAATTTGTATGTATCGATACCAAATTATTTATCTTTAACTGTTGGGTTTAGGCGAATTCTTACGGTAATTAAATATAAAAGAAGACGTATTGTCTTTTTTGGACGTAGATATGTCTCTGAAAGCAAAAAAACCAAAAAAAGGAGGGAGCAATCCCATGGACTTCATGCTGGCTATAACAAGGGCTCTCCTACTGTTCCTCGAAAGGGATGATGACAGGATGTCCGCGCTCTGCGCAAGAAGCTTTATTACCATAAACAACCTCTATTATCCAGAGGAATGATCTTTAAAATATAAATTGGTCTGCGATTACGGCTTAAGAGGTCGTGTTTTTCAGGTTAGATAGGTATATGGTGTTTTTTCGTTATACTCCAATCGATCACCAGCTCAACGTCTAAAACGTTTTATCTCTGATGTGTTTACAGGTAAGTGGAACGATGACCTAGGTGATAGGAAAATGCCCATTGAGCTTTTCATTGTCATGGCAGTATTCATCTATTTTTTTATTGGGATTTCACAGATTTTCAGGGCAGTTCAAATGAAAAAGGAGGCGCAAAGCCGCTTGTTCAAGAGGAAGGATGTCTTCGTGTCCCTCATCATACCCATAAGGGGTATTTCAAGAACTACGCCAAAAAATCTTGAATCCGTATGCAAGCAGGATTATCCCCACTTCGAAGTCATATTCGTTGCCGAGATGATGGAGCATCCTGCCTGCAAGATCGCGAGGGCCATCGCCCGCAAGTATCCAAATACGAAGTTGGTGCTCTCAGGCCCCCATGATGGAAGTAGAACAACAGGCAAGTGCCACAACCTGATTTTCGGTGTTGCGCAGGCAAAAGGCCAGGTCTTTCTCTTCGGGGATTCCGATGTGAGCTATACCCGGAATTGGATCAGGAAGATGGTTTATTCCCTGGATGAGGTGGTGGAGGGAAAGCGCATCCATGCCGTCACCTCCCCGTTTTTCATCGAGCCGGAAGGTTTTGCGGGCAAATTCATCGCACTGTCCATTTCACTCGTAACCTTCACCGCTAGCTTCACCCGCAAGAGCCAGAGGTTCCCGTCGTACGTCTCAGGGGCCTCGATTGCCGTAACAAGAGATGTTTTCGAGGAACTGAGGATAGCCGAGGTTTGGGGGAGAAAGTTCAACGATGATCTGGTTTTTGCCGTAGCGCTGAGGGACAGCGGCTACAACATCTACAATCAGCTGGCCAACCTGAACCACCCCAACGAGGCCTTCGATGAGCCAAGGCAAACAAAAGAAAAGTTGATCAGATGGGTCGTGACGATATCCTCGTTCAGCCACAAAAATCTCAGGGCAGAAGTGCCCATCATGGTTGCAAAAAATCTTCAATTTCATGCCGCTTTGATCGCGGGAATTCTTCTTTACCTGCTCGGTTTTCCGGGTATTATGGCCTTGGGCATCGTGGTTGCAGGTTACGCTTACCTGGTGGCATATAGGTGGGCAGTGGGTTGGATCGTTGAGGAAAAGGGCATAACTCATTACTATCTTCTCACACCTTTTAGCGTAACAGCCATGATGCTGGTATTTGTTTTGGTCAGGGTGTTCTGCAGGACATTCTCCTGGGAGGGGGAAACATATACCGTGAGTAGAAGGTAATCGAGGTAGGTGAGGTGTAACTTGGGGTTAAGTTTCATGTTTATCGAGGGAAAAGGCATGGAATATGACCTTCTACAACCCTCCTATTCGCAAGTAAGCCTTTCTGTAATCGATGATGACGGTAGAGCAGAGATAGCCAGCATAGGGCTGGTCCAGTGCCTTTGCCCCCCAACTTGGTTTTCATTATCGTTTTGGCCGGCCTATCAACTTGTCGAGATCGTCCAATCCAAGGCAATCCACATCTTCGCCCACTAAATCCTTTTTAAAGCCGCTCTTGCTCAGGAGCATATAAAACTCCTTCCGGATCTTGTTCCTCCACTTCACCTCTTTGGCCTTGTCTGTCAGGCTCAAGAACAGTTCCTTGCCCACCTTCTTGCGTGTATATTTAGCTTCCAGGAACAGTATTTTACCGAGTCTCTCGTCCATTGCGATTACATCTATTTCACGCCCTTTTCCCCACCATCTGCCGATTTTTGTGGGTTTAAAGGGAAGCAGATCCCTCCTCTCTTTGAAGATCTCAATGAGCACATCTTCAAAAATTCCTCCCAGATAATCCGTAAAGTTTTCCTTTATCTTTTCCATAAGGAAGTCAGTTTCTCCGATCTCAATGTATTCCAGATTTGGAAATATGGACCTAAAATAGAATTTAAAATAGTTGTCTTTGATTCTATAGATACCCTTCCTGCTTTTTGGTTTTTCAGTTACAGGCCATAACCTTTCTATCACATCCAAATCCTGCAATGTAGCAAGATACTTACTCACCACATCCTTTGAGAGGCCGGTATCGTTCATGATATGCCCAAGGCTTGTGTTACCTGAGGCAATGGATCTTATAATCGAGAAATAATACCTTGGCTCCTTCAATTCCTCCCTCAGAACGAACTCAGCATCTTTGTAAAGGAACTGGTCTTTTTCTAAAAATTTGTTTTTTATCGTGGTAAATATATCCTTCTCAAACTCCAATAGGTAAGCTGGTGTTCCGCCCAGAACAGCATAGATTCCTAAAAGTTCTTCAAAACCCTTCCCTGGAAAAAATTCCTTTAAGGCAGAGAACCTCATAGGTTCGATTTTCATCTGCCTGGTTCTTCTCCCGTACAGAGGGGTGGTATGCCCAAGCAGGGATTTCTCCACCATGCCCACAGAGGAGCCGCAGGCAAATATCTTGATATTCGTATTTTTCATCTCGCTGTCGCAGAAACCCTGCATCACAGACAGCAAACCTGGCTCGCTCGAAGCCATATAAGGAAACTCATCGAAGATAAGTATTGCATCTTTCCTCTCTGAGAAATAATAGAAGGCCTCGTCAAGGTTTTTAAAGGGAAATCTTCTAAGCCTCTCATCCTCGTACTTCTCAGCCACTATTGATGATAGTCTTGCCAGCATGTCATGGGGTGCCTCATCCCTTCCCAAGAAGTAGATTGCATCCTCTCTTATTTGCAGGATTTGCCTGAGGAGTTCGGTCTTCCCCACTCTTCTTCTACCGTATATTATAACAAATTCCGGTTTCTTGCTCATTACCGCTTTTTTGAGGACTTCCAGCTCCTTGTCCCTGTTCACAAACATACAATGCCTCGTGTATACTCAAGTAGTCTACTTTATAATACTCCAAGAATATAAAGCTATCGGATTTACCCTGCTTTTTCCGACTTTAGTATTACGGGAGTTTATCTTGGATATGGGAAAACCCTAATCATCATCATTCAAATGATTCTTCTATAACCTCTTGCCCTCTCTTATAAATCCACCCGTCAGCACCTAAACCGATCACTAAGATTGCCGTGTCCACAATCATCCCAACTCCCAACAATGGGGGAACACTCAACATGCCTGTAAAAAGAGATACTATTCCCGTAGCGATCTCAGCGATCACAAAGGGCAGGACAATAATAAGCCATGTAAGGACTCTATCCTTTTTACCTTCCCCTGTCAACCTTAGCGGTCTTTTATAGGAAACATAAGATCCAACAAGTAGGAGAATGATGGAAAATATCAGGGCGATCAAGGGTTTATTATTTGCCTCTTTTTTCTCTTCATCAGATGGGGTTGGAGTTTCTGGTTTTTCCACCAGCACGGTTACCTCTTTCGTTTCCTCGATATTTCCGAGCCTATCTGCGCTCCAGAAGTAAATCACATGCTCTCCAGATTCATTTATTACAAAGGAACTTGAATAGATTATCCAATCCCCCGAATCAATGCGATATTTCGTGAAGTCCACTCCCGACCCAATATCGCTTGGGATCAAACTCAACCGAGCTTCTGTGTTATCAGGTTCGAGCAGCAGCAAATAATTAGTCTCAGGAGGAATGTTATCGACAAAGTATGATTCATTACGCGTTCCCCCCCTGTTATCCAAATAATCAACACTGAACCATTCCACATATTTTGTGCCATTATCTGGGCCCAACCTGAATCCGTCTGTGTATTTATACCAATCAGACCAACTTCCATTATACCAGATTCTGTATTCGGTATAATTGAGATCTACACCTTCATCTATAGCAGAAAGAGCAAAGGTTGTAGCCGAGGTCACGTTCCAAATATCATCGGAATCACTTTTGTACTTCGGATCGTCAACCGAGATTGTAGTGATTGGCGGGGTATCATCAACGATGGAACTTCTATTTTGAACAGGCTCCTCGTTGCCAAGAAAATCTACACTATAGAATTCTACATATCTTATACCGTCATTGATACTAAGTGTGAAGCCATCCTGGTAGATGCCCCACTCAGACCATGTTCCGTTCCATATCCTATACATTGTAAGATTGATCCCAACAGGTATCAGACCGCCATCTACGGCATTGAGTGTAAACTCAGCAGCAGAGGTGACCCAAGTATCCCCGAAGACATAATGTGGATCTCCAATACCGATATCAGTCGTAGGCGGAGTATTATCAACGATTATATCGAACTCTTTCGTTTCCTCGATATTGCCAAGATCGTCAGTGCTGTAGAAGTAGATAGTGTGGGTGCCTTCTGTGGATACCGTAAAAAGCCCGACATACAGAATAGGAGGAAGGCTATCAATATAATAGTAAGTGTCGTAACCTGTGCCACTGTAATCAATAACTGAGAACGATAATTGAGTGGAATAGTTAACATATCTCGGTTTTGTACCGTACTGCGGTGTGCCGATAATTAAGGTGGTAGTTGGAACATTCGGGACATATATCGAAAGTGTATTCTCATCCTCAATATTACCAAGATTGTCCACACTTCGATAGGTAATGTTGTGATATCCGTATGTATCAATTGAGAAAGGTCCCAAATAATCTATCCATTGATCATCATCAATTCTATATTGTGTATAATTAACACCGCAACCACCAACATTGTCAGCGGCTGTAAGTGTAAAGAGAGTACCCAGCTTGACAGTGTGGTTATTAGGACTAATTGTGGTTATAGGCGGGGTTGTATCCACTGTGAAAGTCCATGTTGCTGTTGCAAGATTATTAACGTTATCTTTAACCTCAAGATATACTGTATGAATACCATCTGATAATGCCGTCCCAGGTAGATAACTCACATCACCTACTGTTACCGTTGCAGATGAGGTTACATCTATACCATCAACCTTCAGCACAACACTACCTACATTGATACCTGATGGGTCGTTGTAATCAGCCCCTATCATTGGAGTGCTATTGTTCGTTATCGAAGCATCAGGAAGCTGCAAGTTCGTGATTGTAGGCGGTAAGGTATCCACTGTAAAAGTCCACGTCATTGATGCAATGTTACCATAAATGTCCCCCACCTCAAGATAAACTGTATGAACATCATCTGATAACGCTATCCCAGGTGTATAAGTCACATTGCTACCTGTTATTATCGCAAAAGGAGTTACATCTATACCATCTACTATCAGTACAACACTGCTCATATTAATGTTCGATGGATCGCTGTAATCTGCACTTATCATGGGTGTGCCATTGTTCGTTATCGAAGCATTAGGGGGCTGCAAATTAGTAATTACTGGGGGCGTTGAATCGACTGTAAAAGACCATGTTGCTGTTGCAAGATTGCCATAATTATCCCTGACCTCAAGATAAACTGTATGGATACCATCTGATAATGCCGTACCAGGTGTATAAGTGACACCACTTGCTGTTACCACTGAAGACGAGGTTACATCTAGGCCATCTACTTCTAATATAATACTGCTCAGATTGATTCCTGACGGGTCACTGTACTCAGCACTTATTATTGGTGTAGTGTTATTCGTTGTTGAGGTATCAGGAGGCTGGAGATTCGTGATTATGGGCGGCAAGGTATCCACCGTAAAAGACCACGTTACTGTTGCGAGATTATTTACGTTATCCCTTACTTCAAGATAAATCGTGTGGATACCGTCTGATAATACGGTTCCAGGTGTATAATTCACACCGCTAACTGTTACTAATGCAAATGAGGTAACATCTATACCATCAACTTTTAACACGACACTGCTCGCATTAATGCCCGATGGGTCGGTGTAGTTCCCACTAATCGTTGGGGTGTTGTCATTCGTTATTGAGCTATCAGGTGGTTGTAGATTAGTGATCGTTGGTGGAGTCGTATCCACCGTGAAAGTCCATGTTGCTGTTGCAAGATTGCCATAATTATCTTTTACCTCAAGATTAACCGTGTGGATTCCGTCTTGTAATGCTGTCCCAGGTATGTAACTCACACCGCTTGCTGTTACTGTCGCAGATGAGGTTACATCTACACCATCCACTTCCAGTAAAACACTACTTTCATTGATTCCTGATGGATCACTGTAATCAGCGCTTATAATCGAAGTGTTATCGTTCGTGGTTGAACCATCATGGGGCTGCAAGTTCGCGATCATAGGCGGCGAAGTATCCACTGTGAAAGACCACGTTGCTGTTGCAAGATTGTTAACATTATCTTTAACCTCAAGATAAACCGTGTGGATACCATCTGATAATGCTGTACCAGGTATGTAACTCACATTGCTTGCTGTGACCGTTGCAGACGAGGTTACATCTATACCATCAACTTCCAGCACAACACTGCTAACATTGATACCTGATGGATCACTGTAATTAGCACTTATCGTTGGTGTACTATTGTTAATTATTGAAGCATCAGGCGGTTGCAAGTTCGTGATTGTAGGTGGTGTTGTGTCCACAATGAAATTCCACGTTGTTGTTGCAAGATTATCAAGATTATCCCTAACCTCAAGATAAACCGTATGGATTCCGTCCGGTAATGACGTCCCGGGTATGTAAGCCACTCCGCTTACCGTTACAATCGCAGAAGAAGTTATGTCTATACCATCAACTTCAAGCAAAACACTACTTACATTGATTCCTGATGGATCGCTGTAATCAGCGCTTATCGTTGAGGTATTGTCATTCGTTGTCGATGCGTCAGGAGGCTGCAAGTTCGTGATCATAGGCGGCAAAGTATCCACCATGAAATTCCACGTTACTGTTGCAAGATTGCTATAAATATCCTTAACCTCAAGATAAACAGTGTGGATACCATCAGACAATACAGCCCCAGGTGTATAAACCACTCCACTTGCTGTCACCGTTGCAAATGAGGTTACATCCATACCATCAACTTCCAGTACAACACTACTTACATTGATACCTGATAAATCGCTGTAATCTGCACCTATCGCTGATGTATTATCGTTTGTTGTCGATGCATCGGGTGGCTGTAGATTTGTGATTGTAGGTGGTGTTGCATCCACTGTGAAAGACCATGTTGCTGTTGCAAGGTTGCCATAATTATCCATTACCTCAAGATAAACTGTGTGGCTACCATCTGATAATGCCATCCCAGGTATGTAACTTACACCGCTGGCTGTTACCGTCGCAGAGGAGGTTACATCTAATCCATCTACCTCAAGTAAAACACTGCTCAAATTTATACCCGACGGGTCGGTGTAATTACAACCAGTCGTCGGAGTGCTGTCATTCGTTGTTGAACCCTCAGGTGGTTGCAGATTAGTGATCGTTGGTGGCGTTGTATCTACCGTGAAAGTCCACGTTGCTGTTGCAAGATTACCAACATTATCTTTAACCTCGAGATAAACTGTATAGATACCATCAGACAATGCCATCCCAGGTATGTAAATCACATTACCTACTGTTAACGTAGCAGACGAGGTAACATCTATACCGTCAACTTTTAACATAACACTACTTACATTAATACCCGATAGATCATTATAATCAGCACTTATCGTCGGAGTGCTGTCGTTCGTAGCTGAGGTGTCAGGCGGTTGTAAATTAGTAATTGTTGGTGGCGTTGTATCCACATTAAAAGACCATGTCGCCGTTGCAAGATTGCCATAATTATCTCTAACCTCAAGATAAACCGTGTGGCTACCATCTGGTAATGCCGTTATGGGTATGTAACTCACACCACTTGCCGTTACCGTCGCAGAGGGAGTTACATCTATACCATCAACTTCTAGCAGAACACTGTTCACATTGATACCTGACGGATCGCTGTAATCAGCTCCTATTACAGGAGTGCTGTTGTTCGTTACCGAAGCATCGGGAGGCTGCAAATTAGTAATCGTTGGCGGCGTTGTATCCACTGTGAAATTCCATGTTGCTGTTGCAAGATTATCATAATTATCTTTAACCTCAAGATAAACCGTGTGGAAACCATCTGATAATGCCGTTCCGGGTGTGTAACTCACTCCCATTGCAGTTACTATCGCGGACGAGGTAACATCTATGCCATCAACTATTAGCACAACGCTACTTACATTGATACCTGACGGATCATTGTAATCAGCACTTATCGTCGTCGTATTGTCATTTGTTGTAGAACCAACAAGCGGCTGCAAGTTCGTTATTATGGGCGGGGAGGTATCGGCAGGGTTAATAAGCGGGTAGTTGTCCTGGGAATCGGCGTCGATCACGTACGGATTCTTGCCGCCTGCAGGTGGGCCTAAATCAACCTTGCCATCACTACCAAAAACATCTTGATCTTGTCCTTGATAATTGTCATATGCACCTTCGCTAGATTCATCGAAATCGGACCAGTAATTTCCTCCAGAAGGATAACCGTCATCCCATTGGTTACCATTATTTGAATCATCATAAGCTTGAACCGTATTGCCCATGATGTTATTGTGGTAAATGTTATTGTTATTGCTTGAAGAAGAGGTGATATAGATTCCGTACCCGTTGTCTAAGACGCTGTTTTTTATGATGTTGTTTTCGTCGGAATTGAAGAGATTGATACCATAAATGTTGTTCGAGACGTAGTTATTTATGATATCGTTGTTGTCGCTGGAAGACGCGATACGAATGCCATACATATTGCCTGAGACATCGTTATTTATGATGTTGTTGTTCGAGCCGGAATTGCCGATGGAGATGCCCTGAAAGTTGTTGGAGACGTCGTTATCTTTGATGGTGTTCCCAATGGATGAACTGCCGATGCTGATGCCACGGTCGGAGTTAGAGAAAACATCATTATCAGTGATGGTGTTATAGTTGCTGGATTGAATGACGACAATGCCGTTTGTATTGTAAGACATATTGTTGCTTGTTAGGGCATTGTTGTTGGAGCTATAGAACCAGCAACCATTGGCGCCGTTCAAAAAGGCGGTGTTATTTGTAAGGGTATTGGACTCCGAGAAATGGAGACGGATGCCATACATATTGTTCAAAGAGGCGGTATTATTAATGATGGTGTTATTTGAAGAGAAACCGAGCTGGATGCCTACATCGCCATTACTGACATTCTGGTTCTCTATCTTGACATTGGTGCAGTTGGCGAGGATTATCTGTCCCGCTCCTGCCGGTACCTTACCCCCAGTTTGGTTCTTCCAGTAGTAAACAGGCCTTCCGTTAACTCTGTTCGTTGTGTCAATTGTATGGGTGTTCCAGTAATCAAGGAACTCACCCGATATATAGATTCCATCATCGAGCATCGTGTTGTTGGCGAGGGTGTTGTTGCGGGAATTCGAGAGGTGGATACCGTACCTGTTGTCAGATACAATGTTATTGATTATAGTGTTATAGTTGCTAGAGGATATGCGGATGCTATCACTGGTACTGTTCGAAGCGGTGTTGTTAGCGATATTGTTATAGTTACTATTGAATTCGAGGAAGATGCCATTATAGTTATTCGAGGAAACGTTGTTGCCAGCGATATTGTTCACACTGGACCAATATAGATAGATGCCAGCTCTACTATTTAAAATAATGTTATTAATGACGCTACAGACCTGGACATTGTTGAGTTCTATTCCTGCGTCTTCGCCGCCTGAGCCGCTTCCAGTGACCGTAAACCCTATGATGTTCACCCAGTTTACAGTGATTCTAACAACATCCCCGCTTCCTCCACCATCGATAATAGTGGTGTTTCGATCCTCACCAACAAGGTTTATTGTCTTGTCCACAACAACGTGTTCGTTATAACTCCCATTGTAAACGTAGATTGTATCCCCATCACTTGCGAAATCATCTATGGCGACTTGTATTGAGGCTGTGTGATTCCCAGGACCTGAGCCTACATAGATGGTAGCAGCACTCACGACATCTGGCTCAAATGCGATGAAGCAAAAAAATCCTCCGATCACAAGTAAGCTTACGAGCATTATCGAAGTTAACCTGTTATTGATGCGAACCCTCCTTATCATTTATATTTTGTATTACGATTTATTACTATTTATTATTTCTGGAATACTCTTTGACAAAACAATAGAGAAGTCCTTGACAAAATGAGTTATAGCTGTTAAATGCAATCACGCCCAACTTCCTGATTTTGTTTTTCCTTTGAGTCTGAGCACACCTGCCTTAACCAATTTGGAAATATGATAGTTGACCAACTGCCTGCTTACTCCTAATGATTTTGCAACTTCAATTTGTGATATCTCCGGTTCCTCTCCTATTTTCTCGATGATCTTCATTTGAAGGTCGGTGAGCATCTGCGTACCCTTATGCTCATATAGCTTGCTCTTGTCTAATTTGTCTGATTCGATGGGGTAGAATCGTTTGTAGCGACCTTCGGATACAGCTCTGATAAGATTTTCCTTCGTTAATATCTTCAAATGGTAGACCAAAGTTCCGTTGGCCAATCCAAGGGTTTTCTTGATGGCTGTGTAATTCTCCCCAGGGTAAAGCTCGATGTACTCGTATATGAGCTCGCGCATTTTGTTCTCAAGAGGATGTTTCTTTCTTAGCTTGGCAAATAGTGGTAAGAAGAGGAATTGTATGCTGGTATAACGACCGGTTTCTGTTAAGCCCAGATATGCTATAGTCGTGATCGTAATCACCGAAATTGCAACCACAGATGGGGACAGACCAGCCTCTGAGTTCTCATCATATACGACTATCTTTTGGAGCAGCCCTCCTGATTCATCATAAGATCCTACCACTACTGCGTAATCGCCTGAAGGATGCCATGTTATATCGTTGACTTGCTTATCTGTCAGCTCTTCAATAAATTTCACAGCTCCATCGAACTTGTACACCCTACAAATGTTGCGGTCCTCAATTTTCCCGACAACAAGTGCGAAGCTACCATCCGGTTTCCATGACAGCATGCCTGAGGACCAATTCGAGCCTCCTTTTCCCGTGGCCAGGATGTCGATACCGCTGGTTTTTCTCCCGTCCCAGGAGGCGAGAGATAGATCGTCGTGTAAGAAAAGGACCTCACTGCCATCAGGTTTCCAGGCTAGATCGAAAATATCATCCATTTGCTTGATTAGGGTGACCTCCTCATCCCTGTACTTGTACAGTTTGCCATCGTCTTTATAGATGAGGGCGAAATCGTCTTTTGGGTTCCAGGCGATACGACTTATCGATACGTCTGAATTGTCGTCTATCAGGTAGGTAATATCCTCTAAATCGCTCCCGTCATATCTCAGGAGCGATGCACTATACCCAGTTTGTTCGTTTCCTGTGCGACCTCCTATTAGCGCACAAGTGCCTGTCGAATCCCAGCCAGCGCATCCATAATCCAGGTCTGGACCCAGTTTCAAAGGCGAAAAAGCATCTTTAAATAAGTAAATACCCCCGTAACCCACTATTAACGCTTCGGTACCGTCAGGATTCCAAGCAATCTGCTTTGGCTCGATTTGGATATTGGATAGCAACACAACGGATTCTCCGTCATATTTTGCCGTCAGTCCTCCAGTGCCTCCGATCAACGCGTAACTGCCGTCCGGCTTCCAATCGATTGTGTTGACTGCCCAGTCTTGAATATCCTCCTCAGAGGCGGTTGTATATGTGCTAAAAAACACGATAAAAATAATGGAGATGATGACAAGGAGAACCTGAAATCTATAGGGAGTATCGGACCTAAGACTCATCATTGGGATGATGGTGATACAAGTTATTTAATAAATTTGGAAAAGTCTTTGACAAATTGACCCTTGGACCTTTGCAATCAAGGTTGCGCTTATTTACTCACTACATATACAAAAAATTGTAACAAGGATTGCCAATGTGCCCTACTGATGTCAAACCTTCATAAAGTGAGCTTGGAAATAGGGGGCATTGGGTCAACACTTTATCCTTTTCATCATATCCCTGCCCTTCCACGTGAGCTTTCCATCCTCAATATATCCCAGCATCTCAAGCATCCGCAGGTTCTTAACCTCAACCTCGTCGTTGGGATTTACCGCATCTCCTTCGCCAAGCAATCTCAAGACCTTGTAAAAGGGCAGCTCTCTCTGCATTCTGCGCCTTCCCTCCCTGAACTCTTCCAAACGCTTCTTGAATATCTTGAGCTCTTCGGCGTCAATCCTCTCGTCGTCTGACTTTATGCCGTATCTCTCAACTATTTCAAGGGCCTGCCTTCTGTATTCCGTTACCTCATGCCAATCCGAGCCGTACAGTGCTTCGTGGGCCCTAGCCTGGTCCTCGAGCTTCTCAGCGCCTTTTTTCTTCTTTCTCTTCGACATGCCCCATGTCCTCCAAGATCTTCCTTTTGGACCTTCTTATCAACTTCTCATCTATTTTTTTGACGTCGGTCCGGTAGGTGCTGAGTTCAGGGTATCTGCGGTGCAGCTCCTCCATGAACCGCGCTTGATCCAGTTCCCCGTCAACGAACAATTTCATAGCCACGGCTGTACGGATGCAGTACAGCAGGATCCTTGCCTTCTCTCTATTTGGCAGTCTATCCAAACCAGCCAGCATTCTTTTGATCTCGCTTGATGTTTCCTCGAAATCCGGTTCCGAAGGAACTTCTACCAGTCCTTCCAAGAAATCCTTTCCCTTCAGTATCCTTCCTTCAAGTGCCAATTTTAAAAACCACGGCTCCCTCCTGAGCAACTGTACAATACCTCTGCGGGAATAGACGTTGAGCTGCAGCCTCGGATGGGCATACTCTTCTGCAATATCCCTATCCTCTGGAGAGCTCACCACGATCAAGGCGTCCACATCGCTTAATCTATCCTTTCCACCAAATACCTGAGAGCCGAAGACGCTGAGCGCAACAACCTTTTCATCGGATGATATTCGCTCCAAAATCGGACGAAGGTCGATATCGGACTCGAAGAACTCTATCAACTGTAACAGCGGCTCTGTCAGCGGCGAGGCATTGTTGACACTGAAAATCTTTCTCTTTCCCTCACCCACCAATACCACTCCGCACTCTACCAAAGGTTTCAGCGCCTCGTAAAGAACTGTCCTCGAGTACCCCGTTTCCCTTGCCAGGTCCTCTATGCTCCTCCTGCCGTCTCTCAGTTGCGAGATGACCCTCCTCCTGGATTCGGGCTCCAAAAAAACTTTAGGTGTGTAGGGTGGATACGCACCCACAATAACTACGAACTTGGAGAAGCTCCGCACAAAAGGGCTCTCCATATTTGGACGCACCATCACCCTCTTGCCCCTCCTTTCCTTCACGGCGAAGCCGTCCTCAACGAGGGCGTCGGTCACCTGTGATGCATAGGTATT
>CBDUXN010000011.1:0-39037 GCA_965371185.1 uncultured Thermoplasmata archaeon
ACAAGGATTACTCCACAAAAATGATGAAGAACGTCATGAAGAACGATGGGCAGGATATGGAAGCAGTGCAGGAGTTTTACACAGCATGGTTCGACTTCTCGAACGAGATGAACGACCAGGTCACGCGGCTTATGTCAACCAACAGACAGGAAAACGGTAAGATATTCGACATATGGAATGACCTCAACGACAATATTAGCGAGCTCATGAACACCATAACGGATGAAGGCGAGTCGCGAGTCAACGATGTGTATGCCTCATGGAACGACCTATCAGAGAAATTTGGGGAGACCCTTCTGGGCTTCCTTGATGGCTACAATGGGAACTACGAGAACATCTACAACACATGGTTAAGCGAAACCAAGGAAATCGGCAGGCAATACAGCGAAGTCATGAAGGATTTCGGCACAGATTACGAGTCACTATACAAGATGTACTTCGACAGAACAGCGTCGTTCCAAAGGAACTTGATGATATTCCCGTACATGAGAGCCCAAAACCTTGCAGACGAGGTCAAGGAGCTGAAGAGGAAGATGGAGGGGCTTGAGAAGAAACTGGACGATCTTGGTTCGTAACCCCTCGATCATTTATTATTGGCAAATGTTCTCTTGCCCTTGTGCCTCGGGACGACGATAACGGCATACAAAATTGAAGGTGATCGTATAAGACAGATGAGTAGGTGATAGAATGACAAAACGTAAAAATAAAAAAACAGGGAGCTTTAGTGAGCCCATAGATGTCTATGATACATGGCACGATTTTTCCAAGGAGATCAGCGAAAGAATCAAGGACATAACGAGGGAAGGTGCAGGCGAATACAAGGATCTGTATAAGATATGGACCGAATATGCTCAGAAGATGACGGAGCAGATGGGTAAGTTCACCCCAGAGGACAGCGTGGTTTTTGAAGGCATGCAGCGGATGTGGTCTGATTATTCTGGTAGAATCGGTGATAGGTTCGGTGATATCATTAGCAAGGATAACGGCCCTTACAAGGAGCTGTACCAGATTTGGACGGAACATTCAGAAAGGATGGGTGAAAGCCTTTCAGAGCTGATGAGCGAGAACATCAAGGGCCAGAGGGATCTATACGAGCTGTGGATGGACTCCTTTGGAATGAAGGACGTAGGCCATGATGAAAGTGCATCCAGGTTTTTCCAGGACATGGGCAGGTTCTGGATGGATATGTGGGAAAAGTCCGGAGCCATGTTTCCAATGATTCCTGATACCCACACTGGTTTCGATTCAAAGTACAGGGAACTGAACGATCTGTGGACAAAAAATTATTCCAAGATGGTCATGAACTTCATACGAAGCCCGGCCTTTGCTGAGATGAATGGAAATATACTTAACGGCAACCTGGAAGCGATTCGCGCAAACCAAGAGTTCACGAATCAATATCTGAGCACCATTGGCCTGCCCACAAAGGAAAACATCGACGGGGTATATCTCAAACTCCACGATTTAGACAGGAAGATAAGCGAAATCTCCCGGGCGCTAAAATCCCAGAAGACAAGAGGCAAGAAATAGACTGCGTTGTAAAGGCCAAAAGGGAGGCCAGGTTACGTAAATGGTGAGAGACATGAGTGGAAATACCAAACCCTGCCCAAACGATTCCGCTGAGCGAGAGAAAAGGATCATGAAGGCAGCTGAACTTCTGGCCGATCCGCCCAAGGTTGAGGTCGGAACTGCGCCACATGAGGTGGTGTACGAGGACGGTAAGATGAGGTTGCTTCACTATATTCCTTCCGTACAGGAAACCCATGAAGTGCCCTTGCTGGTGATCTATGCCCTTATCAACAAACCGTATATTCTCGACCTCCAGCCCGACAGAAGCGTGATCAGGAGGCTGCTTGCGGAAGGGTTCGACGTTTACCTGATAGACTGGGGAACGCCGACCGAGGGTGACAAGTTCTTTACGTTGGATGACTATGTGAACTGGTACTGCAACGATGTTGTTGATGTAATAAGAGAGAGGCACGGCCTGGATTCCATATCGATTCTGGGTTACTGCATGGGGGGCACGATATCAGTTATGTTCACTGCCATGCATCCTGACAAGGTGAAGAACTTGATATTGATGGCTGCCCCTCTAGATTTCGAGGCTGATCCGGGGCTGCTAAAATCTTGGTCAAAAGAGGAGTACTTCGATCCAGATAAGTTGGTGGATACCCTAGGGAACATGACAGGAGAATTCCTTAATTTTGGATACCTTCTTTTGGATCCGGTGAACAACCTCTACTCAAAATATCTGAAGTTCGTAGACAAGGTCGATAACGAAGAATTCGTGAAGATGTTCTTCAGGATGGAGAAGTGGATCAACGACGGCATCCCTATGGCTGGTGAGGCGTTCAGGCAGTTTATAAAAGATCTCTACCAGAAAAACCTCCTTGTAAAAAGTCAATTAAGACTGAACGGGGGGAAGGTGGATTTGAACAACATCAGGATGCCTCTTTTGAGCATAGTAGCCCAGTACGATAATCTTGTACCGCCGGAATCGAGCATGTCATTCAACGATCTTGTGCCCAGCAAGGACAAGGATATGTTCGTATTTCCCACAGGTCATATCGGTATGTCAGTAAGCTCGGCAACTCATGCAAAGTTGTGGCCTAGGGTTGCGGATTGGTTGAGAGAGAGGTCTGAGATAGAAAAGGAAGAAGCCCAAGCACCCAAAAAGAAAGGCAAGAAAAAACGCAGAAGATAAATGTTCTATTACCTAATACACCAGCGGGATTCGCATGGAAGAAGATAACAGGAGCCTGATCGTTGATATCGATGACGGTGTATGCACGATAACATTGAACAGGTCCAAGTCCTTGAATGTATTTAACGAGGAGACCTTGAATGAATTTTTTGATGCCCTTGACAGGATCAGCAAGGATGAGAAAGTCAAGGTCGTTGTTCTGCTCAGCGCCTGCGAAAAGGCCTTCACGGCGGGAGCTGACATCAAGAAGATGGTCACTCTAGACTCTGAGGGTGGTAGGAAATTCGCTCAACTCGGGCACAGCATCGCTCGAAAGCTGGAGACCATGCCCCAGCCGGTCATCATCGGTGTCCATGGTTATGTGTTGGGTGGAGGAGTGGAGTTCTCGTGCGCTTGTGACATCAGAATCGCCTCCGAGGATTCAATATTTTCACAACCTGAGATCGATATAGGTGTGATCCCGGGATGGGGTGGAACCCAGCGGTTATCTAGAATCGTTGGGATAGCAAAGGCCAAGGAGATGATCTATACCGGCAAGCGTATAAATGCAGATGAGGCCAAGGAGATGGGTCTTGTCAATCATGTGGTTTCAAAGGACAAGTTGAACGAGGCCGTAATGGCAATGGCGAAGACGGTGGCTAGCAAGGGAAAGCTCGCCCTCTTCGATGCGAAGAAATCCATCAATCAGCTCTATGAGTCCTTCATTGAGGATGGGCTTGAGTTCGAGTTGGACAGATGGACAGAGCTCTTCGATACCCACGATCAGAAGGAAGGGATGAGGGCGTTCTTGGAGGGGAGGGCGCCGAATTTTAAGGATGAATAAAAAATTTTGGCCAGCAACAATTGCCACCGCTAGCATTATATACGGTTAATACGATACAAACGGCAAGTTTGCTGCCCTATTAAAGGGTTTAAAGATCTCCATAGAGGGCGATTATGATGATTAACGAAAAAAGTAAAATGCATTTTGGGCTTGGATTGCGAACATTTTTGGCAATTATGATCATCTGCGGATTGGCTGTCTTGTTTACGGGCAATGCAATGGCACAATACGATCACACCATAAACGATCCGCAGAATGACGTGTATCGTTACTATCAAGGAGGTTTTGCAACCGATGTGGATAGGCCCAACGTGGATATCACGCAGATCAAGATGTCTGAAAGCGGCGACACCATAACCATCACCATGAAAGTCAAGGGAACGATTACTGATTCGGATTATATCAGCTATGTTTGGGGTATAATCGATGATAAAGCCGATACAGATGATGACAATGACGCTATATATACAATCGGGTACACCAATGGTTATTGTATGATTTCAGGCAGCGATGGTGACTTCACTGTATATCGGGAATTGAGTTATTCTGGCATCGGAACCGACACCCTTTCAACATCGTTTTCGTTGAGCGATGTTAACAACTCTGCACAACTGGAATTTTGGGTAGTAACTTCAACAGAGGACGTTGAATCCGAGGATGATTATTACCAGGACCCCATCGTGATAGGTGTGGATGGCGGCAATGGAGGAAACGGCAAAGGTGACGGCACCGATGGAGCGGGATTCCCGATGGAACTTGCGATCGCTGGAATTATCATCCTGGTTGTTGTGGTTCTTTTTTTCCTCGCGCTGGCTTCACAAGCCAAGAAGAGACCGCCAGCAGCGCCACCTGGACAGCCGCCAGCACAGCCGCCAGTGCAATAGGGCTTTGGCGTCCGAGCCGAGGATTTGCAGGTTTTGAGCGTTGCGTTTTAGTCTAGATGTTCACTCCCAAAACGGGACTAGCAGAGATTTATTCAAAGAGCCGTTTGAAGAGGGAAACGAGGACTTTTAATCTGAGTATGAAGAGGAACCCCTCAACTTCGAAAAAAATCCTCCCCCAAACCAACAATTATATAACCCGAATGCCATTCATCCTCAGTTTTAGGTGATGCCCATGCAGGATGCGGTAGAGACAGTTGCGAAGCTCATGGTGCTCTCGGCAACCACGGCACCGAAAGGTAAAGGAGAGGATTTCCTTGAGATCAAGGTGCTGGTCGGTGAAGAAAAAGACAAGGTTGCTGAGGACATGAACAAGATCGCAGAGGAGAGAAATATTCCAAATTTCAAGAGGGATGGTGATAATGTAAGAGACTCTCAGGCTCTACTTTTAATCGGTCTCAAAGCTCATAAGGGTGCAGGCTTGAACTGCAGTGCCTGCGGATTCGAGAGCTGCAGCGAGTTCGATGCTGCCAAAGTAGAAGGTGATTTCCTGGGCCCGAACTGCGCTATTCGCCTTTTGGACATGGGCATAGCCTTGGGCTCTGCGGTGAAGACGGCGAGCATCCACAATGTGGATAACAGGATAATGTACAGGGCAGGTGTCTCGGCATTACGGCTGAAGATCATGGAATCTAACTATGTGATGGGCATCCCACTAAGCGTCAGCGGGAAGAGCATATTTTTCGACAGGTAGACATGGCCTTGTTCAGTATCGTTATATATTTGCGCAAAACATAAGTATTGTAACTTATATATATATACAGTTTACAATAGAGCTAAAAGATTACAGTGACGAAAGAGGGGGGAAAGTCACTTACAGTCAGAAACGGTACAAGCGGTCTTATCCTCTTCTTTTAGAGATTCTTTTGGCTTGACTCAGAAATCCATTGGAGGGAGTGAATTTGAAGAAAATTGTAAAAATAAGTGCGATAGTGGTAGTTGGAATGCTTATCTGCGTGAACTTCTCCATCATGATGTCCATGATGGCCGATGTTCCTGAAGAAGAACACCCGAAGATTTTCGTGGAGGATCGGGACGGGAACCAGAACGGTTATTATACCTTGGATAAACGCGGTGATGGAAAGTATGACCTGGAAATCTGGACCATAGATCCAGAGGCAAATGTTGAGATCGAGGGGCTCTATAAACCGCCACGGGAGCTTCATGTTAGGATCGACTCAGCAGTGGACGACCCTGCCGTGAAATATGTGTTTTACATAGATCCTGTGGATATCGAGAGGGCTGTAGTGACCCTACCTCGATCCGGCATCGTATCCGAAATTCTGTACTGTGCAAATTTCGACTCGCAATTTTTCAAGGGCGATGAATGGAGCAGAACGCAGATTAATTTCGGGCAGGAGGAAGCCAGTGTTACCTTCGAAGTGCAACGTTCAGGCGGATATGGTGTGGTCGAAGAGTTGAACACCTATACCGTGACCACCACCTTGGATAGCGGGGAGGGTTCCCTGAGGAGGGCCCTATTTGACGCTAATGAGAATATTGGTGTCGATAAGATAGTTTTCAACATCCATACGAATGATGAGAATCATTACTACTACAAGGACGACAAAATACCAGGGCACGTGACCCTTGAGAACCGAAGGACAACAAAATCTCCAAAGGATTCTTGGATATCCGACATCGATCCCGATTATCCTCACAGCTGGTGGTCCATCAAACCGGCTTCTGCATTACCGATCATCGTATACCCTATCATAATTGACGGTTACACCCAGAACGGCGCTCTAGAAAACTCACAAACCGAGAGCAATGATGCGAAGTTGAAGATAGAACTGGATGGGACAGATGCAGGAATGCCACTTGGTGGCTTTCACCTCAACGGCGGAGACAGCATGGTGCGCGGATTTGCGATTCATAGTTTCGGCCTCTGCGGCATTCAAATAGACGTGAATGGCAACAATGTGATCGAGGGCAACTACATTGGTACGGATGTTAGCGGGACCAACGCCCTTGGCAACTTCATAGGGGTTAACGTGCACAATTCATCCGGTAACAGGATCGGAGGCGAAGAGCCAGCTTCTGCAAACGTCATCTCAGGCAACCACCTCACAGGCGTTCTGATTTCAGGCGAAAGTGCCAGGAGCAACATAGTTCAAGGCAACTTTCTCAGCTCGGATGCCACAGGCACGAAGAGTTTGGCAAATGGTGCATCAGGCGTTTGGGTTTCAGAGGAAGTGGAAACTGAGAACGCGGTTCAGGACAACTTCATTATGGACGACCTGAAAACACAGATGGTCTTTTTCGACACCTCTGTTTCGGATTACATGAGGCTGATGGCAGGGGTAACGTCTTATGAATATTTGACCTCAGGGGACTATCTTACCAGCATAGAGATCGTAATTCTGGATACGAGTCGAGACGGCGTGGAACAAATCACAGAGGAGATTGCAGACAAATCTGATGTTACCGGCATTCATATCCTCTCCCATGGCTCCTCAGGCAGCCTGACCCTTGGAAACACCGTTCTCAGTGCAAGCAACATCGACAGCTACGAATCCCAGCTAACATCTTGGCAAAAAGCCCTTTCGGATGGGGCTGATATTCTACTATACGGCTGTGATGTGGCAAAAGGCGGCCAGGGTATGGAATTTGTAGAGAAACTGGGCGAATTAACTGGTGCAGACATAGCAGCATCGAATGACCCAACCGGGAGCGAAGAACTTGGCGGTGACTGGGAGCTTGAGTTCACAGTTGGGGAAATCGAAACGTCCTTGCCTTTCTCATCCGATTCGTTAAATGGTTACGAACATATCCTGGGTTATGTCATTTATTATGGCTACAATTTAACCAATTATAAAAACAACCCTAAAATCAGCACCCATGTAAAGCATTCCTTTGTCAACGGACTTCGCGAGTTAGGAAATGTTTCTGGAGACATCAGCACCCATAGCAATCTCTCGGCCGAGTTTCTGGAGATCGTCCCGGGTCTCCTCGACATGAGCCTGGAAGATCCCGTGGTACCGGGCATCATAGAGCAGCTTGAAAATATCTCCTTGACTGATATCTTTGAGGTATATGTCGTAGACGACCTGGATGCCAATTTCTCCGTTAATTCTATATTGAGCTCCTTGGAAACCTTCTTGGATAATCTGGACACAACCTTTGGAGACTTTGACATTTCCGTGGATAATGTAAATGGCCAGATAGTTCCTATCAGTGGAGCCGAGTACGAATTGTTGATTACCATGACCGTCTCTGTTACGTCTACCAGGGAATACAAATTCGACCTCGGCCGGAACGCTGATCTGTTGGCGCTGGCATATGATCCCGAAGAAATGCCTGATGTGGAGCTGGAAGTAGGGTTCGAGATCGATACGACCTTTGGCTGTGTCGTGGACTTGACGGAGGGTGACTACGACCTTGGGGGTGTCAATAACGACACGAAGGTGGAAGCTGTTGACGGCGACTTCTTCGTTCGGGATACCACGGTATCGGCAATAGCAAGAGTCATCGAGAACGATATGGATTTCGGCCAGGGTGTAGGCGAATTCCAGGTTGGTTTCCTAGAAATAGAGGTGGAAAATGGCATATTCAACCTTATGGCGAACATGTCGGCACCTCTGGAGGACCCAAATAATGCCAGCGGCACAAATCGCATCACCTTGTCGGAGCTCACAGGGTCATCCACCGAGACCCTCATGGGAAATGTGGTAAAGGACGGCAACTTCTCGGCGAGCCTGCCAGTGAATGTCAAGACCCTTGGTGTTTCCAGTTTTGATTCCGTCTTCAGCGGATTTTCCTTGGAAATTTCATTTCCACAGAGCGATCCTTTCAGTTCATCATACCACCCAGACGGTTCAGATGACCCAAGGACTGCACCGCCTATCAGCCTGAGTCAGGACTTCGAGGATTATTTGCTGCCCTTCAAGAACATCCTGCCCGACGGTTTTCTCGGCCTGATGGAGCAGCTGAAGGGATGGTTGGGCTCCTTTGGCGTATCCCAAATATTCAGCGCAGTGGACATCCCATTTGCGGACAGGCATACGCTTGCAGATGTATTGGACTTCTTCAGCGGTATGAACGCTCTGCTTTCTCATTCAGCAATAGCAATTACCGACGAAGATGGCATCACCACGCCTCAGTTCGTAAGCGCTCAGAACTTGGCCACGAATTTGACCGTTGCTCTGGGAATGAGCATGGTAAATCTCAATCCAACGTATGACAATGAGACCTATGAATTAACCTATAAAATCGAACTTAATCCGGTCCTGCCCCCGATTCTCGAGGTACCCATCGATTTTAACATGGACCTGGGCCCGCTCGGTAACATATATACGAATGTGGAGGTTTCATTGAACCCTTATGTAAGCCTGGACCTTACAATTGGCATAGACTTAAAAACAGAAACTGAGATAGGTATCAGCCCGAAGATATCAGACCTAGCACTGAGGGCTTTAATAAACCCGAGTACAGGCAACAGTTACACACCATCAAATGGGCAGCTCTCAGAGAACATCAAGTTCAAGCTGACTCTCGGAAGCCTAGGTTCCGTGGATGTCAATGTGACTGCTGGCAACACAAGTGGTAATTCAAATGTAAGTGACCTCGCTGACGATATCGAACCAGTTATCGAATATATGTTAAATTTAAAAAACATAGAAGCTGAAGTCCAAGTGGAAGTCCTCACCGGAGACAGGCTAAGCATCTCCTCCTACGATACTTCCTTCATTAAAATCCAGAACAACTCGTATAATGCAACCGAGTCCGCTGGCGGCTTCGAGCTTTTGGGATTCTGGGATGGGCAGATCGCTTACACGTCACCGCTTCCACGGAACGGTGTACTGAGCGGCACGGCCAGCTTCGATCTGACTGTTGGGCAGGTTACGAAATCTATCAATATCCTCCAGGATACGGCAAACGCCGATCCTGGTGATGACCCGATCAATCGGCTGATTTCCGATATCGGATATGAGATAGATAGTGAATATACAAACGACGAGATCGTGGTAAAGCATGTCGGTGACACCTTTGAAATCCTTTTAAACCCTACCAAGGATGAGAAATTCTTGCGTGTAACCGATCCCAACGATGTTGCCGTCCAGGAGCTTGGCCTGGAAGACGATATGATCGGGGCCGAGCTCGTTATCCTAGGTGATAGGTCCCTTTTCATCACGGCAACTAATAAACTCATGGGTAAAGTCCTTCAAAATGGTACATTGCAGGAGAATGCCAGTATTACTTTGGAAATTGACGGTGAGGAAGTGACTTTCACGGTCAATGCAGCCAACCTCATCGTCCTCGGGTTCAGATGCAATTCATATGCTTGGGGCGAATTGATGGCCTGCAAGGAGCTCGATGACACTGCAAATGGCTCCTACGGGCCTAAACCTGGGGTGGATATAACATTTAGACTGACCATCGGAAATGAGAGCTATATCGTCTCAGTTCCAAAAAGCGAAACCGATGACAATTCGGACATCGATGATATGATAATCGATATGAACGCAGCCTTCCAAAATGTCATTGCAGAAAACGGCTCGATGGTGGACATAAGCTCAAAGGTCACAGCAGGTAAGGACGCAAGCGGGAAAAAACTAACCTTGACTCCATACCCGCCTTCCACCTTCATAAGGATTTCCAGTGTGGGTACAACCCAAGACAATGAAGAACTCCTTGATCTGGTCGACGACATCAACGAGGCGCTGGCCAGGGAGAGGCTCAGTGATGGAACCCGGTTGGATCGGGTTGTCGTGGCTGGTGTCATCGGTAATGACACTAACGATCCCCCTGATGGCATCCCTGATGATTTCTACCTCACTTTATCCATACCCTCAGCCTTGAAGGATACTCTGAATATTACTGCGTTTTCCACCAGTGATCTTGGATTCCAAATTACCTACCAGACCGTGTACGGCCCGCGCTCAAACGGAAAATTGAGCGATGATGCCGAATTCACACTGACCTTGGACGAAGGTACCGGTCCCGAAAGCTATAATGTCACGGTGACCAAGTCATCCACCGACTCGAACACCTATATAACTGATCTAATCGAGGATATCAACAGTGCCCTGAGCAGTGTTACACCTTCAGGTGGAGGATCACCCGTGGACATCAGTGACAAAGTAGTTGCTGGACTCATAGGTTACCGATTAGCGTTGTATGCTGTGGATAAAAATGCCACCCTGCTCAAGACAACTGCACCGGACTCCGAAGCCGAAAACGAACTGGGTCTCGATGATGGAGTCACAGCAATTGCCCGGGAAACGAAAGGCCGCCTATTTATCAGGGACGCGAGCTTCAGCGGTGGGGTCAATCTGGTTGTAAACACTATAGACGATCCTGCCTTGTCTGCGCATTTCGGCTTTGTGGGCATCGAAGTAAACATGATCAAAGGCACTCTGTTCTCTTACGGCACCAACGTTGCTATCCACGGCGAGGCTGCAATAGATGTGGGGGGGATAGTCACTAAAGAAATTTCCACATACCGACTAATCCACGACACCAAATTCCAATTGTCGCTCTGTGATGATATCCCTAGGTCGGTTACACTCTATGCAGGGTTAACATTCTTCAACAATGATATCTATGATTTGGCAATCGATCTTTGGGTAGCAATCAACTCTTCCATTGGCATTGGAAATGTTATCGTCAGTGTGGATGGGAGCACGATAATTTTGTCCACTCCAAATGGGGAAAGATTGAGGGTCAGCCTCGACCAACCGAATTACGAAGCTGAGGAGATATTTGGGTTTGCCACAGGCCAGCAAACAGGGAGGATATATCTATCTGATCTGGCCAAAGCGATAACAAATTTCGAGATACTGGATGCGTTGATTGATGTGAACATTTCAGGAAGCGGCAGACTGAACCTGAGCGATATCGAGATACAGTTGGAAGGCGTGGTCGATGGTCTTCTTGAGCAATTGGGAGTCGATGCAAGAATCGTGCTCACGCTTTCAGATTTCACCAATATCTCAACTTTAAACATCTCAGGACTTGATATGGGAGCGATCGCCGACGGGTTCGATGATCTCAATTTCTCCTCCGTTTTGGACGGCATCGAGAGCATCCTGAGTCTGCTTCAGAATTTCGATATGTTCGACTTCCTAGACGAACCATTGCCTATAATCGGTGTCAATCTGAGCGAGGCACTGAATTACATCGAAGATTTCCTTGATTTTCTTGATGACCTTGAGAATAATCCTGCTGCGATAGTACAGGACCTTGACCAACTGCTAAAGGAGGCCCTGGGACTTCCACCTAACAGCAACGCGGTAAGCCTTTCACTTGACACCAGCAGTTCTGACATCCTGAGGATCAACTTTTCATTCAACACCAGCTACTCAGGCTCCTTGCCTGTCTTTATCGACCTGGTCAATCTCCTGGGAATTACTATGCCTCCAGGATTGGGGGACCTTATGAACCTAAGCGGTGCAGCAGGATTGGAAGCCGAATTCCAAGCAGGGATCGAGGTCGGTCTCGGCATAGATATCGAGGACCTAACAGTCTACATATACGACAATACAGGTCTTGGCCTGACAGGGTATGTTGCAGGTACGAACGTCACCTTTGTGGCGGCTCTTGGACCGTTTGGTTTGTTCGTATCAGGAGGTGCGGTTGTTTTCAATGAAGATGGCGACACGAACAACACGACACCAGCGTACTTCATACTCTCTGCTTTCAATGACCCAGATCCCGGGACAGAGGGAGACAAGGTGATTTTAACAAACATCGCACCCCAGGCATCTCTTTCGGCAGGGCTCGGTGCCATACTGCCATGTTATTTCCCCATCGCGTCGAACTTCATAGGAAATCTCGATTTCGAAGTGGGCATCTCAATGGCCGTGGGCACTTCTGACCCATTCGATATCAATGTAAGCGCGAACCTGAACTCAGCTCCTGACTTCACTGCCCTGCCGGATCTAGGCGATCTCAACCTCATTGATAGCCTGCATTTGGCTGTGGAAGGGCTGGATCTTCTGTTGGCGATCCTGGAAAATTTGCTGGGCGGGGAGCTCGGTTCCCTGGACCTACCGCTCATCGGTGACGGTCTTTCAAATGGGGCAGAATTCATCGAGGAAGTTCGCGGCTCCGTCATTCCCGAACTCCGGGACTTAATCGACAACGCGCCACAGAAGGCCATCGGATTCGTTCAGAAGGCAATTTTCAACGCACTTGGGCCTCCAGGACTCAATGTCCTGGTGCTCGATCCGAATTGGGACAACAATTCGGCGAAAACTTACAAGGATGTTCAATACATATTTAATGACACCGTGCTCCAGTTCAATCTATGGTTAGGCGGACAGTACAACTTTTCCATACCAGAATTCGAGTTCGGCCTGCCTGGACTCGGCATCGATATGGACGGGGAGATCATCGTTAGCTTGGACTGGAACCTGCTGCTCTGCTTCGGCCTGAGTCTTGAGGACGGCTTCTATTTCGATGTCACTCCCTGGGACGAGTTCACGGATCACCTCGACGGTAATCCAAATCCACCAATGCTCGACGGTCAGCCATTGGAGCATGTATTCAACATCAACCTCAGCGTTACGCTAATGGAAAAACTAACAGGCGAGCTACTGTTCCTGCAGCTTGATATCGAAAACAGGGATGTTACCATGGAAGACCCAGATAAGAGTAGCCTTGTAGCCTTCTTCATAGTGGATGTTGAGAGCAGCGGCGGAAACGACAGGCTGTCCTTTTCCAAGATTCCCTCCATGGATCTTAATTTCTCATTTGGCGTGGAAGTCGATGTGGATCTAAACCTCACCCTGGGTATCGCGGGAGGTGGAGGGAAATGGCCGTCTATCGTATCTGAGTTCTACCTAAGATGGGGGCTTGGAGACGGCGTTAATAATGGCAGTTCCGATCCATTGGAAAATCATTCCGCCATACCCTGGATTTCCTTCAACAATGTCGGGTTGAATCTCGGGTCGTTCTTCTCCGATTTCCTCGGGCCCATAATAGAAGAAGTCCAAAGGGTAACGGAGCCCCTCGAGGACCTTATAGACATACTGATCTCACCGATCCCAGTGATTTCCGATTTGGCTGGAGATGACATCAGCTTGCTCGATATTGCAGGAAAGTTCGGTTTTGTGGATCCTGGCTTTATCGAGGCATTGGCCGACTTAATCACCCTCATCAATTCGATACCAACTGACGCAGGTGACATTATCATCTATTTCGGTAACTTCAGCGTTGGCGGGGATGGGACTCTCGATCTCCGGGACGAGGATGCCCTCAGGATAATCAGGGAATCGTCCTCGTCGGCGAACCTAAGTCAAATCATCAAGGACAATTATGGAAACGATTTTGGGACTCTACCAGACATTATGGATAGTTTCGAGTTTGATTCCGTCCTTGACGGTGCGCTTTCTAGTAGCGGCGCTTCACCGGGCACCAAGTCCTTTGCAAAAAGCGCTACAAAAGATGCGGGAGGATTCAAATTCCCGATTTTTACAGACCCGGGCCAGATATTCGGTCTTCTCATGGGCAGACCAGCTGACGTGTTCGTCTATGACATGCCTCCGCTCATCTTCGACTTCTCCTACAGCCAGTTCTTCCCGATTTGGGATGGTCTGGGTGCTGAGATCAGCGGTTCAATAGGAGTAATAATCGATTTATCCTTTGGCTACGATACATACGGCATACAGAAATTCGCTGAAGGCGGTTACCGCCACCCCCTGGACCTCCTCAAGGGTTTTTATATTGGTGATCTCGACCTGGAAACAGGCGCAGATATTCCGGAGATCACGGTCTATGGTAGCCTGACCGGTGCGGCTGTATTGAATATATTTGTCGCTTCCGTTGGGGTGGGAGGGGGAATATACGCGACCGTGTATTTCAACCTGAACGATCCCGACGGTGATGGAAAGGTTCGGATAGAGGAAATCCTTGGCAACATAGAGAATGGGTTCAGACAGTTGGGCATTCCCCTGGGATTGATATGCATCTTCGATGTCAGCGGAAAGGTGTGGGCCCGTCTTTTCGCGTTCGTAAAAATAAAGCTATTGTTCTTCAAATTTGAGAAAACATGGTACTTCGGACCGTCTGTGCCGCTACTCGAATTCAGCTACTCGTGTCCATGGGATCCAGTCCTTGCGACTAAGGTAGGTAATGATGAACTTCGCATAAATGTGGGCAAGTATGCAGGGGACCGGTTGTACGGTGATATTAGGGATGGCGATGAGGAGATCCATGTGAAGCTCAAACCTGGAACAGACGATACCGTGTACGTCTGGGCACCCTCTCTTGGAGTTGGGCCCGGTGATCGTCAGGAATATACAGGTGTACGTAAAATCGTAGCCAATGCTGGAGAGGGGCATGATAAAATAGATACGTCGGGGGTTACTACCTCATCCATCACAGCGGAGCTCAAGGGTGAATCCGGTAATGATGTTCTGATCGCAGGCGCAGGCGCTGCAGAAATTAACGGCGGTCTGGGCGATGACGTACTTATTGGAGGCGATGGGAACGACGATATCTACGGTGAAAAAGGTAACGACATGATCATAGGCAACGGCGGTGACGATCTCGTAGAGGGCGGTTTAGGGGATGACATCCTCAATGGCGACGCCCAACTATCTGATGGGGAGCCCCACACGCTTCGGGGACCACCTGGAGAGGATATCGTTCTTGGCGGGAGTGGAAACGACCTGCTAGCTGGTGGAGGGGAATCTGACGTGCTGCGGGGCGGAGAAGGCAAGGATCGAATTTGGGGAGACCGCGCTTTCCAGTTCACTAAGGTGACAGACTGGATCTACGAGCTCAATGTAAATGGTAACGGAAATCCGGTTATGGTAGATGTGGGTACAGCAGGAGGAGACCATATAACAGGGGATGAAGACGCTGATGAGATTAAGGGTAGAGGTGGAAACGATCTTATTAGCGGCGGTGGGGGACCTGATTATATCGAAGGTGGAGGCGGAGCGGATAAGATATGGGGTGATTCCAACTTTAAATTTATAGATAACGTGCTGCAAATGGACGGTTCAGATCCAAAAACGATATTCCCGCTGTACGGGACCGCAGCAGGCGATACCATCCTCGGAGGAAATGGCGGAGACTACATCTACGGGGAAGACGGCAACGATAAGATATGGGGCGATGGCGGTCAGGACTTCCTTTATGGTGATCGCGGTGCGGACGTGATATACGGTGGTGATGGCAATGATGAGCTTTATGGTTGGACAGGTAACGACATAATGTACGGCAACGACGGCAACGACCTGCTCAAGGGAGAAGGGGACAACGACGTGATGTTCGGTGACGATGGTGAGGTTACGATCGTCCCAGGAAAGCCCACGTTGAACTACGACCTTATCAGAACCATTAACCCAGGGACCGGGGGCGATGACACGATGGATGGAAGTGATGGTGGCGATATCATGCTCGGCGGCCCTGGTGGGGATACGATGAACGGTAGCACCGGAGATGATGTACTTCTGGGCGATAACGGTCGGCTCGACTACACATATCAATCAAGCATCGATGCTTCGTTGATCGATCTGATCGAATCTACAGACCATAATTCAGGAGATGTGGATCACATATACGGTTACGAGGGCGACGACTTCATAATTGGTGGTATAGAAGGAGACATCATCTTCGGCGACTCCAATGTACCAGGTGTCAGTGGAAAAGACATTGTCATTGGCGACAACGGTAAGATCGACTTCGTTCCAAATCCAGGAATCAAGTCCTCAGAAGTTTCTTTTATAGAGACCACAGATACAGTTGTTGGTACTGGAGGGGACGATGAAATAGACGGTAGCGAGGAAGCTGATATATTGTTGGGCGGTGTTGGTGAAGACGAGCTTATCGGTGGCCTCGATGACGATATAATTATTGGTGACAGCGGGGAATTGGATTACGACACCGGTGATGGTGATCTCTCAACCCTGGATCTTATAAGGACAACAGACAACATCATTCCAGTGGACGGCGACTCTGATGATATCTCAGGTGGTGAGGCCAATGACATCGTGTTTGGAGGAGACGATGACGACTTAATATTTGGTGACAAAGCTCTGAACTACAGTGCCAGCGCTGACCCAGGTGAAGACATCTTGATCGGTGACCAGGGCGAGTTGGTTTTCGAAAATGGCTTGATAGCACGCATCGAAACCACTGATACAGGCTCGGCTTACGGCGGAGTTGACACTATCGAGGGCAACGAGGAAGACGACATAGTTATTGGCGGCGTTGAAGGTGACAATCTCGAGGGAAACGACTGCTATGACATCCTGATCGGCGACGAAGGGCGGTTGAAGTACAACGTGGCAATCATTGCTGGTGGAGATGGTGATCCTGCAACCCTGGACATCATTGAGACGATCAGACCCACATTGGGCGGCAGTGATGACATCGAGGGCAATGACTGCGATGACATCATCCTCGGTGGGGCCGCGGGAGATGACATCTGGGGCCATGCCGATGACGATATCGTCCTGGGTGACAACGGCAAGATCACACTATCTGGCGGTGTAATCGAAGAGATAAAAACAACAGACCCCACCGATGGCGGCAGCGACACCATCGAAGGAAACGGCGCTGCTGACATCATACTCGGTGGTGCTTACGGCGACGACATCTGGGGCCATGCCGGTGACGACATCATCCTGGGCGATAACGGAATGATCACGCTATCTGGCGGTGTGATCGAGGAGATCAAAACAACAGACCCCACAGACGGGGGCAGCGACACCATCGAAGGAAACGACGGTGCCGACATCCTCCTTGGCGGTGCCTACGGTGATGATATCTGGGGCCACACTGGCGAGGATGTCATCCTTGGTGACAACGGTAAGATCACACAGCCTGGTGGAGTAATCGAACTGATCGAAACAACCGACCCGGGGGATGGCGGCAGCGATACGATTGAGGGCAACGAAGAGGCCGATATAATCATGGGTGGTGCCTACGGCGACGACATCTGGGGCAACGCTAGTGACGATTACATCCTCGGCGATAACGGCAAAATCACAATGCCTGGTGAAGTAGTCGAACTAATCGAGACAACCGATCCGGCAATAGGGGGCAGTGACACCATCGAGGGAAACTCGGGCGACGATATAATCCTTGGCGGTGCTTACGGTGACGACATCTGGGGCCACGATGGCGAAGATGTGATTCTTGGCGATAACGGCAAGATAACCATGCCTGGTGAGGTAATAGACCTGATAGAAACAACGGATCCCGCGATAGGGGGCGACGATACCATAAGGGGTAACGAAGAGGACGACATCATCCTTGGCGGTGCTGAAAGCGATGACATTTGGGGCCACACCGGCAACGATGTGATATTGGGTGACAACGGCAAGGTCACGCAGCCTGACGAGGTTATCGAACAGATTGAAACCACCGATCCTGCAATTGGCGGTAATGATACAATCAGGGGCAATGAGGGCAGAGACTTCATTCTTGGTGGCGCCTACCATGACGACATCTGGGGCCATGAAGGCGAAGACGTGATCCTCGGCGATAACGGCTATCTTAACTTTGTTATGGATGCCGACCCCAATACCCTCGACCTTATAGTGACAACAGACCCGGCTATCGGTGGAAACGACACAATAGAGGGCAACGAAGATGCTGATCAGATTCTCGGGGGCACGGCAAGTGACGATATCTGGGGCCATGAAGGCAACGACTTCATCCTGGGAGACAACGGCAACTTCACGCAGCCTGGCGAGATAATAGAATACATAAAAACTACTGCCCCTGGAATCGGCGGCAGCGACACCATATACGGAAACGAGGGCAACGACAGTATTTGGGGCGGTGCTGATGGGGACTACATCGAGGGCAACGACGGTCTGGACATCATCCTCGGCGACAATGGATTGTTCAGCTATGTGGAGCTTTCTGTTGACGGTGCAACACCTGATCCTGCAACCCTTGACCTGGTAACCTCAACATTCCCCAACGATGGTGGCAGCGATACCATATCAGGTGGAGCTGATAATGACATAGTCATGGGCGGTACAGCCAGCGATACGATCTACGGCAATGATGGAAACGATCTGATTTTCGGGGACCATGGAAAGGTGGAAAGAGTAGTGGGCTCGACTATTGATCTAACCACGATACCGATCCCATCCTTTACCTTCACCTCCATCTTTACAGGTGCAGGGGATGGTGGCGACGGTGATCTGATACATGGAAACGCAGGCGATGATATCATCCTGGGCGGACAAGGTGACGACAACATTTTCGGTGACGCAGGCGATGACGATCTGATAGGCGGTCATAACGTCGAGGGCGGTGCCGATGAACTCGATACCCCAGCTGGTCTCAACGATATAATGGATGGAGGTTCAGGCGACGATGTGCTTGCCGGAGACAATGCAGAGATACTTCGAAGACCCGATACCATCAGCCCGCGATTCCGGGCATTGGATGGTAAGGCCCTATACGACTCAAATGGCGATGCAGATGTGACTGGGACCCACCAGCCAAATCCCAGCGGCGCTCAAGGCCGTGACATCTTCCTCTTTGACCACAGCCACAATCCAATACCTGACAGTTTTGGCGATGACTTCATGGCTGGCGGTCCTGACGAGGATGTCATGTTCGGCCAGCTTGGAGACGACATAATGCAGGGCGATGCCTCCATAACGGAAGTGGTCAATGCCACTGACCCCTCGGTGGAGGGTGTTGACGATGACGACGATTACATCGAGGGCAACGGTGGAAAGGACCTGATATTCGGGAACCTGGGCCAGGACGATATTTTGGGCGGCAGCTCGGCGCTGTTCGGGCTTACCAATTCAAGCTTAAGGCCGGACGATGAGGACATCATCTTCGGTGGAGCCGGAACACGTCTTGCACGAAACGATCCAGGCAACGAAACCGATGATGGCCATGCTGCCGATTCCGACTATATCGTCGGTGATAATGCCAACATCTTCCGCATCGTCGGAATAAATGGTAAAGACAGCGGTCAGTTCCTGACCTTCACATACGACAGCTACGGCAATTTGACGGTCATACCTCGGGCCGCGGACATGCTCGATTATACTCCAGGGGGCAGTCCCAATGATATAGGTGATGATGATCTGATCCATGGTGAAGCGGGAGACGACTTCATCTACGGTATGCTAGGAAACGACGTCTTATTCGGTGAGGGTCAGGACGACGATATTTACGGCCAGGCCGGTCATGACAGGATCTACGGCGGCCTTGGCGAGGACGGCATCCTGGGCGATGACGGCAAGATCTTCACCAGCCGCAACGGCGAGAAAGAAGCCCTTTACGGGATAAATAATGTCAATAGAGAAAAATTTATCAAAATACCAGGACCCTTCACAGGCGCCTGGGTCAATATCGAAGGCCGGCTCAAAAAAGAAGTTGATCTTGCAGCGTTCGAGTACGGCGGAAACGACATCATTTACGGCGGCCTTGGCGATGACTGGCTGCACGGCGGCGCAGGCGATGATGCGATATCAGGTGCCGAGGCTTTGCCTGAGTTCTATAACAGTGATCCTGTGACGAATACAACACCTATCCCCTATGATCCAGTAACAAGGAAGTTATTCTTCTACGACGCTGAAAACCCGCGGACCAAGATCGATGGTTTCTTCCTCAACTTCGAAGCAACAGATGGAAATGGCACCAAGATAAACGACGGCAAGGACCGATTGTTCGGTGACAACGGCCATGACTGGCTCGTTGGGGGAACGATGAACGACCGCCATTTCGGTGGATTGGGCGATGACGTCATCAATGCCGACGACAACCACGATTCCCAGGGCGGCCTGAACAATCAACCGGATGATCCAGAATTTGCTGACAGGGATTTCTCTTTCGGCGGTGCCGGTCTTGATGTGTTGATTTTCAATACAGGTGGGGATCGCTCATTCGACTGGATTGGAGAATTCAACAGCTATATTGCCCCGTACGCCCCGTTCGGAAATCCTGAAGTCGTAAGGGAAATATCCCCGCACTTGGTCAAGTTCCTCCTGAATCTAGGAGAGGCATGCGGGGCAGATCAAACCCTGATTGAATCGGACGGGGAATTGGGCTTAGCCGACCAGCACGATTCCCGATATGGAGATCAGCATGGCCAACCTCGTGACCCGCAGGCAGGAAATCTACCGGGGGTACATAGAGATACCCTGGGAGAGCCCGAAGACGATAGGGAACCATAACTCCGATACTGTGCTCTGAGGATAGGTTTATATCCGATTGAGTAATTACATTTGCGGAGATGAGGTAACATGATTCTGAAAGATCAAGCAGAGAAAGCCATAGCCCTGGTTATGACGACACTTCTGGTTTTTACCAGTGCTGCCATTATTATCTCAACGGTTCCATTCCTTGCACAGGGCGACCCTCCGTTTTCCAACAACCAGTTGGTGAGCATTGACGTTGCTACAGACTTTCAAAATAATCCCTCAATTGCTGTGGACCCCTCCGGGACCATATACATTGCCTGGGAAGATGACCGCCTAGGTGACTTGGACATCTACTTTGCCAGCAGCACGGATGGGGGCTCATCCTGGACAACGCCGAACGAAAAGGTTAACACTGATCCTACTATTCAGAATCAAGGAAAACCCTCCATTGCAGCGGACTCTTTCGGCAACTTATATTTAGCATGGGAGGACCTCCGCAGTGGCACCAACTGGGACATCTATTTTGCCAACTCCACCGATGGGGGTGCAACGTGGAGTAACCCCAATTTAATAGTCAATAATGACACCAGCGCCAGACATCAAATTAATCCGTCCATAGCGGTAAACTCCATAGGCACTGTCTATGCGGTCTGGGAAGATTACCGCAGTGGCACAGACTCCGACATATATTTTGCCATGTCCACAGACGGGGGTGCAACCTGGACCGATCCTAACGTTAGGATCATTATCGACGCCACAAATGCTACTCAGTGGTTCCCAGTGATTGCCGTGGACTCAGCGGACAATATTTATGTGGCCTGGCAGGACGATCGCAATGGCAATGATGACATCTATTTTGCCATGTCCTCAGATGGGGGCGCGACCTGGACTGATCCAAATGTAAAGGTAAACACCGATGTGGGCACTGCTGACCAAAGGAACCCAACGATCGCAGTTAATTCCACCGGCACCATTTATTTGGCTTGGGAGGAATACAACAGTACCCACTGGGATATCAATTTTACCAAATCCACTGACGGAGGCATGATCTGGACAAATTACAATACAATGGTGAACACAGACGGTGGAAGCGAAAATCAATTTAACCCTTGTATTGGCGTTGATTCCACTGATGAGATTTATTTAGCATGGCATGACTACCGCGATTCTGGTACAGATGCTTCGGACATATACTTCGCCAATTCATCTGACGGTGGAGCTAGTTGGGCACATCCCAATCTAAGAGTGAACGACGATACAGGCTTAAATTATCAATTTCTTCCGACACTCGCAGTGGCCTCCAATGGCACTGCATATGTAGCTTGGGAAGATGACCGCCTAGGTGACTTGGACATCTACTTTGCAAGACTTGACCCACCAATCATTCCCACCATTGACAGGGTAATTATTTCAAGAACTCCAGATTGCAGTGGCGGTTGGATCGGGGATCGTTCCTATGTTTTGGATGATACAGATACACTCTATGCCTGTGGTTGGAACGATACGTATTCCGAGTTTGTCAGTTTGGTGAATGCGGTTTGGTCAAGTAATGATACTGGTGTGGGTCAAGTGACCACTCCGGGTACATCCACGATCTTCGTTGGTGTAGGTGAAGGAGTTTGCTATGTTACTGCAACGAACGCATCATACGGCTCAAACGACACAGGGAAATTGACTGTTCTGGACCCAACCATTGACTATGTCCAAATCAGAACCCAGGATAATGGCGGTGGCTTGGATCTTTGTGATCTTGTAAATTACCCGAGCTACGAGAGAAATACTGTTGTTACCTTCTATGGTGCAGCATACAATTTAACTGTGGGATACATGGGCTCTGTACCGTTAACATCCAACTGGACTAGCAATGATACAAACATTGTGACAGTTACAGATCCAGGCAACCAAACAACCGTAACTTGCAGCGATACGAACAGCGGTTGGGTATGGGTGGAATTGAATGTCGCAAGCATCATCAACCAAACCAAGGTCACTGTCCTGGCGTGGCTAGTGGATTATATCCAAATCAGGGATGCATCGGGTGGAGCCGGGTTAAACCTCTGCGACCCTGCCAACTATACGAGTTTTCCAGTGGGCCATTCCACGACATTCTACGGTGCAGCCTATAACCACAGTGAAGGCTTTATTGGTGATGTTAATGCATCCTCCACTTGGAACAGCACAGATTTCGGTATCGTGGATGTCACTCTTGCAGGCTCATCTTCAACCATAACATGCAGCGATACGAATTGGGGAACTGTAACCATAACCTTGAATGATAGCGGTAAGATCAACACCACGCAGGTAACCGTTGAAAAACCCACGATCGACTACATACAGATTCGAGATGCCGCTGATGGTGGGGGAAATATAGTCACAACTGCAACATACTCTGTGTACGATACCGATGAGTTCTATGCCGCAGGTTACAACTTCACGGCAGGTTTTGTATGGAATGTTTCAGTTTCATGGGAATGTGATGACCCTGGTGTGGGACAGATCGACACTCCATCAGGCATTTGGACGAACTTCACTGCCCAGTGGGTTGCAGCGAACAGTACGTGTAATGTTACAGCACAATACAACGCCACAATCAGCGATTCCACAGGTCTATTGACAGTATTGACCCCCATCACAGATTACGTTCAAATCAGAACAGCAGACAACAACGGAGGCTTCAATCTCTGCGATCCTTTAAATTACCCGAGCTACGAAAAGGGCACCGTGGTCACGTTATATGGTGCAGCATATAATCTAACTGTTGGATACATTGATCCTGCACCCACAACATCCAACTGGACAAGCAATGACACGAACATTGTAACAGTTACAGATCCAGGCAATAAAACTACTGTGACATGCAACGACACTAATAGCGGTTGGGTATGGGTGGAATTAAATGTCGCTGGTATTACAAACCAAACCAAGGTCACGGTCATGGCATGGAGCATTGATTATGTCCAGATCAGGACCGCACCTGGTGGGGGCGGGCTCAACCTCTGCGAACCTGCAAATTATCCCAGCTACGAAAAGGGCACGATTATCATTTTCTATGGTGCAACTTATAATTTCACTGTTGGGTACATAGGCTCCGTCCCGTTAACATCAGTATGGACGAGCAATGATACGGATATCGTTACTGTGACAACTCCAACAAATGAGACCACAATCTCCTGTGTTGGCACGAACATCGGCTGGGTGTGGGTGGAGTTGAATGTCTCAGGCATTACAAACCAAACCAGGGTTACTGTTTTTACATGGACTGTGGATTACATTCAAATCAGAACCCAACCAGGTGGAGGGGGAATCGACCTCTGCGATCCTGCAAATTACCCGAGCTACGAAAGGGGAACAGTTGTCACGTTCTACGGTGCAACATATAATCACAGCGCAGGCTATCTAGGTGATGTTGCCTCATCCTCGACTTGGGACAGCACGGATTTTGCTATCGTGTATGTTGATCTTACGGGTGCTACTTCCACCATAACTTGCAACGACACGAATTGGGGAATTGTGACGATAACCTTGGACGATAATGGAATGATCAATACAACCCAGGTAACTGTGATTAAACCTACAATCGATTACATTCAGATCAGAGATGCTCCGGGTGGAGGGGGAAATATCGTCACAACCGCCACCTACTCCGTTGAGGACTTGGACGAATTCTACGCTGCTGGATTTAATCATACAGAGGGATATGTTGAGGATGTCTCCGTATCTTGGATGAGTGATTACCCCGATGTTGGAGAGGCTGATTCCCCGGGCTCTTGGACCAATTTTACGGCCCAGCAGGTTATCGTAAACAGAACATGCACTGTTACTGCCAACTACAGCATCGCCGTCGGCAATTCAACTGGATTGTTGACAGTGTTGGCTCCTACAATCGATTTTGTATTGATCCGCAATGCATCGGGTGGAGAAGGCATAAACCTCTGCAATTCAATAAATTATCAAAGCTATCCTGTGGGGCATACGACTTCATTCTTTGGCGCGAGGTACAACTATACTTTGGGTTACTACGCTGATGTGTCTAATACGGCAAATTGGATGAGCGATGATACGGATGTAATTACAGTTTCACCTGAAACAGGCAATTCAACCACGCTTACATGCGACAATCGAAATTGGGGTGCAGTTACAATCACCCTCACAGATGTCGATAGTGGTAAGATCAACATCACCCAGGTGACCGTCCTTGAGCCCACCGTTGATAATATTAAAATAATGGATGCTCCAGGAGGTGCTGGGAGTGAGATGGCCAGCAGCGAATATCCTGTGGGTGCCACAGATATTTACTATGGAGCATATTTCAACGATACCGCAGGATATCTCGGGTCTGTCCCTGCAACATCCACATGGCACAGCAACGATACCTCAATTGTGGAGGTTACAAGCCCAGGTGACCATACAGACATAGTATGCAATACAACCAACTACGGGTGGGTTGTGGTCACCTTGGACGACGGAGCAGGCCATGCAAACACTACTATAATCACCGTACAAAAACCCACAGTTGATTACATTCAAGTCCGGGATGCTACTGGCGGCGGAGGAAATAGATTAACCACAGCGACTTTCGAACAAGGGGATACAGACATTTACTATGCAGCAGGCTATAATCATACAGCAGGTTATATCGGGGATGTAATAGGCACGGAGTGGAACAGTGATGTTGGCTCATTCGATCCGGGGATTGGTGCCCATTCCGTATTTAATGCAACAGATGTAGATTCAGGAATCATAACAGTTAGTTATGGTGATATTACAAACTCTTCAGGCTCGATAACGGTCATTGACACAACACCGCCAGCTCAGCCGGCCCAGCCAACCGTCACACCTAGGAGCCCAAGTGAAGTGAATATTGTTTGGCCACCAAATACCGATACAGATCTTTTCCGATATATTGTACAGCGCTCTACAAATTCCGACGGTCCTTGGACTAACATTACGGTTGTTGAGAAGGAAAATAACTCTTACAATGATACAGGCCTTGCTCCTGGGACAACTTATTATTACAGAATAATTGCCCAAGACAATTTGGTAAATCCATCGTTGCCCTCGCCCGTTGTCAGCGTTACAACTCCCCAGCCCAGTGAGCCTCCTGAAGATGAATTCCCTTGGATCTTGGTGATCATAATAATAATTATTGTCGTGGTGCTCATAATATTTTTATTGTGGTGGAATAGCAGAAAAAATGAAGGATATGAAAAGCCCGTTTGAAACGCCATGTTAAATGAAAAGATGCCCCTGTTGAAACCCACCTGCTTCCCACGGCATGTTTATATACTATATCATAAATACAATTGCGGAGAGAGGTAAAATGACTCTAAAAGCTCAAGCGAAGAAAGCGGCAGCATTGGCGATAACGTCCATACTTGTGCTCACAAGTTTCATCATCCTATTATCAATGGTTCCGCCTACTATTAGGGCTGACCCGCCATTTTCAGATAACGAGAAGGTGAACACCGATGCAGACACTGCTACTCAAGGTGATCCCTCCATCTTCGTGGATGCCGAGGGTACTGCCTACCTAGTTTGGGACGACTATCGCAACATCAATGGGGACATCTTCTTTGCCAAGTCCATCGATGGAGGTGCTTCATGGACTGATCCCAACAAAAGGGTTAATGAGGATTCCGGGACAACAGAGCAATCCAACCCCTCAATTGCTGTGAATTCCACTGGCGCCTTGCACGTTGTTTGGCAGGACTTACGCAACGGCGATTGGGACATCTACTTCGCCAATTCCACAAACGGAGGAGCGACTTGGTCAGAGCCCAATGTGAAGATCAACACTGACGTGGGCTCCGACCACCAAATCAACCCGGTTATTGCCGTGGACTCTGAAGACACTATCTACATAGCCTGGGAGGATTACCGCAACGGTGATGCTGACATATACTTCGCTAAATCCACTGACGGAGGCGAGACCTGGGATCCCAATAAAAGGGTTAACACAGATTCAGAAGATCTACCTGATCAAAAGAGGCCGACGATGGCGATTAATTCTATGGGTACAATTTACATCGCCTGGCAGGACAAAATCGAAGGTGACTGGGATATTTATATCGGCAAATCCACTAACGGTGGTACAGACTGGTCCGATCCCAGTATTGAGGTTAACACGGATGGCGGCATACAAAGCCAAAGCAAACCCACACTTGCTGTTGGATCAACAGGCAACATCTATCTAGCTTGGCAAGACTACCGTAACAACGACAATGATATCTATTTTGCCCGGTCCACAAATGAAGGCGCAACCTGGACAAATCCAAATAAAAAGGTAAACTCAGACTCTGGGACAGAGAATCAGTTTGAACCTACCATCGCCGTGGGCTCTACCGGCACAATCTATTTGGCCTGGCGTGATCACCGTGAAGGTAACGATGATATCTATTTCGCCAATTCCACAGATGAAGGTTCAACATGGACGCATCCGAATAAGAGGGTGAACGATGACACCGGGAGCTATACTCAGCTTAATCCCACCATAGGAGTAGGTTCTACCGGTCTGGTTCACCTTGCCTGGGAAGATTACCGCAGCGATGACAGTTACGATATTTACTCTGCCAGCATTGAGCCAGTCAACCCTTTTCCCATGGCAGACTTACTAAGCGTTGAAGGCTATTATGCTTCCACTCCTGGGATTCAGCACATAATACCCAACGAACCTGGATTCTGCTTCAGGTTCAATGATCCGAATTCCGATCCCCTTGCACAGTATAATATCAGTGTATGGGAAGCTGGCGGCTCTTCTCTGCTATGGTGGTGCAACAACACCTCCTCAGCCCCCTCAGGCTCTTGGGTGAGGTTGAGATACAACACAGCGCCTTGTCCAACAAACGGACCACCCTTGATTGATGGAACCTCCTACAAGCTCAGAGTTATTGTTAAAAATGATACTGGAGTGTGGAGCGCTGTTTCCGAAGTGGACTTTCATATGAATGAGGCTCTTGCGCCCACTTTAGTATCTCCTTTAGACAACAGCCTTATCACCTCTTCTGCTACCCAGACTGTTTCCTGGGCTTCTCCTGGTACCGATGCTGAAGGCGATACCCCTGTGAGCTACAGCTGGGAAGTGGCTACCGACCCTTCCTTCACGACGGTCATCGAATCCGGCTCGGGACTGGTTACTGAATCCGGCCAGTTCGACACGACTCCCTCGGGTAACTTCTACTGGAGGGTCAACTTGAATGACAGCTGGGAGACAGGCCAGTACGGCAACCAGCCTGACGGTTACTGGAACTTCACCACCTATACTCCATCCGGCTCAAATAATCCACCTATCATTACCAACAAGGCCCTCACACCCACCGCAGTTATCGTGAATTACAACTTGAATTTTGTTTTCACTGCCACCGATCCAGATCCAGATACTTTGTCCTGGAGTAAGATCTATGGACCTACTTGGCTGAGCATCGGCTCCACCAATGGAACCATCTATGGAATACCCTCCACTGGGAACATTGGCGCAAACCAATTTAAGATCGAGGTGAGCGATGGAAGAGGGGGAGCAGATAACCACACCTTCACAATCGAGGTCAATACCTCTTTTCCTGACAATAACCAGCCAATTATCACGAATAAACGTTCTGAACCTACCGAGGCCACCGTGAATTCTGCTTTGACTTTCACTTTTACAGCTACTGATGATGATTTAGATCCTCTTACCTGGGGTATTACCGGGGGTATGATATCTGGGCCAAAATGGCTCAACATTGGAGCTAGCAATGGAACGATCTACGGAATACCGTCTTCTGGAAACATCGGCTCAAATACCTTTACCATTCAAGTTAGCGACGGAAAGGGCGGAACCGACGATCACACCTTTACAATTACTGTAAATGATCAAGATGATGAGGATGGCGACGATGGGGAGCCTCAGCTCCTAGGCATCCCATTCCTATGGATTCTAATCATAATAATCGTGATCATCGTCATCTTGCTCCTTATTGCCATTGCGCGCAGGAAAAAGCGTAAGGAGGCAGTCCCCCCTCCTCCTGCCAATGAATATCTTCCACCACCGCCGCCTTGATATTGGTGAAATATATACCGTATTCTACCACCCAATTATTTTACATTTCGGTGCTTCATTCAATGTGTCGCTATGAGGTTCAGATAAACTATTTATAAACTCTCAACGATACGGCATTTGAGGTGGTACTAAAGCGCAATCTGGCTATTAATTTGTGGGGGTAAATATGATGCCAAACTGTTTATATTGAACTGCTCATTTATCAGAATTCCCAGATATTAGGGGACTTTCGTGTTGGCTTGTCAGGGTATTGAAGCGTGATATTGGGGATTTGGAGAAAATAGGATCATCAAAAGAGGCAAGTGAAAATGGAAAAAGGAGTAGTGGTAATCGGCGGCGGGATCGCAGGTGTTCAGGCGGCACTGGATCTGGCAGAGCAGGGGATAAAGGTCTACATCGTAGAGAAATCGCCGACCCTGGGGGGCAGGATGGCACAGCTTGACAAAACCTTTCCCACGAATGACTGCTCGATGTGCATTCTATCGCCAAAACTTGTGGAGGCAGGACGTCATCCCAACATAGAATTATTGACATTATCGGAAATCGAGGAGCTTGAAGGAGAGGAGGGCGAATTCAAGGTTAGGGTGCTGAAAAATGCCAGGTACGTGGATGAGGAGAGTTGCACCGGCTGTGGCGTATGTGCGGCAGCCTGTCCAGTCAAGTACGAATACCAGATTCCGGAGAAAGCGAGCGTTCGCGGGAAGATTCCCGAGGATGATATTGCGAAAATCGATACGGTACTGAAAAAATATGCTGATGAACAGGGGGTGCTCATTTCGGTTCTCCAGGATATAAACGAGGAATTCAACTATCTACCGGAAAATGCCCTGAGGTATGTTTCCGAGCAGCTGGACATTCCCTTGAGCCAGGTATACCATGTTGCCACATTTTACACCGCATTTTCACTGACTCCCAGGGGAAAACATCTTATCAAGGTCTGTCAAGGCACAGCATGCCACGTTCGCGGCGGTGCAAACGTATTGAGCGAAATTCAAAGAAAGTTGAATATAAAACCCGGTGAGACCTCGAAAGATCATGAATTTACGCTTGAGACCGTCAATTGTCTTGGTGCATGTGCGCTGGGCCCTGTGGTTGTGATAGATAACGAGTACCATCCAACGACACCCGCAGATGTGGACAACCTTCTAAAAAAATACAAGAAACAGGATAGGGGGACTGGTGCATGAAGCGGCTCAAGACCGTGGAGGACCTTGAAGGGCTGAGAAAGGAAATAGCCCAAAGCAAGGATCCTGACAGAACTTGCATAACTGTTTGCGGAGGTACTGGTTGTCATGCGTACGGCTCCGCGAAAGTAGCAGATAGTATAAAGGAGGAGCTCAAAAAACAAAAGCTGGAAGATAAAGTGGATGTTTTGATTACAGGCTGTCATGGCTTCTGCGAACAGGGGCCCATTGTTGTGATTCGCCCGCAAAATATCTTCTACCGCAGCGTAAAATCTGAGGACCTGCCCGAGATATTGAGCAAGACCGTAGTCAACGGTAAAGTGATAGAAAGACTGCTTTATGTGGATCCCATCACGGGCGAGAAAATTGTGTACGAGGATGACATCCCGTTTTACAAGAACCAAAAGCGTGTAATATTCGGGAAGAACGGCATAATCGATCCGGGAAGCATCGTGGATTATATCGGTATAGACGGATATTCCGCATTAGCTAAAGCCTTCCGCATGGCTCCTGATGAAGTAATCGAAGAGGTTAAGAAAGCCGGTCTCAGAGGACGAGGGGGTGCAGGTTTTCCAGCGGGCAGGAAATGGGAATCCTGCCGCAGGGCAAAGGGAGATATAAAATACGTCATATGCAACGCGGACGAGGGCGACCCCGGTGCATATGCGAACAGGAGCCTTCTAGAGGGCAACCCGCACAGCGTACTGGAGGGCATGATCATTGGTGCTTACGCCATCGGTGCAAACGAGGGCTATATCTACGTTCGAACCGAGTATCCCCTTGCTGTGGAGCTTTTTGCCGTGGCAATAAAACAGGCCGAGGAATTCGGGCTTCTGGGCAAAGACATTCTCGGCTCCGGCTTTGATTTTAACGTCAAGATCGCCAGAGGAGGTGGGGCCTTCGTATGCGGTGAATCAACGGCATTAATGGCTTCAATAGAGGGCAGGCCAGGAGAACCCAGGGCAAAGCACATCCATACGACAGAAAGTGGCCTGTGGGGAAGGCCCAGCAATCTGAATAATGTGGAGACATGGGCGAACGTGCCGTTGATCATCAACAATGGTGCAGACTGGTATAAAAAAATCGGGACTGAAAACAGCAAAGGCACGAAGATATTTTCGCTGGTGGGAAAGATCAATAACACCGGCCTGGTGGAGGTTCCGATGGGGATAACGTTGCAGGAGATTATCTATGATCTTGGTGGGGGAATACCTGATGGTAAGAAATTCAAGGCCGTCCAAATAGGGGGCCCGTCCGGAGGATGCGTACCTGAGGACCTGATCCATTTACCTGTGGATTTTGACAGCTTAACAGAAGCAGGTGCCATGATGGGCTCTGGCGGCATGATCGTGATGGACGAGGGAACCTGCATGGTGGATGTGGCAAGGTACTTCACCAACTTCCTAAAGGATGAATCCTGCGGAAAATGCGTGCCGTGCAGGGAAGGCCTGAAACAGCTTCACCACATGCTGACCGAAATATGCGAGGGAAGGGGAAATGAAAAGGACGTGGAATTCTTCGAAGAGCTTGGTTTTTGGATGAAAAACACATCCTTGTGCCAGCTCGGATCAACGGCAGTGAATCCGGTGGCAACGACGCTACGGTATTTCAGGGACGAGTACATGGCTCACATCGTGGATAAAAAATGCCCTGCCGGCGTATGCAAGGCCCTGATCACATTCACGATCGACCCTGATAAATGTACAGGCTGCGGGGTTTGCAAGAAGAGGTGCCCCCAAGAGGCGATCTCAGGCGAGAAGAAGGAATCTCATAAAATAGACCAGGACAATTGCATCAAATGCGGCATTTGCAGGGATTCCTGCAAGTTCGATGCCGTGGAGGTGAACTGATGGCGGAAACAGACCCTGTCAAGTTCACAATCGACGGCAAAAAGGTGCAGGCAAAGCAGGGAGAGATGCTCATCGATGTCGCCCAGCGAAATGGCGTATCCATTCCCACGCTCTGCCATCACTTGGCCCTGAAACCGTACAGTGCTTGCAGGTTGTGCATTGTAAAGGTAAAAAAGTCCGGACGAACAAAATTCACTGCATCCTGCAGCTATCCAGTTACAGAAGGCATAGAGGTTGAAACAGGATCTGATGATGTTTTAATGTTAAGAAAGATGACCCTTGAGGCACTTATGGCCCAGGCTCCAGATGCAAAGGAAATTTCGGAAATGGCCAAACTTTACGGTATAAAGGAGACAAGGTTTAAGGAAAACGAGGACAAAAAGAACAGATGCATTCTCTGCGGGCTCTGCATCCGCATCTGCAGCGAGCGGATCGGGGTTTCCGCACTTGGATTTGCAGGTCGAGGTGTAAGGCGCAGGTTGGATACTCCCTTTGGCAAGCTGTCTGATGTCTGCATAACATGCGGGGCTTGCGAGACCGTATGTCCCACAGACGCCATAGAGCTGGGCGAGATATCGCCAGACGAACCCGTGCCCATCGCCTCGGAGTTCGACCTGGGCCTGAAACAAAGGAGCGTGATTTACACTCCGTTCCTCCAGGCAATGCCCCTAATATATCTCATCGATAGGGATCGCTGCATCCACTTCGCCAAGGGAACCTGCAAAATCTGCCAGTCTTCTTGTCAAAAAGGCTCAATCAACTTCGAGCAAAAGGACGAGGAGTATAAACTGGATGCAAGCTCCATTATCGTGGCTCCCGGTTATGAGTTCGTTTCACCCCAAACACGACCAGAACTGAATTACGACCGGTTCAAAAACGTCATCACCTCAATGGAATTCGAAAGGATACTGAACGCATCCGGTCCTTTTGGCGGCCATATAAAAAGGCTCTCTGATTTTTCGGAGCCAAGGAGCATAGCATTTATCCAGTGCGTGGGTTCAAGGGATAAAAATCGAGGCGTGGGATACTGCTCTGCAGCATGTTGCATGTACGCAATAAAAGAGGCTATCATAGCAAAGGAGCATTTACCTGATTTGGATATCGCCATATTCCACATGGACATTCGGGCCTTTGGAAAGGAGTTCGATTCGTACTACGAGAGGGCCAGGGAAATGGGCATAAAGTTCATCAGGTCCAGGGTAGCGGAGATAAGTGAGGATGAAGATCAAAACTTGAAGATGTTCTTCACAGATGAAAAAGACGAGCCAAAAGATGAACTCTTCGATCTTGTCGTGCTGTCAAACGGCCTGGCCGGGCCCAGGGACGCCGATAAACTGGCCGAGGTTCTTGGCATAACCCTCAATGAGTACGGTTTCTGCGAGACCTCCGCCTTCGAGCCCCTTAAAAGCAGCAGACCGGGAATTTTTGCAGGTGGGGCATTTGCAGAACCAAAGGACATCCCTGATTCTGTTGCAGGGGCCTCGGGTGCCGCGGCAAAGGCTCAGGCACTCATATCACCGGAGATGAGAATGAGCACTGAAACAAAGGAGGGGATAATCGAGAAGGACGTATCAAAAGAGCAGCCCAGAATCGGCGTTTTCGTATGCCACTGCGGAATAAACATCAGCGCAACAGTTAACGTTCCCCGTGTTGTTGAGTACGCAAGGGCCCTGCCCAATGTCGCATACGCTGAGGAAAATCTATACACATGCTCCTACGATACTCAAAGGATAATAAAAGAGAAGATCAAAGAGCACGATCTGAACAGGGTGGTTGTTGCCGCGTGCTCCCCAAGAACCCACGAGCCGCTGTTTCAGAAGACGATTTCCGAGGCTGCGCTGAACCCCTATCTGTTCGAGATGGCGAATATCAGGGATCAATGCTCGTGGGTGCATCAAAAGGAGCCCGGGAAGGCAACCGAAAAGGCCGAGGACCTTGTGAGGATGACGGTTGCTAAATCCAACCTGCTCAGACCCTTGGAAAGACAAAGCCTGGCAGTAAACCCCACCTGCCTTGTGATCGGAGGGGGGATATCAGGACTTACCGCTGCCAAGGACGTTGCCGAAGGTGGCTTCAAGGTCCTCCTGCTTGAGAGGGAAAAGGAGCTCGGGGGTAACCTAAGGAGTGTTTCTTCACTTGTCACTGGCGAGGACCCAAAACAAAATCTGGATGACCTTATTAAAGTGGTATCAAATCATGAAAATATTGAGGTTATCTGCCATGCCAAATTAAATGAAATAAAGGGATATGCAGGTAACTTTACAACCACATTCGAGCATGATGGCGAGATCAAAAGCTTCGAGCATGGAACCATCATACTCGCAACAGGCGCAAAACCGTACAAGCCAACAGAGTATCTCTATGGGAAAAACAAGGACGTGATCACCCAGCTTGAGCTGGAAAAGATGCTGAAAAAAAAGAAATTCCCTGCCAAAACAGTTGTCATGATCCAGTGCGTTGGCTCCCGGGATGACAACCACGGATACTGCAGCAGAGTATGCTGCACCCAGGCAGTGAAAAATGCCTTGAGGATCAAAGAGAAAAATCCCAGCGCTGAAATTTACGTTCTCTTCAAGGACATGAGAACTTACGGATTCAGAGAAGAGTACTATACGAAAGCATCGGAGAAGGGAGTGAAGTTCCTATTATATGATGATGAGAACAAGCCGGTTGTCAAGGACAAGGATGGCCTGACAGTCGAGGTGACTGACCCTGTTCTCAAAAGTACCTTGAAAATAAAACCAGACAAGGTGGTGCTCGGCATCGGCATGGAACCCAGGGAAAAAAACACGGAGCTTGCAAGGATGCTGAAGGTACCTTTGAGCAAGGACGGTTTCTTTTTGGAGGCCCACATGAAGCTCCGGCCCTTGGATTTTGCCACGGATGGCATATTCCTATGCGGTGCTGCGCATTCTCCAAAGTTCGTGAATGAGTGTATCTCGCAGGCCAGCGGGGCGGCATCCAGGGCATGCACTATACTGAGCAAGAGCGAAATTTTGGCAGAGGGAATAGTATCGCAGGTGGATGAGGAGCTTTGCTTCGGATGCGGCATTTGTGTTTTGAACTGTCCTTACAATGCTGTTGAGCTGGACGAGGAAACGCAGAAGGCCAAGGTGGTTTCAGCACTGTGCAAAGGCTGCGGGGTCTGCGGGGCTACATGTCCGAAGCACGCGATTACAATGGCACATTTCACAGATCAGCAGGTGTTTGCTCAAATAGATGCATTCGTGGAGGAGGTGGATTGAACTATGCCAGATTTTGAACCTAAAATTTTAGCATTCGCATGCAACTGGTGCCCCTCCGTTTTTTTCTTTACGCCTCAGTCCGCTGGCTTGAGCTCCAAAGAAAAAAATGGGTCAAAAAGAAACTCGCTCAAGCCTGCTCCTTCGGCGATAAGGGGGTGGGATAATGCCTAACTTCGAACCAAAGATACTAGCATTCGCATGCAATTGGTGCTCATACGCAGGTGCGGATCTGGCCGGGGTCAGCAGAATCCAGTATCCTCCAAACATGAGGATCATAAGGGTCATGTGCTCAGGCAGGATCGATCCTGTTTTCATCCTCGATGCGCTGTCAAAGGGTGTTGACGGTGTGATGGTCTTAGGGTGTCATCCAGGGGACTGTCACTACATCTCAGGAAATCTCTTGGCAGAGAGAAAGATGAGGTGGACGAAGGAGCTGATAGGGAAGGCTGGTGTGGATCCTAAAAGGCTAAGGCTGGAATGGATATCTGCTTCTGAGGGAGAGAGGTTTGCGAAAACGGTAAGGGAATTCACGGAGCAAATCAGAGAATTGGGGCCAATCCAAAAAGATGAGAAAGTAAGAATTTCTGAGGCATTACAGGCAGCAAGAAAAGTTGCAGATGAATCACGAATCAGGATTCTATTGGGCAAGGAGAGGGAACTAATCGAGGAGGGCAATGTCTATGGTGAGAAGGCAACTCAGGAGGATTTTGATAGGCTGATGAAAGAGACACTTGATGACGAGCATACCCGCGAAAAGATCCTGCAGATAGCAAAAAGAGAGCCACTATCGGTAAAGGAGATCTCGAAGAGAATGAATATGTCGAGCCAGGAAATCGGAATGCATGTGATGTGGCTTCGCCACAAAGGTAAAATCGCGTTGCAAGGAATCGAGGACCGATCGCCACTGTACAGGACCGTGGAGGTGGGGTTGTGAGCAGACAAAAGAAGGTGGGTGCGGTGCTGGTTGTGGGCGGGGGAATAAGCGGCATGCAGTCCTCACTGGACCTTGCAGAATCAGGGTTCAAGGTCTACCTTCTGGAAAGAAGCCCGTGCATAGGCGGTGTCATGGCGCAGCTGGACAAGACATTTCCAACAAACGACTGCGCAATGTGCATCATGGCTCCGAAGCTCGTGGCAACGGGAAGACATCCCAATATTGAGCTGATAACAAATGCCGAGATAGAAAAGCTGGAAGGGAAACCAGGCAACTTCAAGGTCACATTAACTAGGCATCCGAGAAGGGTCAACTCGGAAAAATGTACAGGATGTGGGGTTTGTGCCCAGGAATGTCCAGTTGAGGCTATAAACGAGTTCAATGAAGGGCTTTTACCAAGAAGCGCGATTCACATAAATTATCCCCAGGCAGTACCCCTAACCTATATCATAGACAGAACGGTTTGCATAGGCTGTGGAATCTGCGACAAGATGTGCAAGGCAAATGCGATAGTGTATGATCAAGAAGAGGAAAAAGAAAAAATCGATGTTGGCTCGATAATTTTGGCCCTCGGCTTTGATGAGTTCAACCCGGAGATAAAAAAGGAATACGGTTACGGGGTCTACCCAAACGTAGTGACAAGCATAGAATTCGAGAGGCTGTTGAGCGCCACAGGCCCAACCGGAGGAATGGTTCTTCGGCCTTCTGATTTTGAGATACCAAGGAAAGTTGCCTTCATACAGTGTGTGGGCAGCAGGGATGAGCAGTGCGACAGAAGCTACTGCTCCTCTGTATGCTGCATGTACGCGATCAAGGAGGCTATCATCGCCAAAGAGCACACAGAGGGCTTGGACTGTAAAATTTTCTTTATGGACATTCGCACGTTTGGCAAGGAGTTCGAGGACTACTACAACAGGGCGCAGGAAGAATACAAAATCGGATTCACAAGAAGCAGGCCAGCAAACATCAGGGAGGACCCCGAGACAAGGAATCTTATAATCACATTCGTGGAAAATGGCGAGCCCGAGGAAGAAGAATTCGACATGGTTGTTTTGTCGGTGGGGATCGATGCACCAAAGGATGCAGGGAGGTTAAGCGAGAAATTGGGAATCGAGCTGAACCGGCACAACTTCGCTGCCACTAATAAATTTTCTCCGCTCTCAACCTCGAAGGAGGGTATATTCGTATGCGGCGCATTCTCCTCTCCAAAGGACATACCAGATGCGGTTGCCCAGGCTTCAGGCGCAGCATCAAAGGCCTCGGCTGTTGTGGCCTCGGAAAGAGGTATATTGGTGGCAAAAAGGGAGATCATACCTGAGAAAGATGTAATGCTTGAAGGTCCAAGAATCGGTGTATTCGTGTGCCATTGCGGAATCAACATTGGTGGAGTGGTGAGGGTCCCTGAGGTTGTTGAGTATGCAAGAACCCTGCATAATGTGGCCTATGCGGAGCATAACCTCTACACTTGCTCCCAGGACACCCAGGAGAGGATAAAGGAGAAGGTGAAGGAGCACAACCTCAACAGGGTGATCGTCGCATCTTGCACGCCAAGGACCCATGAACCTCTGTTCCAGAGCACGGTCTATGAGGCCGGCTTGAATCCCTATCTTTTTGAGATGGCGAATATTCGGGACCAATGCTCGTGGGTTCACATGCACGAGCCGGATGAGGCCACAGAGAAGGCAAAAGATCTGGTAAGGATGGCCGTGGCAAAGGCAAGGCTTTTCGAGCCTCTGAAAAAGGCGACACTAGATATCCATCGAAGCGCGCTGGTGATAGGGGGTGGAATATCTGGAATGACCGCAGCTCTCGGACTCGCAAGTCAAGGGTTCAAAGCTTACCTTATAGAAAAGACTCCAGAGCTTGGAGGAAATGTAAGGCGTCTTCGTTATTCGGTAACCGAGGAAAACCCGCAGGAAGAACTGGTCAAGCTCGTTAAGAAGGCCGAGGAAAACGAGAACATCGAGATCTTCAAGGGCACTGATATTCTATCCATCGAGGGTTATGTTGGTAATTACAAAACAAAAATACTGCACGAAAACCAAGAAAAGGAAATCGAGCACGGAGTTGTGGTTGTTGCGACCGGTGCTTTGGAATACAAGCCCGCAGAGTATATGTACGGAAAAGACGAGAGAATAGTAACTCAGTTGGAGCTGGAGGATCTTCTTTCTGAGGAGAAAATCGATCCCAAAAATGTGGTGATGATACAATGTGTCGGCTCAAGGGGCGAGAATGTTCCTTACTGCTCCCGAATATGCTGCACCACCGCAATAAAAAACGCTCTCAGGTTAAAGGAATTAAACCCCGAAGCGAAAGTATACATTCTCTTTCGGGACGTAAGGACCTATGGATTCATGGAGGATTATTATCAAAAGGCCGCAAGAGAGGGTGTGATTTTTATTAGATTCGATGTGGATTCGAAACCAAAAGTTGAGATTGCCGAGGGCAGCCTAGTGGTATCTGTAAAGGATCTAACTTTGGAGGAAGAACTTCATCTTGACCCTGATTTGGTAGTTTTAAGCGCTGCCACGATTCCTGATCCAAACAATGAGTATCTATCTAAGGCTTTGAAGGTACCCTTGAGCAAGGACGGCTTCTTTTTGGAGGCTCACATGAAACTCCGCCCGGTTGATTTCGCAACCGAAGGCGCCTTCTTATGCGGCTCTGCCCACTCCCCGAAATTCATAGAAGAGAGCATATCCCAGGCCGAGGCAGTTGTATCAAGGGCGTGCACCATACTTTCGAAGGACTACCTTGAGGCCGAGGGCGTTGTTTCCGTGGTAAACTCCGATAAATGTAGCGGATGCGAGACTTGTATCCTCGTTTGTCCTTTCGACGCGATAGAGAAGGACGAAAACTCCAAGGCAAAGGTAAATGAACTCCTGTGCAAGGGTTGCGGAGCCTGTGTTGCAGCATGCAGGGGGGGTGCGATACAGCAGAGATGTTTCAGCGACGAGCAGATATTGTCTGTGATTAGGTCGGCATTTCAGGAGGTGGAGGGGTGAGTGAGGGGGATTTTGAGCCGAAAATACTTGCTTTCCTATGCAATTGGTGCTCCTCCGTTTTTTTCTTTGCACCTCAGTCCGCTGTCGTGGAAAACATGAGCTTTGATAATCTGTATTGTTTTCCACTACCTAGTGGAGGACATCATAATTATTATGAGAGTTATGTCCTCCACAATGGCTTTAGCTCCAAAGAAAAAAATGGGTCAAAAAGAAACTCGCCAAAGCCTGCTCCTTCGG
>CBDUXN010000012.1:0-37257 GCA_965371185.1 uncultured Thermoplasmata archaeon
TAAAACGAAGCCACTATCAGCCTCTCTTGCCTTCTTGTATTTTGGAAGAAGCATGAGAGTGAACTGCGTCTGAGCCATAATTGTTGCAAAAGGATGGATATCAAAACCTGCGATATGGTATTGGTTGCATATATCATCTAGCACCTTCCCCCATCCTTCCTGTGAGGCTTTTTGTTCTGCACCTTCTAAATACCTCTTTAACGATTCTACAAGAAAGGTACCAGAGCCGCATGCAGGATCGAGAAGTCTGGTATCGAGGACTTTTTCTCCTTTGTATCCTACTGAATCTAAGATATAATTAACGATTTCTTTGGGGGTGTAGAATTCACCAAGGGCTTTTCTTGTTTCTGTGTCAAAGTACTTTTGATAAAGGATGCCGAGCGGATCACCTTCAATTCGAGAGAAGTCGAATTTGTAGATAGATAATAGTATCTTCGCTACATCCCTGCCGAACTTTGACATTTGTATTGTTGGTCTCTTGAAGAAATCAGCATATTGTCTCTCATCGAATTGTTCTGTCCACCAGTAGAAAATATCCTCTTCGAAGACCGAGGAAATTAATTTCCCTTGCATTTCTCTTATTAGCTCTATAGTCATCTTTGGATAAGCGGATTGGGCTATATCACTTCCGCGAGATGCCTTCTTAACCTCGCCCTCTAAAAAACCTGCGAAACGAGCATCTGGGAAACCGAAATCCTCACAGGATTTGGTCAGTATGAGTCTCATGAAAAAGGCAAAGGCTGTTTCGAGGCAGAACGTCAACACAAACCTATCTTCCTTTTGGCCGGGTGATAATCCTGTTTCCTCGAATATGGGCCTCCAATTCTCTGGAATCTGGTTTTTTGTCAATTCTTTAGCATATGACCTCTTCCAGAATTCATAGGCACTTCCAGTAAAGCGAGAGGTTTTTCTTTCTTCCTTAAATAACTCAATTATAGAGGAAACGAGCGAAGAGAAAAGTGAATCCTTTTTAAGTTTGAAACTTTCGTAGAAATGATCTCTGGATATTTCATCCTCTAAAGCCAGTCTATCCTCAGGAACTTTGAACTTCTCGAGATATTCTATAACTTTTTCAATTTTTGTTGTGTCATAATCTGGCTTCTTAAGAACGTCGATAAAAACCGGGAGTTTATCCCGAGACAAATCCTCTATATTCCCAGAAAGTTCGTTATTTATCACCAATCTATTACCCTTTCTTTCATAGAAAAGCAACTCTTGGCCATTGTATAACATTCCATATTTTGCCTTTAGTGGTTTAACATATTTGTCCCAAAGGTCGTTTTCGAATTCCTTGAGATTCGTAACTTTTGGCTTTTTGAATTCGATTATAAAAACCACATCGCCAAATTCATCAGTGCAATGGATGTCTGTTCTCTTTCCTGTAAGCAGACGTTCTTCAAGAAATATATCCTTATCAGAATAACCCATTTTTTCAAGGATCCTCTCACGGTAGAATTTTGAACGGAGGGTTTCCTCGTTCATCTCAGGAGTATCTTTCACTTCCTCTAAAAGTCGAAGTAAAGATCTTTCGATGTCCTCAATTAGAGAAATTCTAACCACCGATCTCTTCAAAGCTTTTTACAAGAAAATTTTCCTCGAACTCCTTACCCATGAACCAGTATTCTTTCCCGATGAATTTTATGTCCATTAAATTTTCTAAATCTCCTTCCTCCATTTTTCTGGCTTGTTCTAGATTTAGACCCAACATTTGTTCAGCTAATTCTCCGTTGACCAATATTATCTTAGAATTATTATTCAATGAAAGTTTTATCCTAATGTCTTCTATCGGTTCTACTTCTACATGAACCACACAATGGTCATTTACTAGAACCCTATTGCATTCTGGGCACCTTTCTATGTAACCACTTTTTGGTATTATCTTTATGATCCTGCCGGTTAGTTCGTCGTTTCTAACCTTGAGTTTACCATCTAAAGGCGATATTTTTGTCTTTATATTGAGATTTATTTGAAACTTGCCGTTCCAAGAATCAACAATCACTCCTTGAATTAGATAATTCTTTCCTTCTTCCAATAAAGGCAAGTTTGATTTTTTCCATGAAACGAATTTGATCTTAGAAGTTTCATCGCCCAGCAATCCCACTTGGGACATAGAATCGGAATTTGGATCCCATAGCTGAATTACTTTTACTTTCACCGAGACCCATTCATCTGCCTTGTCAAGGCTTTCAATCGTTCTCACATTTGACGCCATCTTTGTTTTACTCCTACCTGTCAACATAACTCTAGCTGTGCCACAAACTATCGTAGTCACAAAACAGAAGGGTATATGATTCAAAAATATTAAGTTTTTCTTTGCTAACACTGGGTTCTAAAGCCAGGCAAGTCTCGATATTCACCTTGGTCAAAAATATCTCCCTCCTCAATTAAATCTAAATATCCTAAACCTATTTCTCTTCATGAGATAATGGATGAGAAAAGACTCTTGCAGGCTTTGTATGAATATCAGCGTCTCGAAAATCGCTTTGTAGAGCTCACACAATATATACCTCTATCTCCTGATCTCAACGCACCTAATTACAGCTTTCCATCTATCCCTCTAGAACTCCACAACAATACCCACAGGGCAGTGATCGCTGCCCATTACTTCCCTAAGTATAAAAGCATCCTTGAGCCTCGGCAGGAGATCATCGCTTACGAAGAAATAGTCCAGCCTCCAGCCTATGTTCCTCTCCCTTGCCCTTGTCTTGTAGTCCCACCAGGAGTACCACCTTGGTTCATTGTTGAATTGTCGAAATGTGTCTGTATATCCATGGGAGATGAACTTGTCTATCCATTTTCTTTCAATGGGCAGGAAACCCGAGAAGTTCTCGTTCTCCTTCGGCCTGGCTAAATCGATCTCTTTATGGGCAGTGTTTAAGTCTCCACAGGCGATAACGCCCTTTCCCTTCTTCTTATAGGCATCTGCCAAGGATAGGAAGGTGTCGTAAAATTCCAGTTTGTATCTCAACCTTCCTTGGTTCTTTTTACCGTTTGGAAAATATACGTTGAACAGAACGAACTCGGGATATTCTGTTACAACCATTCTCCCTTCTATATCGAATCTGGGTTCCCCCATACCGTATGCAACTTTTATGGGTTCTCTCTTTGAGTATGTGACGGTGCCGCTGTAGCCCTTCCTCTCTGCCGCGCTCCAATAGGAGTTGTATCCACTGGGATTTAATAGCTTCCGAGAGAGCTGCTCCGGTCTGGCTTTGGTCTCCTGAAGGCATAATATGTCTGCGTTGGCCTCCCTCATCCAGTCTATAAAACCTTTTCTTTCAATGGCTCTGATGCCGTTCACATTCCAGGAAACAAACTTCAGATCCATGATTTCATCCTTTTAAAATTGACAACTCCATCCTCGACAATAATCACATATCTAATTAGAAAAGAAAAATGCTCAGTGCGTCCACTTCAGGTCCTCGACAGGTAATGCCATTGCTGTACAGACCTCTGCAACATGACCGAATTGGACCGTGAATTCTGCAGCCGTTTTTTCATCCGGAGATTTAAAAACTATTATGGCATCCATATCGCCGAACAATCCCAAAAACTCCCTTATCTCTACACCCTCAGGGATTTTTGGATGTTTGAATATTTTAATGGCTTCCATGTATTGCCCAGGCAGTGATTTCAATTTCGTTACAAACAACATCCCTCGACACCTCAGGGAATATATATCCTTTAGGGTATATTAAGGTTAGGTGGACAAAAAAATCTCAATGGAACCACATTGGCAGCTCGCGATCATAACCTACAAGTTTAGTCCCTGTAATCGCAGCGGCATCGTAGGTCAAGGCCGTTATATGCTTGTTGTTGAGCTCTTTGACGCTGTTTGCGCCCAGGAAATCCATTATGGTCTCGATTTCTGTATTTGTTGCTTTGATGTAGCTGGCAAGCTTCTTACCGGCAGTTTTCCAATTGAACTTGTTTTTCAGCCCAGGATCTCTTGTTGCTATTCCTGCTTCGCATTTACCCAGCGGGCAATCTCCACACAGATTACAGCCTACAGCAACGATTGCCGATTCCACTATACCCACGGCATCAACACCCATTGCCAGGGCTTTTACGATATCCGCTCCGTTTCGAAACCCACCTGAAACCAGGAGCTTAATTCCCTTTTTTCGCACCTTTGAAGCTTTGAAGGCCTTCACTGCCGGAGGTATTGAGCCGAGAAGGTTCGTGCCGAGGTTCCCACCTATGACGGAAAGTGTAGAAAATGGATTTACACTTGAATCCAAAATCACGGCATCAGGCTCAGCCTGCAGCGCCACTTTCGTGTTTTCTTGCGATTCGCCAGCCTTTATCTTTACCGCGATGGGTATACTGTACCCTGTCACCTCTCTTAAAAGTCCAACATGGTTTCTTATGTCCTCTGAAATGTCCATATCCAGGTTAGTTGACGGACCAAGTGCCTCCGCACCGATCAATCCGCCTTTGCCCTGCACCTTATCCAAACGCTCATCCATATTGAGCAGCATGGGTTGATATGCGCCGCTCAGATCGATGACTATGGCCTTTCCCTTTCTAAGGGTGGTTGTATCAACACCTATCCTGAAGGGCGACCACTGCAGTATTAAATTACCCTGGAATTTTTTTGCGATTTTTTCTTCCTCTGGTAGCATTCCTTCGCCTATGTTTATGGGTGTTTTCGCCATGCTTGCGCCATATGCCAAGGCAATCCGGACTGATTTATTTACATTTGCTATGGGACTGGAATCCACAAAAAGAGGCTGGGTAAGAAGGAGTGGGAACTTAACATCTCTGCCTTCACCTATCATGACCTCAGTATCGATCCCCAAGCCCTCTGTTGAGCCCATCAAATCCTCGATTGCAGACGGGCGCAAGGCCAGTTCGTCGAATATCGAGGCCATATCCTCCTCCGTCAACCCTCTCAATTCGGGTTTGCCAGTTCTCGTTTTTTTCTCTATTTCCTCCAATTCACCGCCTCTTAAGGTTTACGATTCGGCAGAACCTTCATTTTCTGTTTCCTTTGCACTTGCCTTTTTTGAAATCAAGCCGAGTGAACTTCTAATGAATTGAAGAGAGATCATCTTCTCGCTCGTCATCTTTTTGAATTTGAATTCTCCCAATATGTTCTGCTCCGTAAGATAGTCCGTGAGCTTCAGTTTGTCGTTCTTGTCCAGTTTTTGAATCCTTGCGTTATCCCCCAGGCTCCCGATCTCACCGTTTATATAGATGGCACCTCCGAACATGAGCGTGCCTGCATTTTTCCCCGCGTCGCCTGTAACCACGATGTCCCCCTCATAGAGGTGCGTCCCCACCTCATCTCCGACATCACCGTCTACTATGATCAGCCCTCCTTTCATCCCTGCTCCAACCTTTGAACCTGCGCTGCCTTTGATTATTATCCTACCTCCGCACATATTTACTCCCGCACCATCCCCTGTTTTGCCGTCAACCACGATGGTTCCTGACATCATCGTATCCCCAAGGAATCTGCCCGATTTGCCCTTGATTATCAGGGTGGTGCCGTCATTCATGGCACCAAAAAAATCCCCGGCATCGCCTACGATGGTAACTTTCGCATCATTGATCAGGCCTATGGCTATATTGTTCTGGCCTGTGAGCCCTTCTATCTTCGTGGTTTTACCCTTCTTAATCTGGGCCCGAATGGCCTTGTTGATGTCCTTCGTGGTATAAATCGCCTCTGCCAAATTACCCAAGCCTCGCCATGTGTATCTGTTATTAGTGATTAAAAGTTTTTTATGGTGAAAGATATCCTTTAGATTATAAACATCTCTCAGTCCATAAGTACTCCGTCACTCCAAAACCCCTCTTTGTATCGCACCTGAACTCGCTAAAAGCCTCGTTGAGCAGCGAAGTCCGGCCAGGAGATACCCTGAGCACCGGTATGACGATCAAAGCCTTTGCATCGATCTTAAAGGTCCTACCTATTGAATCGGTTAATTCGAAACTCATGGATTTTTGGGTTTTTCCATCTTCTTCAAACACGGTCTGGATACCTATATCTTTTACCGGAAAATTCTTCTCACCGTCGTAAACAGATCCTCGAAGAACCTCCTTGTCCTCAACGACAGCATACCAGCAATTGAAAGCAAGATCTTGTCCAAACTGCGCTGTAAACCATGTCCATCTCCTGCATCCATGCCAGTCCCTGATACCCCAAGAGTGATCCCTCTCCCCGAATCCGGAGAAATATATGCTCTCATTTCCAAGGGAGAGGGTCCCTTCCACGCTACCGGAATGCTCATAGTGTCTTGTTCCCACCACTCTTGTCAAAAATCCCAGGTCATCACCGTAATCGAAAACAGGGTTTATTCCTTTGAAAGTCAGATCTATTTTGACATCCTCATCCTCGAACTCGATTTTCCAGCTTTTTAGGGGCTTTATGGGCGTATATGACAGCTTTCCAAAACAAAGCCCGTCCCATTTTCCTTCAAGTGTTCCTTCGAGCGGATGGGCATAGACAAGCTTGCCATCTTTGACAATTACCATCCCTGCCTCGAATGAGCCTTTGTTCGGCATCACCGCGATGGTTGTGAACCCGCCGACATCTTGCTTGCCGTCGTAGAAATTGAAATAATGGCTCTCCCGCCACAATGGATGTGTTGATGGCGTGTGTGCGTATTCGTCTTTTTCGCTGATGTTCATACCGATGCCTCGACAGGATCATACAACTGGACAGGCTCGAAAAACCTCTGCCACACGGGATGGATGCCGGCATCGAGCATCTTTGGCAGATGTTCCTTTAACACATGCTCGGTTAACTCCAATCTGAAGTCAATGTTCAAAGGTTCTGTTACGGGTGCAAAATTCGAGTATACACTTGCCCCCGCCTTGACCTGCTCTTTGACACTCCATTTCGCCATCCTCATGAACAATTCCTTTTGAGCCCCTTCTGCAAAGCTTTTCAGTTCTTCAACAGCACTCAATGGCACCGTGAGAACCTTGTCTCCCTCTCTGGTGAATAAAGCCATTGAACCGATGTTGTCGGTGTAGTTATCTGGCGTAACGAACATAGTGCCCCAGTCGTTAATTTTAATATCAACACCTCTCAGGCACATTGCTATGCTGAGATTATCATAGGGTGATTTGTGTTTCAAATCCTGCATCCAGGGAAAATCTCCGCCATTCAAATTTATGAACTCCTTGAACACGAGCACTTCATCTTCAGTTATCCGATAAGGGCCGTGGTTGAACAACCCAGAACGGCATTCACAGTGCTCCAGAAATGAATGAAGTTCCAACGAGGCAGCCATTCTTTTAACGTTTTTTTTCGTATCCCTATCCACACTCGTCAGTTCGGAGATAAAATCGTTAATGCTCTCGTTTGACAGGATGTTTATCACATCGCCTGCATCATGAGCATAGAGATGGCCATCTGACCTGTATGCGGTCGTGGTCCTCTTCCAGAAATCCAATGCAAATTTCAGGTCCTTTATCTCCTCCTCAGTTTCACCCTTTAAACTGCGTCCCTCGTCATTCAGCATGAACTGCCTTCCAGCCAAATAGTAATTGGATATGGCCCATGCCCCTAATTGGTTCATCTGCGTTGCGCAGAGCTTTCTGCCAGATTTGCCCAGTTCTTCGGGAGTGATCCTCTTAGAGACGTCCTTAAAAATCTTAGGACCCTTCTCATAGCTGTTGTAAATTCCCACGCAGATATAGGTGGTCACAGGGAACAGCTTCGATTCCAAAAGCGTCCTGGAAAGGATGAGATCCTTTGTCAGCAAGGAAATCTTTTCAATCAACTTGTTGGCTTCAAGCGTGCTTATATCACCGACCATTTTCATCCTCCATAACGAAAATTTCTCCTGTCTTGCTCAGCTTGACAGATTTTCCTTTTAAACGGTCATCAAGGTCCACATCCGCGCCCATGATACACGGCACATTGAATTCCCGTGCAACTATGGCCAGATGAGAGGTTATTCCCCCAGTGGTGCAGATTATTCCGGTGATGGAAGAAAAAATCGGGGTGATCGTGGTTGCTCCAGCAGTATCGAGGAGCACTATCGCATCCTCAACTCCATCGTTCATTAAAGTGAGAACATCATCGATATCCTTGATCACATGAAGCTTACCTGTGGCTTCCGCTTCCCTCAAAGCGCACATGCCCCTTCCTATCCTTTCCCAAGGCATTCTATACATCTCCGTTTTCCAGGTAAAATCTCAGCCTGTTGTACTCGCTCTGCATCTCCTTTTCCAGACCGAATTTCAGCAGATTTCTTTTCATAGGATCGAGCCTTGCCATGATTCTCATTTTGGCGTTCACTCTTGTCTTATTCTCATCTGGCTTTAACGTGCATTGTAGGGTGCACGGCAGATCTTCAAATTTCATGCCCAACGCCTTAATATTCAACACTATGTCCTGTATTATCGTATCGGAACCTTGAGACCCCATGATGATTACGGCATCCGTCACTATGCCCTGCGCCTCGGTATGGACTTTGTATTTTGTATTGCCGATCTTCTCTATCATCGCCTTCTTATAATGATATTTGTTCAGCAGTGTATACTGCAGTTCGAGATTCTCGGCATATCGTCTTACCCGTTCCATTTCCGCATCGATGATGAACTCCCCGCCTATCTCGATCGCCTCTTCATGTTCCTTGCCCTTTTTCTTTGTCATATCGAACACCACTGCACGTTGGAAAGATATATCCCACAAAAATTTTATAGTTGTTGACGTACATGTAAGCCTATGACCGAGATGAAGGTTCTAAAACTAAAATTCGAGGTCTTCGACACCCACGGCATCGGTTATGAGACGATATTCTCTAAGATCAAGAGTATGTCTGTGCTTTCCTCCATGATGGAGACGCCGAAAAAATATATAGCCGTGGTGGAGGTAATATGGGGCGGTAAACCTGACACAACTGTTCTTACGGATTTGGAATTCATCGATAAAATTTCTGAGATTGCGAGGGATGAAGAAACCTATCTCTACATCCTCACAGGTCGCCATCTTCCTTTCTATTCAAAGCTCTATGCGGAGATGATAGAAACTTTCGACTGCTTTTTTGAGTACCCCACCGTTTTTGAGAAGGAAAAGGTTTACATGTCCATAGTGGGCAGCCAAAAGAACCTCAGGGACTTTCTTGGCTCCTTGGAGGAGTTGGAGATAACATTCGAAGTTATTTCTATTAAGAACTATTACGTGAAAGGAAAGGGCATACTATCCTCCCTAACAGCCAAACAGTACGATTGCCTAAAATTCGCATTAGAGAACGGTTATTATGACATTCCCAAAAGGACGGAGACAAGGAAGCTGGCCAAGAAAAAAGGGGTGTCCCATTCCACTTATTCCATGCACCTTCGAAAGGCTGAGAAGGCGATATTCAAGGGGTTGTTCGAGTGAATTGGGGGAAAATCATTAAACCTATTTCTTCGACAGAACCGAAAATTTCAATAACTGGTTGAAGTATCGGTATATTATTGGGATTAATGTTAGATGAGGATGCCTATTCGTTACGCAGAACTCTCAAAGAGAGAAATCTTATGGTGTCGGATGATATGAAAGGAATCTTGGGAAAGATATGTCTGTTGTGCGACTCTAGTGTGGGCAAGACATCGCTGATCAGAAGGTTCATGTACAAGCGTTTTGATGAGAAATACGTCAGCACTCTGGGAACGACCGTTTCAAAGAAAATGATCCTCCTCTACTCGCTCAAATCCGAATTAAATATCGAATTACAACTGTTAATATGGGATGTCAGCGGGCCTAGAGAGCTCAAGAGGATCCCCAGGAGTTACAAGGAGGGGAGGATGAGTTGAAGCGTTGGCATCTATGTTGGCTGCCCCCTCTAGTGTTTTTGTTGGCAGTGGTTATTATCATCCTTGGTGGGGGGGCTCGGGGAGAAGATGTGACAAAAACACTGTATCTCCACGATGATGGTTCTGGGACAGAAGACGACAATACTGATATAATGAGCACCACCCACCCCACCCAGAATGTAGTCGATACACCAGGTGGACAGGAGGATTATGACGGTGAAGGCTCTCCTGGTCTCACTATAATGGGATCCTTTGTTCCTGCCAATAAAAAAACTTATCACTATTGGGAGCTGACACCTGCCTTTGCCAAAACTTTTCATATACATGGCGATGTGAATGTAAACCTATATGTGGACAATAATGGAAAAAGTGGTCAAGAAGAAATTCATGTGGAACTCTTTTACACTAACGGAACAAATGAGCAGCATATTGCATCTACCGATAGAACTTTTAATTGCGATTCAATTTCTGCGTCTAGTCAACCCGTTACAGGTTTTCAGAGAGTGGACGTGCTATTTTCTTCGATAGATGCGACAATACCCACCGGACACTATCTGGTCTTGAATGTCACAGCCGTCAATCCCCCAAGTAATAAACTTTGGTTTGCATACGATACAATTGAGCATCCCTCCCACATCAACATCACCACAGACACCTTCGTAAGCGTGGACGAGATAAAGACATACAGCACTACTTTAGAGACCTCGACCTTTTTGTTGAGCGAGTGGATAAATATCACTGCAAATGTCAGCGACCCTCTCGGCTCATACGACTTATCAGGAGCCAATATAACCGTATATTACCCTGATGACAGCATACTAGTGAGCAATACAGCCATGACCCTAAACAAGACAGACCTCTCCACCCCTTCGGCATGGAAACTGTTCAACTTCACGATAGATGGCTCGCTGACTAGCCGGGGGGGAAGGTATAGGATAAACGTATTTGGTATAGAGTCGAATGGGGTTACAGAAAATATGACAATAACATTTGATGTTATTAGCAGTAATCCACTGCATCACATCTCACTGACACCCATGTACGTTAACCCAGCGAGTAACCTGATCAATGTAAGTGGCAAGTTAGCTGGATATACAGCCATGGGTTGGAATGACGCTGTACAAATTGAGCGGAACCTTACCTGGACACTTACTTGGGATACAACGGATATACTAGGTATGCCCGGCAACTTCGGCGGTAATGCTGCTACAGGGTATACAGCCGATTACCAAGCTGGTGTGGTAATAGGTTTCGATAATATTACTGTCAGTGATATTACGGGGAGTGTAACCAATAAATCAAGTATCCAGATATTGCCTGGTGCGCCATACCAAATCGTGATAATTTCTGGTAACGGCCAAAGCTCCGCTGTCGGCACAGGTCTGCCTGCACCCTTTGTTGTCGAGGTGCGAGATCAATATGGCAATCCTGTTGGCGCAGGGGAGAAAGTATGGTTTAATATCACCACAACAGGCTTAAATGGTGATGGTTCTCTGAGCACTATGAACCTGGTGCTGACAAATGAGAGCGGCCGCGCAGAAACGACCCTTACACTAGATACCAAACCAGGCACAAACACTGTAACTGCTGAGATCGGTGGCGGAGGCACAACCCAGATTACATTTACCGCCACAGTTGTCTCAGATATCATCGAGCAAACGATCTGGGACATGATATACTGGCCTTGGTCTCTATTTCCATTGATACTAGTTGGCGTGCTTACTTTCGTGTTGCTGGCAAAAAGGAAAAGAGCGATCATTGACGAGGTATTTTTGGTCTATAGGAACGGAAATCTTCTAGCGCATGCGACCAGACGGCTGAAACCAGATTACGATGAAGATATCTTAGTAGCCATGTTGACAGCTATTCAAGAGTTTGTCAAATATTCATTTATGGATGAGAGGAAGTGGGCTTTACACCGTCTATCCTTTGGAGAACAGGAGATCGTCATAGAAAGAGGAGAAAAAGTATTCCTTGCTTTGGTTCATTCTGGTGTGAATGTGAAGGCAATTATCCCGAAAATGAGAAAGATTGTTGAAGAGATCGAAAAGGAATACAAAGAGGTTCTCGAGGATTGGGATGGAGATCTCAACGAGCTTAGAGGTGTGAAGGACAAGATCGAGGCTATATTCAAGTAGTATTTCTAATCGTACTTAACCTCAGCTAAAAATATCTTTTAGGATTTTAAGGCACAAGCCTCTTCCTGTCCCTTGGAAACAGCACGCACTCCCTTATGTTCTGCGTTCCAGTCAAAATCATGGTCAAGCGCTCAGCACCTAAACCCCAACCTGCATGCGGCGGCATACCGTATTCGAAAGCATCCAAATAGAACTTAAAATCAGAAGGATTCAATCCTTGCTCTTCCAACCTTTTTTTCAATAGCTCCACATCGCTAACCCTCTGTGCACCCGAGGTGATCTCCTTCTCCTTGTGCTGGAGGTCAAAACCCCTGCAAATCTCAGGCTCATCCTCATAAGGTTGGGTGTAGAAGGGCTTGCTCTTGGTGGGCCATTTCGTAATAAAGAAGAAGTCAGGTACCTGGTCCCCCAGGATCTTCATGGCTTCCATGGGAAAGTCCTCGCCCCACTCCATCTCGAAGCCGTTTTTCTTTATTATATCGAGGCATTCTGAGTAGGTCACCCTTTGGAAGGGTAATGCAGGGATATCCTGGTCTGCACCTAAAATCCTCATCTCCTCCTCGTTCTTCTCCCTCGTCTTCAAAATCGCGTTGTAAACGCATCTCTCCAAAACGCCCATGGCATCCTCCTCATCCGAGAACGCCATCTCGATATCTATCGAAGTGAATTCGTTCAGATGTCTTGTTGTGTCATGCTCCTCGGCCCTGAAAGCAGGACCGATTTCATACACCCTGTCAAAGCCTGTGGCCATAAGCATCTGTTTGTAGAGCTGAGGCGATTGATTAAGGTAGGCTTCCTTTTCGAAGTACTGGGCCGTAAATAGGGCTGTCCCGCCTTCAGTGGCCGTGGCCACTATCTTTGGGGTGTGCACCTCTATGAAACCCTCCTTTTCGAAGACCTCACGTACTGCGCCGAGGATCGTGGAGCGGATCTTGAATATGGCGGCCATCTCCTCCTTTCTCAGGTCGATGAACCTGGAATCCAGCCTTGTGTCCATATCCGCTTCAACTTTATCAATCACCCCCAGAGGCAATGGGGTTTTTGCCGTGCTCAGTACCTTCATCTCGGAGGGGAAAAGCTCAAAACCGCTTGTAACCTGGTCATTGGGCTGGACCTTACCCTTGATCATGATCACCGATTCTCTTGGGAGGGTCGTGATCCTCTTGAAAAAATCCTGGCCGTGCTCCTTTTTAATGACAGTGACCTGAACAATCCCTGTCCTATCCCTCAACTGGATAAAAGCGATGCCTCCCAGGTTGCGGATATCCTGGATCCATCCCGCTACTGTGACCTCTTTCTCGAAATCTTCTGGGGTAATCTCGGATGCGTACTTGCTTCTGCGCCAGCCTTCAAGCGGTTCCATGAATATCGTTGGAGGTATTGATTATGGATATATAAAATGTAGGCGCGGTAACGAGAATTGTATATGTTAAAAAAAAGAAAAAAAGAGAAAAAGGTTTAGTAGTTTTTTGGCCTCACGGTGGGTCTATCACGGTTATGGTGTCATAGCCCTCGAATACAGTTCCACCTGTAAGTTCCCCTGTCACGGTTATCGTGGCTGGTCCTACACTGCAAGCATCCTGGACATCAGATCTGTCGAATTTGACCATGAGGTCTGGGATGCCATCGCCGTCCTCATCACCTACACTAGTGGGATGGCTTTCAGCAGGAATGTCCACTGAGACGCCTTCTATATCCGTAATCTTCACTGTCGAGACATCGATGTCGTTCACGTCATAGCCGTCCAGTTCGATATAGCAGGTTATCCACTTGCCGTTGCTCTTTAAGTTCAGCGTATCCGGGTCGATGTCGATTGTTGCGTCAGCGACTGTTGACTCGATTTTCATATCGTCTAAGGCATAGGCTTGGTATGTCGTGTAACCCACCTCGAAATTCATGTGGGCAAGGTCCGATGCTGCTGCTTGGTAGTAGTTCATGTTTTGGCACAGGGCAACTGGAACGCCATCGATGGAAAGGCTTGTGGTTTTCGCATCTAGGTCAATTATTAGTTCAAAGTACTGGGATACATCCGGTGTGTAGTTCACACCGATCCCTGAGCCGGTGAACAGGTCGTTGAAATCGATTTCTCCATTTTCCCTATAAGCCACAGCGGCTAAGATCAGGATCGATGAATCCCTGAACACCATGGGTCCAAAGATGCTAGGTCCTGAGCTCGATTGAACCAGACCTCTCCAACTGGCAATCCAAGTTCCAGAGGTTGGGGGTGTGCCAGCGACGCTACCATACAATTTAACCCCACCGATGCCACCTGTTTTTACCACTTCTACAGGCTGATTCGTGAGATCACCCACAGCGGACCTGACCATGAAATAACCGGCAGTCCCGTTGCCACCAGGACCTGTTCCCAAATCCAGGGTGAAAGAATCTCCAATAGGTGGACCAGGAAGGCTTGAGTCAGGTGGAGCATCCACGGTATCGGCATCGAAGTGAGCATGGAAGATGAGTCCCCCCGGACTCGCAACTCCTGTTGGCATGGCTGTGAACAACACAGCGAGCATCATCAGAACCGTTCCGAATGCCAATGTTTTTCTCATTCCTTATCACCTCCACCCTATGAGAATAAAGGCTTATTGGTATTTTTGAGAAAAGAAGGTTCGTACCTTCCCCCTCCTATCATCGCGCCCCACCTCGGCGCTATTTTTCATTGCACCTTGCCTCGAAACATACCTGTACATCAACTGCTTCTTATTTCATTGGCCCGGCGCTCTTCTGAACTTCTTTCTTTTGGGTTGAGAGAAGAAAGGTGATTCACTTCCGCATTTATATAGTATGGCTTTAACTTTAATTGATTTAAAGTGCTTCTAAGGCGGAGCTTATTTGCAGCAATACAAACGCTCCATCCTATCAGTTAGCCTAGCCAAGCCTCTGGTGCATCTTCACAACCGATTCAACAGCAGCCTTGGCCCTATCGATGCGCTCCTCAGCCTGCATCCTGCTCATCCCGGGACCGGTGATTCCCAGGCCCACAGGCTTGCCGTATTCCACAGCCAGGTCCGTGATCTTCCTGCTCGCCTGGCCCATGACGATGTCGTCATGCTCTGTCTCGCCCTCTATCACGGCGCCCAGCGTCACAACACCGTCTATGTCCTTCTTTTCCAGCATGCTGCGCACCGCAAGAGGCATGTCGAACACCCCAGGCACCTCCATGACCTTCGCCACCTCAGCGCCCAAGAACTCAGCATGTTGTTTGGCTCTTTCCAACATCATCATCGTGATGTCGTAGTGGAATTCGCTCACCACAATGCCTATTTTCATACACACTCCTCCTTTTCTTTTTCTTGTCTTTACACATTCATTCTAAAGGGCCTGCATCCTCGAATCCTTCACGTAATCCTTTACCTGCAAGCCTTGTCAGTTCGTCCTTTTTAAAAAGTAAGCGGTATGCATTCAACGCATGCTCCCTTGCCCTTCTTTCTGCAAGCCACTTCAGCTCTTTTTCGTCCTTTCCTTCGTCCTCGTGAACGAAGACCTCTATGATGTGCTTGTTCGATAAAAGCTGAACCTGGATCAAGCCCGTTGAAGCCTCATGGGCGCACTGCTTGTCTATTGGCTGGGCACCAGGCATTCCCAAAGCGATTACAATATCGCACTCCTCGTCTTCGATCAACTTCTTACACGCGACAGGTAGATCCTTCACTCCTGGGACGGTGTACCTTTCAATTCTAAAACCTGTGCCCAGACTTTTCAACTCTTCAATCGCGCTCTTACCCATATCGAATCGAGCGAAGGTCGTATCCGCAACTCCTATCTTTTTCAATGCTTTTCCTCCTAATCCTTGTCCTCGATCTCCTTCATCCTGCTCTGGAAAATATACCAGTCTATGACCTTGCGTATGATCTTACTTGTCCCGTTTAGATCATGATCAACAAGAGGTTTCAACCTCACAACCTTGACATTCAATCCCCGCTTTTCAAGTTCGCCCTTTATCTGTTCCTCATCGTGTTTCTGGTCATAACCCAATGCTATGATATCAGGCTCAAGCTCCTTGACGATTCTGTAAATATCATCCTCATATCCTAAAACAGCTTTGTCCACAGGCTTGAGTTCCTCCACCAGCTTCACTCGCATATCTTGGGGTGTGATAGGAACATGCTTCATTTTCTCTGCTGTTTTGTCCGTCGCCACCACCACGATCAGCTCGTCCCCCAATTTCTTTGCTTCCCTTAAAAAGTACAAATGCCCTAAGTGAAGGATATCGAACACCCCGGTAGCCATTATCTTGACCATGCCTTCCATGCCTCCCTGATCTCTTTCCCTTCAAGGAATACGATGTTATGTTCCTCCGAGTATTTAACTGCCTCCTTCTTTGGCAGGGCGTTCAGGCTGTCCATCATCTCACATCCGGCTGCTATGGGGGTTAAACCTGCCATGGTCATCAGGGCGACGCCAAGTTCGGTGTGGCCGAAACGGTTCTTAAGGGGTTTTTCCGATGAGTTGCATAGAGGGACATGCCCTGGGGCCCTGAATCGCTCCCCGAATAATCGCTGGGCTTTTATGGATGTGAGTTCGGTTATTTCTCCCGCCAGTTTTGCGAATTCGGAGACGGTGAAGGCTCTGTCTTTATCGGTTATGCCCGTGAAGGTTTTTCGATGGTTTATCGTGATGGAAAAGGAAGATTTGGTATCGTAGGGGATGTCGTTCGGGATCAGCTCTTTTAGGACAGGCCACCTGCCGCCTTCTTTGTAAAATAGATCTGCAAGGTACGGGAGGCCCAGTTTCTCTTTCGTTGCATGATCCACAATGAGAAAAATGAGCCCACCCCCATCCCTCCGCATGGTGCCGATGGAATTTGGTGTCACCGAATGGGCAGCTATAATGAAATCCGTTTCTTCCTCCCTGCCGTCGGCATCGTAAACGAGCACGAACTGCCTATCTTTTAATGCTTTGAGTGCGTCATCAATTAGCTTCGTGTCCATGGTGCTGCTCGTATACGACATCGGTATAATAATATTTTTGTAGATACTAAAAAAATGGTGGCTATAATGCAACGAAATCCATGAGCATCTCAGCCGCCAATTCCTGCGGTTCCACAGCTATGGCCCTACCGTTGAAAGCATCCACTATCCTTTCTGCGGCTTCGATGTAAATCCTTTCCTTTGGCTCCAGGAGAATCATGGTGAAATGGACATCATGTAAAAGGCTGAGCTCCTTTGCCTGGTTCACGGCATAAGTCAGGCTTTTATCAGTATCGCCTGCGTAATAGTTCCCGTCATCGGTATAGGCTTCAGGCAACCCATCCGTAATAAGGTAAACCAACTTTCTGTCTGCAGAGGAATCCTGAAGCAGCATTCTAGCGATATTGATGGCCTCCCCCGTATTTGTAAAACCCTTGGCCTCGCTGCTCCAAACGCCGAGAAGATCTATGACGTTGACCTCGGTATCGAATGCAACAAGGTCCACCACGTTTCTCGGATTTCTATGCTTCACAGCCTTGTAAAGCGCGAGAACCGCCTTCTTCGCCGCTAAGATCCGGTCATTCTCATCCATACTCCCGCTCTTGTCGAACATTAGCACAACATGGCTGTTCGCACCTCTCAGCTCCCTGTGTATGATGACATCGTCCTCGTAGAGATGCTTGTCATATGGGTGGTGAGTCCTTGCATTGACCAGGCTTTCCACTAGATCCATCCTCGATATTTCATCCACCATCCTCAATTTCCCTCTTTCGTACACACCCTCGGCCTCGCTGGCACCGTAGATGGCATGGTATGCCGTGGGGAGATTCCGTATCTCCGCCGTTAAAACGATGTCAGCGAATCTGTCAACAAGCTGCGTTGTAATCCGCAGCTCATCACCTTTACTCGATATGAATCCCATTGTCTCAAGTCTTTCCACCACCTTGCTTTTCGCCTTTTCTTTCGGGACGGATTCCAATTGCCGGCGAATTTGTTTTTCCTTCATTTCCTGCTGCTCCTTCAACCGCTCTGCTTCCTCCTTTTCCTCGTCCTTAACCTCTTTTTTCTTTACCTTAAGCTCTTTGGCCTTTTTTGAGAGAGCGTCCCCCTTAGCCTTCACCTCCGCCGCCTTCTTCTGCATCTTCTTTTCAAGGTTATCGTAAAAGGTCTTTCTGGCATCATCCACATACCTTTCCTTCCTAAATCGCCTTTTCCAGGAGAGCCTTGAGCGTCTGAACCTTTTGCCCCTTAACATGTTTTTCTCCATCTCTTCTCTGAAGTTCTGGGATGTGAGGAGCGCATTTCCAAATTTTTGGTCGATGTCCTTGAGACTTCCGGCTATGGATGGGAACGAGAGAACGAGCGTCGGTTTTATGGATTCAATTTCCTCCATGGCGGGGGTTTTAATTAGACCCAGCTTTCTCCCCAGCCATCTGAAGAACCGACTTATCGAGCGTCCTATCATTATGAAAAAATTGATGATATTCCTCAGCAATCTTTTACCAAAGCCCTCTTTCTCCCTCCCCATATCGAGCGGCGTGTCGATAACAAGTTTCACAAAATCATCGCTCAGCAGGGCGCTTTCCAAAACCGCGTTCAATCGATCCTGCAGAGTCTTTTGCTCTTCTGTTAGAACAACAGCCTCGCTTTCCAACGCCTTGACCTGAGCAGCCTTTTTTCGTTCCAAGGCCTTCATCTTGCGCATGTACCCTTTTCTTCTCTCTTCCCTGATCCTCTCTGCCTGTTTTTCCAGCCTTTTTCTCAGGCTCTTTATGTACCTGGCTATTGCAGAATCCTTCTTTTCCTGCTCCTCCACGAATCTATCGATATATTCTGGGCCTTTCTCCACGAGCTTCGTTATCAGTTCTATGTTTTCCTTGTAGTTAAGGACGAGGGTGTCTTCGAAAACATCGCATTCTGGAAGTTCCATTCGAACCGCCTTACTCAGCTATCTTCAGTTTAAATTCGGAATCATCACATTCAAAGACATCCAAAGAGGTCAGTAGACTGAGCACTGACAGCACGACCTCGTCATCGCTCAGGTTACCCCTATAACGTTCCATATCCACGATGAATTTTCCGAACTTCCTGTACTTCTTCTGTCCAGAGTCCTGCCTCAAGGCACCTTTGGCGAGCTCAGGGTTCTTCAACACCTTTTGGCACTCCTCCAAAACCCTTTTTCCCTCTGGCTTGTCCTCGTTCAGCACGTCCTTGTAAAAACCGCACCAGTACATCCTGCCCGCCTTTTTCAGTTCATTGAGGAGATACTTGGATATGAAGCGTTCGATTCGTTCCTTGTTCTGGGCGAATGAATCGCCGCCTCTCGCCCTGATGCGTCCCAACATGGCCCTCAGAGCGCCCTTCTCAAAGTCCTTCAATGAGACCATCCTTCGCCCTTGAAGCGTGCAGTAAGCCTCGGCTCTCGTAACGATGTCTATCATCGCCCTGTTGCTCCCAACCTCCGAGAGCTCGTATACCTCGCCTGAAGAGATCCTCCAGGCCTCGGTCAAAAAAACGCTGCCTTCAAAGAACAACTCAGGAATGAATGTGTCATGGGATGTTTTTGACAGGGCCAGATCCACGATTCTACGGTTCTTCCAGTGCTCGGAATTGAAGTTCACATGGATGTTCGAGAGTCTATCATTTAAAGGCTCGTTGATGTTATCCAGATCGTCAAGATTGGAAGTGCAGATAGCTATGAAGGCCGCAGGAAAAGTTTCCCTGGATTTTGCAGGCGAGACGATGTGCTCCTGCAGCGCCTGAAGAAGCACGTTCTGCGTTCCCCTGGGTAATTTTCCGATCTCATCCACTATCAGCAGGCCGCGATTGGCCTGCAGCAGTTTTCCAGGCTCCAGCACCAACGGGCTTGTGGGGTCGCCGATTTTTTCCAGCCTATGTAGGTTAATGGTTCCTGTGAGATTGTCGGGGAAAACCTCTGGAGATCCCTGGATTCTCGCCAAACCGTGTCCTTCGCGCAGAACGATGGTGGCAATGGGTACTGTTGATGGATCAACCTTTGTAGGGTCAAAATCTCCTACTTCTGCATACGATACCTCCCCGAACCTCGTCTTGCAGAACGGGCATGGAGGTACCTGTTTGAAGTAATTCGTATCTGACAGACTGAAGGGATTGTCCTGAACAGGGCAGCCATCAACAACAAAAATCCGTTTTGGAAACAGCTCCCAGATATCCTTGGCGAGATTGGTCTTTCCCGAACCTGGGGGTCCGAACAGAAGAACATTGTTCCCAGCGATCAGCGAAGCTGTCAAAGCCTCCAGCGTGTCGAAATCAAGGATCGTATTGGGATAGAGGCTCTGAAGCGCCTCCTCCTCGTCGAGCCCTTTTTCCCTGAGCATCTTGATTTTGGATTGAAGCTGATGCCTTATGAAATCCTTGGGCAGCTCGGGCTTTACGCCCTTCTCGAGCAGGTTATTGAGAGTCTCCTTTTTCTTATCCAGCAATTCACTCCCCCAATGGCAGCTTGATTGAATGATGGATACAGGTAGGATTTAATAATTCTTTCCCTTCTGTAAAGTCAATGGACATAGGTAACATTTACACTTCTATTACTGCTTGCTTGATTTTCAAGCCAGTATAGTAAAATGTTATCTTTCTTTGTTTACTTTACAGAGAGTTGTTGGAGGGTTTCAAGGCATTGAGATTGCCACCACCTAATATTTTGACAACTCTGTTATACCAACCAAAGCAATTCGTCCCTCTCCTTTTTTCAGATATTAAACCTCGACAACGATTCCTTTTTTGGTTATCTCGAACCTGACCTCTGTCCCATCCTTGATATCTAAGACATCCCTTATTGCGGATGGTATCGTCAACACCAGGCTGTTCCCCACCCTTCTTATCTTGACCTTCAATTTCCCTTTTTTCTTCAGTTTCATATACTTGAGATAGGCGTTGGCATAATATGGGTCTATCATCGCCTCTCCGCATTCACATCTCCAGCCTTTGAATAACAGCCCTTTATACTCTAAATCATCCACAGGCTTGGCCTTTTTTCCACAAATACACGTCAATTCCCTTTTCATGTTGCATACCCCTTTCTCTTCTTTTTGGATAACTTGAAGCTTCCAACATGCCTCAGCAACCAGTAATCGTCAGTTTCTATAGCCACCACCTTTACTATCCTATTTTTTTTTTGAATGCCCCTTTCTAATGTCCCCCTTCTCCTTTTCGAACGAGGGCAATCAAATCCGTTCTCCAATACATTTACAACGTCGTCCAAATCCATGCATTCCTCCTCCAACTCAGAAATCACACCGGTGTTGTAATCCAGCATCAGAGGCTTTTTCTTGTATGATGGATATACACTATGTTCAAACAAGTAATATCACTGTATAGTATATGTATATACCTATATTTAAATTTAAGTATACTTATGCATTCAACTGTTAGCGTTATCTCCTGAGAATGAAGATGATTACCTCTTGACATCGAACAACCAAAAACCTATAACCCTAATATTGCCTTATCAGCGCCGGGATTCGCATGGATCAAGAAAGCATCGAAAAACAAAAGCATCACCCCGCAATACTGACCAAGGAGAACACAGTGCTCGTAATTGTGGATGTCCAAGAGAAGTTGCTACCCTATGTAAAGGATAAGGAAGTTGTGGTGGAGAACCTCCGAATGCTCATAAGGTTCGCAGATATCATGGACTTGTCTATCCTTCTTACAGAGCATTATCCAAAAGGACTTGGCAGGACGGTGCCCGAGATAAAAGAGGTGCTTAAAGAATACGAACCGATGGAGAAGGTTATTTTCAGCTGCTTCGGTTCTGAAGCGTTTAGGTCAAGGCTAAAGGAGCTCGGAGTAAAAACGTTGATGATGGCAGGTATCGAATCCCACATCTGCGTGGAGCAGACGACTTTGGATGCCATGAATGCAGGTTACGATGTCCATGTGATCGCAGATGCCATTTCATCCAGAACACCTAGGAACTTGGAGATAGGGATAGAGAAGATGAGGCAGTTCGGGGCGGTCATTTCCAGTACAGAGATGGCGATGTACGAAATAATGGAAAGAGCCGATACCAAGGAGTTCAAAGAGGTTTTGAAGCTTGTGAAGTAGGGTTTTTCCTACACGGAATACCATCACCTTTATTCATTGTAAAAAACAAAAAAAGGTCATAGCACCACGAACGTGGCGCTCCTCGGCACTTACAGGTATTTTGGGCAAGACTGCGTTCATTGCCTTGGTATCATCGCGCCCCTACACGGCGCTCCTGTTATCTTGGTAAATGCCATTACCACTAATTAATTTATTTCTGTAAGTACTGGATTTTATATACTCTGGACTATTTATAACTTTCTACAAATATCAGATCTACGCAACTTAACGTTGCTGTTATAGGTTTTTATGTTAAAAAATCCATTTCCTCTTTTTATCAGCTCCATTCGAAAAGAAGATATTCATACTTTTTTAACCAGCCTATCTCCGGTGCAATGTATTTTCCATTCATGATGCCTTCAATAGAGTCTGCAACTTCCTCGGCGGTTTTACGGGTGGTGTCAATTTCAAATACTTTATCCAGCATTTCAAATGCTTCGATTTTTATGACATCAAGTATCTCGGCTGCCACATTCTCCTTGATTTTATTTTCCTGCCAGCCCTTTGCCTTCAATCTCTCCCCAAGCACGATGGGATCACATCTTAGGATTATTGCCGATTCCACGGATAGAAGGTGAGAAAGATGCCCTTCAATAATAAGATCTTTTTTTGTATTATGACTGCGAATATAATCGTCCAATTCCTCCACATCCACGATATTTGAATCCCTTTTCTCATCGTAGCCAGTGATGAAATTCTTTTCCTCAGCAAGCTGATTCAGGTCGAGCACATCATAGCCTCTACCCCTCAATATTCGCGCTACCGTGGTTTTTCCGACACCCGGCGTTCCTGTTAAAGCAACAAACATCATCCACCTCACAAACACTATATGGATATATTCTTAACGGTGGCTGATGAGAAGAACTGCAATTCATCCCCGCCACCATCCTCCCACCTCCCTCTCATCCTAAGTATTGAAAATAATTTACTAGAATATCAGTAATCGTCGGAAACCCCGTTTATTCCAGTTTTTCGGTATAAACAATCCAGATTACAAAATGTGTAATCCGTAAACTTTATAAGCTTTCTAGCCAATTTAGGAAACGCAGGCAAGGGACAAAAACTGTGGATAGGGCTTGAGGTAAGGAAACCCCCTATTCTTCTTAGATCAAGGCGCCTTGCCAACTCGGGTCATATCCCAAAAAAAAATCGGAGGTGAGGTCGAAAGAAAGATGAAAGGTTGAAAGATGAAATTCCCCAACTCCTCGGCGCTCGTTTGAAGTATGGTACTGACTTCAGGCCTATACTTCAGATTTGCTAATGTCAAGCGAATCATTTGGAGTGTTTTATCCTACTTTCAGCCCGTCAAATCCGGCCTCACTTATGATATTATTAATTTTTACCGAAATACTCGCGCCTTAGATCCCAATAGGTTTCTTCATCGATCTTATTCTGTACTAATTTAGTTATCAATCTCAATGTTTTGATTTTTTCAAGTTCTTCAGGGTAAATATAGAAATGATGAATTTCGTTACCTATTCTCGTAGTGGTGAACATTTCCTTCTCAACTAAATTTTTTATATTTTTCCTTATAGTTAAACGATTTATCTTGGTTTTGGCTACAAGCTCCTTCTGCGTTATGCCAGGGTGTTTTTTAATGGTATTGATTAATAGCCTTTGAGTGTTACTAATACTTCTGTTCTCTTTATGTTCAGTAGGATAATAAATCCTCTTCTTAGAATCCGAAAATATTTGACCTTTCTTTTCTAAATTCCTTAGGTAATATCTTAAAGTGCTTTCTGGAAGGTCAAAAATGGTGTTGATGTCGCTGAAGGATGAACCTGGATGCATCTGGATATAGCTGACTATTTTGGGTCTGAGATCATTATTCGACTTCTCATTTTTAATTTTCAAATTCATGTATGACATGAACCGATTTTATACTTCTTAATATTTCTCTCAGATTTGCCCACTTTCTTCAATCACCACCGTATTGCTCTAATAATGACTTAGCATCATCGTATGTTTCATCCGTTATCTTTCCTTCATCATGTTGTTTTTCTAACAATATCAACAGTTGTTCAGGAGGCAGCTCTTGCACTCCAATATCCTCACTTTTACCCCTGTTTCTAATAACAACGATTGACAATAGGAGAATGATAATGAGAGCAATAATCAAAGCCAATAAGTAAATATTAGCTAAAAATCCCTCTACTTTATCTGTTGGCTCACTTGGTACTTCGCTGATATGGTTGAAATCCGCTGTTAGCTCATGAACACTATGTATGTATTCAATATGAATATGGTAATAGGTTTCGTTCTGGGTTAGTGTGTAATTAATCAACTCACCATCCAATTGGATTTCGATGTCTTCTGGATCACACAAATCGATTGGAACATAGATATCTGTTGCACCCAGTGTCCCATCGGGCCCAGACACTTTGATTGTCAGCTTCTGCTCATCTTTTTCAAATTCGCCTTCTAATACAGATGAATTCGTTTTTATAAAAATAGTATAGTTTTCCCAAGTAATTGTCATTCCGATCCAATCATCTGGTAAACTCTGCATTCCTCCTGCATAACCCTCGTTCGCGACAAACTCAAGTCCATCACCGATACCATTGCCATTTGTATCCCAAAGGGTTGCATTAGTCTTTGAAAAGATCACTTCAAATCCATCACCTAAACTATCACCATCCGAATCACTGTTATCAGGGTAGGTGCCATTCTCAATCTCTTGAATGTTTGTTAATCCATCATTGTCAAAATCTTCGTTTGCACCACTGAGATAGAACGCTTCGTTTACGTCAAGTAATTCACTGCCCTCTGATCTTCCACCGATTGCATATAATATGTTGTTAACAATGCTAACAGCTAAGGCATTTCTTCCAGTTGGTAAAGTCACAGATTCTGTCCAAGTATCTGTGGTGGGATCGTAAACATCATGTGTTTCGCCTGCACCTGCTTTACCACCAATAACATGTATTTTATTGTCTAATACGCTTGTTCCAAACCAATAATTAGTTCTTAGCATTGGAGATTTAATAGTCCAATTATCATTTAATGGGTCATAGATTTGAAGAGAATTACCAAATGCCCCACCTAATGCCCCACCAATAAAATATATTTTATTCTGAAATACAGATATACCCGCATGTTGATTTTTAACTGGTATCTGAGCTTTCTTGGTCCATGATTCATTAAAAGGATTGTATTCTAGAACATGTTCATCATCATAATAATATGATTCGTTTTCATCAGGGTCAAATGGAGGATGAGAACTGCCACCAATAATGTATATTTTATCATTTACAGCCGCAACACAAAATGCTCGGCGTTTAAAGGGCATAGGTTCTTTTGATGTCCAAGTATCATTAAAGGGGTCATAAACATCAATTGGCCCACCTTCCTCATTACCCCCAATCACATAAATTCTATTTTCTATGAGAATTGCGCCAGAATAGGCATGAACATTAGGCATTGGAGACTTAGCATTCCAAGAGTCCGTAATCGGGTCATATTCCTCAACAGTCTTCAAGTCCCATCCACCAAACACGTATATTTTTCCGTTAAAGACTGCAGAACTTACTCCATGGCGTTTTGTTGGCATCGGCTCTTTTGCTGTCCAAATCCCAGGCCAATCATCCTCTTCACCAGATCGGGTATTTCTTAGCCTTTCATCACTATAATTCTCTAATTCGTAATCTAGTGATTGGGAATCATCCGTGTCATAATTTATATTCTCATTATTTACTGTACAGTGGACAAATCCCGCAGGAATGGATACCATTGCGATACATAACATCACAAAAATGATTTTATTCTTGTTATTTTTATTTGTATTCCCTTCCATCTTTATCACCTACTAATGATATTTTTGTTCCTATTAGACAGATAGTTCATAGAAGTATATAAGAATTTTAACGGTAATTTTAATCATTGCTGGATAAGTAATGATATTTATATTTTTTGACGATTTTAATAACCATAGATTTGTGTATTGGGATCATACTCGATCATTTCCATATATTCTACCCACCGATTAACTAATATACCCATATATTTATTCAAAAATTCAATGTTAGCATGTGATTTAAAGCGAGGAGCGGCAATTGATAAAGACCACTTACCTGAATAAAACTGGGGGTGAATATTGCATATGTTAAAATATTCCATAATTGGAGGTTGAGAATGAGGTTTTATCTGAAAGTATTAATATTTATATTATATTCCACCATTGTCTTTGGAATTTTTGGTTATTTTTACTCTTTTGGGTTTTATGGATTTATATTTGGATTTTTAATTGGAATTATAAGTATGTCAATCCATATTTACATAACTATTTCCTCACTAAATAGGATGGGTTTTCAGGTATCTGAGGAAACTCTGAGAGTCTCCCATACAAGAGGGTTTGTTGTTTATCTTCCATATGATATGGCATATAACCTGTGTCTTAACTCACTTATTACAGTACAGAAATTTACCGTTAAAATAGATGATCGTTATCAGGGAATAATAATTGCGAGAAATAGTATCTGGACCTCTTGGATTCCATGCGAAATATCATTTAAAATAAGGGGGATAGATTATAATAAAACAGAAATTTTGGTATCAAGCAGACCTGCACACTACCAAATTGTATTTGTTGATTATGGTCGCAATTTAGACAATGTGTATCGAATCGAATCTTTCATTAGAGCACATGGATTTGATATCTCATTTTCACCCGAATATACGGTAGAACCACTAACCGATTAATTAATATACCAATTATGTATTAAGGCTCTTTCCATATATACCATGTGTATATTCCTTAGAAGATGGAAAGCACACTGGACGAATACATGAAACCCTTCACAATAATCAAAACCTGAAAAAAAACCCGGAGGAGGATGTTTGGCGGAAAAGAAAGAAAGTGATGTAGCAAAAGAAGACAAGATCAAAGTATCTAAAAAAGATGCTGATAGAAAGGACGATTTCAAATACATAGTGAGAATTGCGAACTCCGACCTGGATGGCGACAAGTCAGTTGTAACCGCTTTGACGGCTATCAAAGGCGTTGGGGATAGGGTGGCGGAGGTTGTTATCAACAGAACTGGCGTTCCCAGGAAAGAGAAAATCGGCAATCTATCCGATGAGGACATAGAAAAACTCGAGGAGTTCATTTTAAATTTCTCAGACGATATGCCAGGCTGGCTGCTGAACAAGCAAAAAGACGTTTGGAGCGGTGAAGACGTCCATCTGTTGGGCTCGGAAATGGAAATGCGTAAACAGGAGGACATCAATATATTGAAGAAAACCAGGTGCTACAGAGGGATTAGACATGAGAGAGGCCAGAAGGTAAGGGGTCAGAGAACCAAAGCCCATGGGAGGACAGGTTTGACTGTGGGCGTTGTGAAAAAGGCTCAGAAACCCGGCGGGAAATAGAAATATGCATTTCAATTAGGATGAATTTTAAAGGATAAGTGTATAAATGGGAGATCCAAAATTCAGCAGAAGAAAATACGATACGCCCTCCCATCCTTGGCAAGGGGAGAGGATCAAAGAGGAACATGAACTTCTAAAAAAATATGGGCTGAAAAACAAACGGGAGCTTTGGAAGGCTCAATCCCTTCTCCGCAACCTCAGGGGACAGGGAAGGGATATCCTTGCAAGGCTTCGCTATGGAGATGTGCAGGCAGAGAAGGAAATGAAAGGCCTGTTAAAAAAGCTTGCCAACCTTGGCCTGCTGCCAGAGGATGCCGCACTGGATGATGTTTTAGCTTTGGATATTGAGAGGATCTTGGAGCGAAGACTGCAAACCTTGGTCTACTTGAAAGGGCTGGCCTATACACAAAAGCAGGCGAGACAGCTCATAATCCACGGCCATACAGTTGTCAATGCCCGAAAAGTCACCGTGCCTGGATATCTGGTCAAGAAAAACGAAGAACCCAGCATATCCTACAATCCCTACTCGCCATTGGCAAATGACCTGCACCCTACAAGACCAACAGCCGAGCATATCGAGAGAATAGCCAGAAAGGTTACCATGCCTGAAGGGAAAGTGGGAGAGCAAAAGGGAGAAGAAAAGAAAGCGGCTGATGAAGGTAGGAAAGCCAAGAAAAAATTCACTGTTGAAAAAGGGAAAGAGGCGAAGAAAGTAAAGGCGGGGGCAGAGGAGAAACCCGAAAAGAAAACCCCGGCTAATAAATCTGAGAAAGGAGGCGAAACCTGATGGCCAAGTGGGGAATAGCCCATATTCACGCATCTTTTAACAACATCATCATAACGATAACGGATTTAACTGGAGCTGAGACCATAAGCCGCTGCTCCGGCGGGATGGTTGTAAAGGCTGCAAAGGACGAGGCCTCTTCCTACGCTGCAATGAAGGCTGCGGGAAGGGCTGCAGACGATGCAAAGGAGAAGGGAATAGACAGTATCCATATTAAAATAAGGGCACCGGGAGGCAACAAGTCCACGTCTCCTGGCCCCGGGGCACAGGCTGCCATAAGGGCCCTGGCCAGAGCCGGAATGCGTATAGGTAGGATAGAGGACGTCACACCCAGACCGCATGACGGCACGAAAAAGAAAGGGGGAAGGAGAGGCAGAAGGGTCTGATGTCAAAGGTGAAAGACCATGGAATTGGAGATTCGGGAACTCACGGATACGAAGGCAAGGCTCATAGTCTCCGGAGTGCCTCCTTCGGTTATGAACGCTCTGAGAAGAACCTTGATCAGCGATGTACCCAAGATGGCCATCGAGAGTGTGGAATTCCATCTCGGTTCGATTAGGGACGAACATGGCAAGGAATACGAAAGTGCTACGCCTCTATTCGATGAGATCATTGCCCACAGGCTTGGGATGGTCCCGATCCCCACGGAGCTTGATCTGTTCGTTTTCAGGAAGGATTGTGTTTGCGGCGGAGAGGGATGCCCGAACTGCACGATCATGTACTCCCTCAACAAGAGAGGCCCTTCGGAAGATGAGGGGAAGGCAAGCGTAACCGTATTTTCAGATGAGCTGCAGCTCGTTGTTCAGAAGATCGAAGGGTTAAACGAGAAAAAATATGCAGAGAAGTTCCAAATCACGGAAAAGATACCGATTGTAAAGTTGAACAAAAGCCAGGCATTACTCCTTTACGCCACAGCCGAATTGGGCACTGGTAGGGGTCATGCAAAATGGCAGGCTGCCCAGGCAGTGGGATATCAGTACTATCCAATTATCGATATTGACCAGAACAAATGTGATGTTGGCACTTCATGTGTTGCAAACTGTCCCAGGAACGTTTTGGCGGTAAAAGAAAAGGAGATAGTGATTGAAGATCTGGAGAATTGCAATTTATGCCGAGTATGCGAGGAGGTTTGCTCGCAGGATGCCATCAACGTCTCGGGAGACGATTCCAAGTTCATTTTCCAATTTGAGACCGATGGTTCTTTAACCGCGACGGAAGCCCTCCTCCAGGCCCTGGATCTCCTTGAGGATGAATTCCAGAAAATGGGGAAATTGGTTGGCAAGCTGAAATAGATACGATCACCGCAACCCCTCCATCGAAAAATCTATCTTTTACGATCTTATACAGATTCATGCCACGATGAAGAAGAACGCTGATCTGAAGAGTGATGAGTGATGGGCGATCCGAGTGGCACTTTAATTTTCTAAAGTTACCCATATCTCACCGAAATTCATTAATACAATCTTATCGGTATCCTCGTGGATAACGATGCCAAAGCCAGAGAGCCTCACATTTCCTTCGTTCAATAAAATCGAGGATCAGCTTCTTTTAGCTGCTTTCGGCTGCATAATTCTCTCCTTTTATTTTGGATTACAGCCTGGATTGCTCTTTGCCGTGCTATGGGCAGGCACAGGTATTGTGGCCTTTCTTTTCATTTATTTTGCCTTTCCGAACATGTGGCCATATGGTCTGCTTTTATACGCCATTTATGCCATCTCTGCATTCGGCGTAATTCTCCCTGTTTTTTGGTACGACAGGTTGATGTTTTTTGGGATATCCATCCCAATTTTGATTGGAATTTTTCTGATCTTGGCTGCGTTTTATGTGGCGTTCTACATCGTGCAAAACGTAAAGAAGACAAGGGACGCAGCGGCAACAAAGGAAAGTTACCTGCCCCTGGGGTTTTGGAGCATAAGTGTCCTGTTATTCGTTATATTTTCCGCTCTTTCCATTTTCAGCTGGGCTTTGTGGGCGAATTCTGGTGGCGGAGAAATTCAATTTTACTTCGTTCTTGAGCCCTTGATAGCCCTGATACTGATATACATCCTCTGGCTTCCTGATAGAGGCCTTGACTGGGGCGGTGAGGGGCTGCCGCAACCGCCTGCCACGAAGTTCATCGTTAAAAAGTCCAAGGCCTTGAAGAAAAAGGTGGCAAAGGTGAGGAACATATGCCCGGAATGCGGTTCAAAATTAAAGCTCGAGAAGAAGGCGTGCCCATCTTGCAATAATGCCCAAAAGTTTGGTTGGTGTGTTACCTCTGAAGCTTATGTGCTGCCCTGCTCTCACTGCGGGAGCATGACGCTCTATGGAAAAGAGAAATGCCAGGAGTGCGGTAAAAGGCTTTCTGAGACGGTCGAGTGCAATAATTGCGGAAAATCTTTCCCAGTTAGGGATTGGGCCGCACAGACCTGAGGAAACGCTCCACGGAATCTAGATCCTCTTGATCCTTCCCAGAACCGGTTCGTATATAAGGCCTTTGTCAAGGAGGGAATTAGTCGTCTCCTCGATTTTCATCCTGCTCAATCCCTTTTTCTCAGCAACCTCGATTATTTCATCCCAGGATGCACCTTTCATGTCCTTGTCCAAAGCCTCTATTATCTCCATTAATTTATCTTCATTCTCCAAGTTATCCTCACCACCCTCCTCCCCCTCCGTTGGTTCTTTAGTTTCCACCGTTCCGGACCCAACAGTCCCCCCTTCGTCGAGGGTTTGATGCTCCGGTAAAAGGTATTTTAGAGCGTCCTTGAGCATGCCGTTGAACCTTGCGATGTCCACATAACCGTAATGCTCCATTGCCGATGCCATGCCTTCAGCGAGATTCCTGTCCGCGCCCAGGGATATGAAATTATCAACGCTCGGTTTTTCCATCTGAAGGGCCGAGTTCATGATCTCCAGCCTCTTCTTGAGATTTCTGCACGCATTCAATATCCAGAAATCCCGCAGTTCGGAATTGACCTCTTTGATGGTCTCAGGTCTTATGGAAACGTAGATCACGCCCTCTTCCGGTGAATAGGTGCGGCTTTTTCCTATGACCGCCACGAACTTGGGGGGTTTTATTTTCGATAGAACCTGTGCAGCCTCGGGTTGATACTGGCCTGCGGAGATGAAGAACACGCCCGTTGGATCGGAGAGTCTCGCCCTCCACATCGGTTCAGGCTCGGTTCCAATATTCTCGACATCCGTTACAACACCCACAACAAATAAACGATTGACCCTGGCACCCAAGGGCGTTACGACGTAGCTTGGTGCCCTTTCCTCAATGCCTTTTTCCACTTGTGTGGAAGAGTTGTACTCGCTTGCAAAAATCCTCCATGCGACTTCCCTAGCGATCATTTTCATCCCTCCAGCTCCTCCAGCATCGCTTTCTCCTCGCTCTGCACATCGATTTTCAAGAGCTGTGCATCTTTCGAGATCAGCATCACTCCGAAGTCGTCCATTGTTGCATCGCCTGTGACTCTGATTGGTGTCGCTATGAGCAGCTCTTTGAGTTCGTCCCTTATCACGCTCTGATCAAGAGCCTCCACAGCCCGCGTTTTGCATTCCTCCACATCCTTCCCGATGAGGGATTCTGTTATATCCTTGCCCATAATGGCTGTTAAGGCACCTGTTCCGTCGTCCAGCACAGCCTTGATCCTCAGGTCCGCTTTGCCCTCCACCTCTCCATGGATCCTACAAACACCTTTTTGAAGCACACGGTTGCATTCAGGGCATCTGAAAATCAAGCCGCTTCCGCTCCTAACATCCAGGATAACCCCCTCAATGGCGACGTCGATGGCACCGCCGCTCGCCACGAGCTCGCCTATATGGTAAGCTCGCCTCTTTGCCAGTTCGTCCATTGGCGGCATCTCGTCAGTGCTCAGCACCTCTACTTCGGCCCTCTCATCGAAGTTGAACTGTGGAATTCCGCGCCAAGTTCTGATATATCCTCCTCTTATCCTGACAACATCCCCTTCCTTCAGCTCGAAGTCATGCCATGCAGAGAACTGCACTTTGCCTGTTGGATCGGCCATCAATCCTGAGAAGACGGTCTTTTCCTCCTCCCCAACATTCACCCTCCGCATTTCAACGGAAAGCACTCTTACTGTTAGGGATACATTGCTAACCCCCTTCTGTAGATCTTTCACCTGGTAATTCTTTGGATTCGAAAGGGGCGTGGCCACGAAATTGGGTAGTGCGTTCTTTGATTCCAATTTTATCTGCGTCCTTTCACCGAAGTTTATTTGAGGCTGCCCTCTCCATTCCTTGGCATAGGCGTTGTGCACTCTTATCACATCACCTTTCTGGAACTTCCAATCACTTAGATCCCATGCCGTGAATTGTACGCTGGCTGTTTGATCCCCTAGGATGCCGTAGGCTATTTTCTTCCTCTCTCCCCCCACATCCACTTCCTTGTGATTTACAGCTACCAGCTTGCATAGAAGATCCACGCTGGTCTCGTTCGGTTGCACTTGCTCTAATGCCTTGAAAACGCCGAGGCCGAGGTTAGAAGGTGAGCCGCCGTACTTCCTTACGAGCATCTGCTTCGCCGTCCCAAGAGGTATTCTGTACTCTGCCAAGTATTGCTTCAAAACTCTCTCTATCTCTTCTTTTTCCACCTTATCTCCAAGCACCCTCGTGATATCCTCTACATGGGGTGCGATATCTTCATTTTCATTCATTTCGAATTCCTCCATAATATTTCTAGGAATTGTCCGTCAACCTGATTGTCTTATCTGCTTATATAATTGCGGGAGGGGGGTGAGTGAAAGGACTGAGTTATTTAAAAGATAGAAGGTGACCTTGATTATGGTCCTCCACATCCAACCAGAAATATTCTTATACTTTAAGGCCATATAGAAATTTGAAATCAAAATCCAGACAAAGGTACATTTTGAGTTGGAATGTGTTTCGATGAAAAAAAGCGAATACAAACGATTATATGACAGACTTAATCACAGAAAGGACATAGACTTTCTGGCAAAAGAAACGGGCCTGGACAGGGAACTGCTCCTGGTTCTGTACACCCAAAAGACCGTGAGAAGTGCCACAAAGCGTTTTTACAAGGTCAAACACCGGGCAGCAAGTCTGCTGAAAAACTGGAATGAAGGCAGAACATTTTTGAGCTTCTCTGAGGAACTGAAATTCCCCCCGATTCTCATGGCGTACATAATACTCAAGGAGAACAACATCCCAAGAAAACGGTTCTGGGAGTATGTGAGAAATCCTGAGAAGATCAAGGACAACCGCCTCAGTAAGGAGATCGCAGATGTTGTGGAAAGGGACATCGTATACTCCCCGGAGGGGAATGAAATGCAGTATGCGAGAGGCAAGAGGGGGGAGAAGAGGCTCCAGGAATGGCTGGATAGACAGAACCTGGTGTATCAAACCGAGGATGATTTAAAGGGTCGCCATGCAAAAACTCCAGATGTGCTTCTCAAAAAAACCATAAAAACCAACGGCATGAACATAAGATGGATCGAATCAAAGGCCAGCTTCGGAGATGAGATCGAGATTCGAAGGAACACCAAAAGGCAGCTTAAAGCCTATACCGAACTATTCGGCCCAGGCATCGTTGTGTACTGGTTTGGGTTCATAGAAGGGGCTAGAGGACCGAAGAACGTGCTCATAGTGGACGAAACCTTCTTCGAGAAAGACCTGAAAGCCAGTTGAGAATTTTTCTTCTAAATCAGCTTCCAGCCATTGTAATGCTCTTCCACAGTTTCCATGGAAAGATGCCTCAGGGCCTGGAAAGTTGTCAGAAGGACATATCCTCTGTCCGTGGGGAAAACGAACATCTTTTTACACCTCCTACCGTTTTTCTACTATGTAGGTGTGTCTAATTATGGGGGAAGTGTTTATTAACGATTAGGCGAGGGGGAGAATGAAAATAAAAGGATTCAAGCGACTGCTGGCGTGGTTTAGAGGCTGTGAAAGTGCAAATTTTTAAAATGGTAAAGTTGGTCTTTCTCCATACCCCTAATGTGGCACCATTCAAAAATTGTTCTAAAACACTTAAGTAGTAAAACAGGCATTCAAAATATGAAGAAATTGTGGGAATATCCAGATTACTGGAGGATAGGTCTTGAAACTCTCAAAGGTACTGCTTGCAACAACCGTGGTCATGTTGATGATATTGGTGGCATTGCCTGCGGCTTCAGCAAAACTAACCATGAAGGAGCCGTTTGATGATATTATCATGGATGAGGACGAAATCGCTTTGGGCGGGATTGATCTGTACGATCATTTTTCAAGCGATAAAAACCAAATATATTTTTCTTCAACAAGCGCGGACAACAAGATCGAGGTCATAATCCATGAGGACGGCAGCGTAGATTTCTCTTCTCCCGACAATTGGTTCGGCACTGAGGAGGTTACATTCACAGCCTCAGACGGGGAGCAGGAGGCGAGTGACACCGTTATCGTGTGGGTGAGACCGATAAACGATCGCCCCTTGCTTTTAAAACCACTGCCTGATCAGGATTTCGATGAGGATGATTCGTTACAAGGTGCCATAAACCTCAATACGTACTTTCAGGACATCGATAGCAACCTGGACTTCTCTTATTCAAGCGATTCCGTAATCGTGCAAATAAACGATGATGGTCACGTTGATTTCTCGGCTCCGAAGGATTGGCACGGCGCAGAAGAGGTCATTTTTTTCGCCTCAGATGGTGAACTCGTTAAATCTGATACCGTAATAATAACTGTTGATCCTGTGAACGATGCGCCGAGAAGTATGGTCAATGTTGCTTCAATAGGTTTGAATGAGGATGAAAGCGTAAAAGTTTTGGATCTAAAGGGCTTTTTTTCGGATGTGGATGACGAGGTTCTCGCCTATGAACTTGACGGTAACGAACGAATAAGCTATAAGATAGATGCCCCAAATAGGCGATTGGTGCTGTATGCTCCGGAGGACTGGAGCGGTAAGGAGTTTTTAACCGTTACCGCCAAAGACCTCTCGGGTGAGACCAGCAGCGTTAAGATCGTTGTGATTGTAACTCGCGGTGCAGATTCTTCAGGCCAAATGTTTTATCTGTTCGGTCTTATTCTGGCACTGGTTATCGCGGGTGTGAGGCTGCAGGTTGCGGGGAGGAAACGCGCCTTAAAATCCCCTGTAAAGCTTGATAAGTATAGGCATTATAGAGGCTTATAAGTCCAATCAAGAACGGGGTGTCAATCAAAACAGTTAAGTACCCTTAGGTAATTACTTTTCCAAATCTTTGTGGGTAGGATTAGAAAAGGCATTGTACATTCTACTACAAGGTTGTAACAGAATATTTATATAAGGTAAGGAAGATATGTGAATGATTAAAATGCTCAAAAGTTTGTACCTGAGCATACTGGCAACGGAAATGATAATACAAGAACGGAGGGAAGGAGATGAATAAAAGAAAAATAAGCATTATGAGTGTCTTGGTTGTTGGAGCATTGTTCGGAGCGATCTTGTTGCCCATGGGTTTTGCACAGCCTACAATGCCGTATAATATCTACGGGAATGCAACTGATGGTGTGGATCAGGGCAATGCAGGCGCAACGGATCCAGGCGATATCATAACCGCGTGGATCGATGGAGTTGAATACGGCAACGCCACAGTTACGGGCATGAACGATTTCAGTATAGATGTTATGGGAGACACCTACGGTGATTCGGATAGTAATGCCGTCAAAGAGGGAGGATATCCCGGTGACGATATAATGTTCTTCCTAGAATACGATCCCATGGACTATTACTTCAGCATATCGGATACTACGTTATCCTGGACAGAGGGCGCAACAGACCCTACGGACCTGTTCTTCGATACTGAAACAAATATCGACAACAGTGTTGACACTTATCTAAGAGCCATAAAAATCAACGAAATTGTTCTGACTCCAGGGGACGGTGTTCCCGATCAATATATGTATCTTTACGACTTCGGCGGCGATCTGAGCGAGGCCGCCCTTGAAGACGCAACACATGGTTATTACCTGCAAAAGGACAATCAAGGAACCCATACCCCCGCCGGTCCGATTTTTGAATTTAGCGACAACACAGATAAGGTGACTAACCATCCCTTCGGAAGCGACTACTACTTCATCAACCTCACAGGGTTCACGCTCAATCCCAGTGATGAAGTGAAACTGGTATGGAAGAACCCGGCAAACTGGGGAGGAACCCCCACTGTTGACAAAATAGCAAACCACACCGATGTCATCGTGGACAGGGTCGAATGGGGCAACTACACAAATCAAATCGACCCGGCTGAGGATCCGACATGGTGGGATTACGACAACACGACTCTGTTGGATTGTAATGGGACACCTGCTTCAGGCGATAGCTATAAACGAACACCTGTTAACGGGACAGATACAGATGACTGCTCGGTGGACTTCAATGTGACGACTGCTACGCCTCGTTTTAAAATACCAGTAATTCCGACAGAGGATTATATAGAAATAACTAATGGCCCTGGTGGGGCTCAATTAACTGGTGGGATGGTACCTCCAGGCTTCACGGAATGGGGCAATTGTTCCGTATACAACAATACGTGGGGATTCATGTACGAGATAAGTGCAAACTGGACTGCACAAGGCGGGAACTCCGGTCTTCTTGGACCCTTACAAGGGTTCTCAAACGGAATCGATGTCGGCACTATACCAGGCACTGTATGGTTTAACGCCTCATACTTTAATGGTACAACCTGGTTCTACGCTTCGATTGTATACACAGTCACTCCATATACAGTGGATTACATCGAGATCACAGATGGGCCTGATGGACCTACATTAACAGGTGGTTTAGTTGGATTTAACTTCCAAGAATGGGGCAACTGTTCCGCTTATAATGATACAATAGATTACATCGGCGAAAGAGCTGCAAATTGGACTGCCGAAGGTGGTGATTCATCACTTCTTGGAGTTCCGCCACTAACGCCGGCAGTGTCAAATGGTATCGATGTCGGCACCATACCAGGCACCGTGTGGTTCAACGCCTCATTCTTTGACACCTTAACATCAACCTGGCATAACTATTCAGTTATTTATACGGTAGAACTAGCAACTGTAGATTACATAGAGATCACAGATGGCCCTGATGGACCTACTTTAACAGGCGGTTCTGTGGCTCCAGGTTTCCAGGAGTGGGGCAACTGTTCTGCTTATAATGATACAATAGATTACATCGGCGAAAGAGCTGCAAATTGGACTGCCG
>CBDUXN010000013.1:0-36915 GCA_965371185.1 uncultured Thermoplasmata archaeon
TCTGTCAAATTCATTTTCCCGATAAATTAGCGGAGCTAAGTGTCAAACTTGGGTTGATTATCTCTGCGATGAAACGAAATTTTCGGTGTATTGTTTGGAAAGCGTGTTGAAGGAGTAAGGTGTGGGCCGAGGTTCGACCATCCCAAACCCCTTTTTTATAATAATCCTCCAAAACACAAACTACAAATATCTTTTCTACCATCCCTACCGAAATAGAGGCGCCGCCATGAAAATACGCAAGCCCATAGTTTCTGTGCTGGGTCATGTTGACCACGGCAAGACCACTCTCTTGGATGACATCAGAGGCAGCACCGTGGCTGCAAGAGAGGCGGGTAAGATAACACAGCATATCGGTGCAACCGAGGTGCCGATAGAAACCATCACGGAAATCTGCGGCGATATGCTGAAAGACAAGGAATTCACGGTTCCAGGGCTGCTCTTCATCGATACACCAGGCCACTATTCCTTTATAACCCTCAGAACGAGAGGAGGGGCATTAGCGGATCTAGCGGTGCTTGTAATAGACATCATGGAGGGTCTCAAACCCCAAACGATCGAGTCCATAAACATCCTAAAACGGCAACGCACTCCCTTTGTAGTGGCAGCTAACAAAATCGATAGGTTGTCTGGATGGAGGGGCAAGAAGAAAAGGTGCTTTTCTGAGGCTTTTGCAGCTCAACCCGAGCATGTACAATCCAAACTCGATGAAATGCTCTACGAGCTCATCGGTAGGCTTCACGCCCAAGGATTCTCCACTGAAAGGTACGACAGGATATCTGATTTTCAAAAAAACATCGCAATAGTGCCCGTGAGTGCAAAGCACGACGAGGGCATCCAAGATCTACTATTGATGTTGATAGGCTTGGCACAGCGCTATCTTGAAAAACAGCTTGAGACCGAGGAAGGAGCAGCTGAAGGCACAATCCTCGAAGTTAAGGAAGAACGGGGCCTTGGGACCACCGTAGACGTCATAATCTACAAAGGTACGATAAAGAAGGGCGATACCATAGTAATAGGCACCACCACTGAGCCCACAGTAACGAAGGTGAAGGCGCTTCTCAGACCGAAGCCCTTGGATGAAATTCGCGACCCGAGGGAGCAGTTCGATTCATGCGAAAGTGTTACAGCAGCTGCAGGTGTGAAGATCTCAGCCCAGGCCTTGGAAGGCGTAATAGCTGGTGCCCCCTTAAAGGTTGCAGAGTATAATGTGGAGGACATCGTAAGAGAAATACGATCTGAGATGAAGTTGGAGATCGAAACAACGGAGGAGGGGGTAACTATAAAGGCGGATGCCATAGGTTCTTTGGAGGCATTGGCATTCGAGTTGAAGGAGAAGGAGATACCGATAAAAAAGGTGGAGATTGGAGATGTGTCCAGGAGGGATGTGGTTGAGGCTGTAACGTCTCCGAATCCACTGCGCAAGGTCATTTTGGCCTTCAATGTTAAGATTTTGCCGGACGCAAAAGAAGAGATCGAGCGCTCTGATGCAACGATCTTCAACAGCACCATCATATACAAGCTCATGGAGGATTACGAGGATTGGATGGAAAAGAAGAGAAGGGAACTGGACAAGGAGGCAAGAGGCGTAATCACATACCCAGGAATGTTCAGGGTACTACCAGAATGTGTATTCAGGGTGAGCAAGCCCGCCATAATAGGTGTCAGGGTGCTGGCTGGAAGGCTTCGTCCAGGTCAGGGAATCCTCAGGGAGGATGGCAGAGTCATTGGAAGGATCAAAAGCATACAGAGTGAAGGAAAGACCCTAAAAGAAGCAATAGCTGGTGAGGAGATTGCAATAGCTGTTGAGGGCGTGACCATTGGCCGCCAGATATGCATTGAAGATATACTTTACGTAGACATCCCGGAAGGGGACTGCAAGCGATTGAATAGGACCGAGCTGAACTTGGACGAGCAGGAAATTTTGGACAAGGTCTGTAAAATCAAAAGAAAAGAGGATCAATTCTGGGGTATGTGAGATATTTATCTTGTAGCATAAAAAATTGTCAATGTTCCTACTCGAAGAATTTACCCGTCAGCAACTTACCCATTGCCTGGAACGCCGCCTCCACATTTCTACCTGTCTTTGCGCTTGTTGGGAAGAATGTGGCGTTGTGCTTCTTTATTATATCATCTGTCCTTCTATTCAATTCCAAAGGGACGCTGTCCTCAGTCAAATCCACCTTGTTTGCCAGTAATATTATTGGGATGGGTTTGGTTTCTTTGAACAGGGAGGAGACCCACCATTCAATACTATCTATTGTTTCAGGTCGAGAAAGGTCGCACACGATGAATGCACCGTTCGTGCCCTTGTAAGCAGTATGCTGTACGGATTTGAAACCTTTCTGGCCTACCAGATCCCAAATCAAAAGGTTGAGGTTCACCCTGAAGAAGGGTTTCTTTTTGAAATCCTTGATCACGATTTCCTTTCTGGACACCTTCACGCCAAGTGTGCTCAAATAGCGATCATCATAGGCATTGTAGACATACCTTCGAATGAGAGAGGTCTTACCAACACCCCAGTCTCCCAGAAGGCTGATCTTCTTTTCCACATTTATTGCCATCAAAACCCCTTGTTCTGGTGGTTAATGCACTACCCATACTTATATTTATTTTTCAGACACTAAATTCAGAAAAAAACCGATATTCCCGGAAAATGCCCCATAATCCATCAAATAGATTAATAAATATTAATTCATTACCTATAATATGCGCATCAGATTCCTTGGCGGCGCCGAAGAGGTTGGAAGACTGGCCATGCTGCTTGAAGAGAATAAGACCCGTTTTCTCTTCGATTACGGCCTTTCTGCCACGGATCCACCCACTTACCCAATGCAGGCCCCTCCAGTCGATTTTCTCATGCTTAGCCATGCCCATCTTGACCATTCCGGTATGGTGCCGTGGATATGCGGAAGATACAGCAATCCTGTTATCGCCACCACCGCAACCCAGCAGGTAAGCGAGGTGCTTTTCGAGGACAACACCAAGATCAGCGAGCAGGAGGGGTATCCTCAGATGTACGATGGTCGTGATATCAAAGTTACGAAACGCTGCTTCGATAGTGTAAGATTCGGTGAGAGAAGGGAAATCGGCCCGTTTGAGGTCATTTTCCACTACGCAGGCCACATTCCTGGCGCCACTATGTTCGAGGTCAGGGGAAAACAAAATCTTCTTTTCACAGGCGACATCAACACCATCAACACCCACCTTCTGAAAGGTACAAAGCCGGTAAAATGCGATACCATCATCATCGAAGGCACCTATGCTGGAAGGAACCACCCGAAACGAGTGAAACTGGAATATGAGTTTCTGAAAAAGATCGATGAAGTTATTTCCCGGGGCGGAAAGGCAATAATTCCCGCATTCGCCATAGGAAGGACCCAGGAGATCATGTTGATACTTAAGCATTCCAAGCATCAGATATACGTGGACGGCATGGGGAATTCCATAACGGACATATATCTGAACAATCCAGAGTTCTTAAGGTCGCCAAAGGATCTGAGAAGGATGAAGAACAGGGTGAAATTGGTTCGATCTTTCAGAGGACGAAAATACGCCATGAAAGGTGATATCATCATAACCACCAGCGGGATGCTGGATGGCGGGCCGGTGCTGAGCTATATAGGGGCGTTCAAAGATAACCCGAAAAACGCGATACTCCTCACCGGATATCAGGTTGAAGGTACGAATGGAAGGTTGCTTATGGATGAGCGAAAAATAGAAATTCAGGGCGTGAGGCAGAGCGTGAACTGCGAGGTATGCTTCTTCGATTTCTCTGCGCATTCGGGACATAGGGAGCTCATAGAATTTATTCACGGATGCGAGCCCGAGAATGTGATGATCTGCCACAGCGATAACAGGGAAGCCATGGCTGATGAGCTTAAAGGCTCGTACAATCTCTACCTGCCCAAACTCATGGAGGAGATCGAACTCTAAGCCAGATTTTGGCGAAATCTCTCCAATTTTTCCCTTGCCCTTCTCAAAGCCTGGTTTGCATTTTCTACGAGAAATGTGAGATAATCCAAATTAGGATAGAGCTTGCCTCCCCTTGCTAATGGCGCATGGATATTCTCTGAACTTAGTATTTCTACAACGATATTTGTAGGCTCATCTTTCACGTTCAAAGTGAGGGATTTTATTGTAGAATATTTCAACCCTGATTCCACAGCGCAATTTCTCAGCTCAATTGCGCTCCTCAACGTCTTGCATCTCACATGGATTATCGGGGATTGAGCCAGCAGAAAAACCATCTTGTCTCCCTTTGCGCTAGAAAACGCTGCCATAACCTCCTTGGCCTCGACAACACGATGCCATTTACCCAAGAACTCTGCGTTTTTCTTATCGCCCAACTCTGGCATTTCTATTATGACAATTCTTCCAGCACAACTGCTGGTTGTGAAGTAATCCGGATTGGAATTTATGTTTTTTACGATTGGCAATATCTCCTCATCCACCTCTCCTTCGCATACCCTCTTTTCTAGACTTTCCATCCTTTCATCTTTGTTCCATGACATCAAATCTGAATAGGCACTGTGTTTAAGAAGTTTTGCGGGGGATTCTCATGTTCGCTTGCCTGCAGAAGGCTATCATCCCACCCCCCTGCCCCCCTTTTTCCACCAATAGGATCCCCCATAGAACGAATATAGCCAGGGATTTTGTCGAAGATATGTTTTCGAAGTCTTTAAATCCACGAATTGGATTATCTCGGCGATGCCAAATCCTGAACCAATACACGAACAAAAATCAAAAAACGTACCCTTATCATCGCTCTCGCTGATAGGTATCCTGTTCGCAGTTTTCACATGGGGGCTTTCCTTTCCCTTGTTGAAGGTCGCTCTTGAGGGCGTCCAGCCTATTACGCTTGCAATGCTGCGCTTTGCCATAGGTTTGATCCCATTGCTCCTATTCTTGGCCTTGAAAGGGGGTTGGGAAAGCATTATCGTCCCATTGAGAGAGGACTGGAAGTTCTTTCTCTGCCTAGGCATCATCGGTATCGTACTTCCAAATATACTACAAAACTACGGCATGAGATGGACAGATGCGAGTATTAGTAGTATCATTCAGTCCTCTGGCCCGATATTTACGATTTTACTTGCGGTTCTATTCCTAAGAGAGCCTCTAGGTGTCAACAAAGTTTTGGGCACAGCGCTGGCTTTGTCTGGTGCAATTTTGCTTGTTACAGAAGGCGGTGGGAGATTTACCGGCTCCACATTTATAGGCAATTTCCTTGTCTTGATGTCCGCAGTTTCTTACTCCTTTTCCTCAGTACTTAGCAAGAAAATGCTGGAAAAGCACGGACCAGTAACCATTGCGCTTTTGAGCATGGTTATTGGAACACTCATTCTCGCGGTTCTTTCGATTTTTGAAAGCCCTCAGGAACATATGGCACAAATCTCAGCATATCATTGGTTAATAGTTGTGATACTTGCTCTCCTGCCTGGGACATTAGCACTGCTCATATGGTACAAGATCCTCAGAACAACTGAGGTGTCGAGGCTGATTCTCTTCATCTATCTAATACCCGTGTTTGCAACGGCAATATCATACTTTATGCTCGAAGAGATCATAACGCTGAACACCGTGCTCTTCGCCTTATTGATAGTATGCGGTGTGATGATCGCACAGTATGAGAGATCTAAAAAGTACCATACAGTTGATTAGCCTCCTTTTATTTTTATTCAAAAACATACAAATTTCGGACATGGACCATCTCACGAATTTTGGACATGAGATTGGTTGATCCAGATGGGGAAAGGTTCAGGATTTGTGGGGTGGATGGTTTTACGTGTAATCAAAAATTTCGACATAGACGAAATTTAGTGGTGAAAGAACGTAATTAGGTGACTGTATTATAGTCAGCTATTTGAACCAAACGACAGCAAGAGAGGTAATTATCAGTGACACCAATCATTTTAGGGCTCAATAATTCTTACAGTTTTTTCGGTAGCTACAACAAAATTATTTTGCAATTTATCAGAATATAATTCAAGTAGCTTTTCTAATACCGCAATTTTATTTCTTGCTCTCTCATTTTCTAACCTTAGCAGAACAATTCCTTTATGAGGCTTTTTCAATTTGAATGTTAGTTCTCCAAAGTCTTTATCATTTGTAATCAAAATGTAGTTATCTTTATTTGCTGTATTTATTACCGCCTCATCATCTATTCCTCTTGCTTCATCATATACTGAAAATACTTCATGACCCGCTTTTTTTAGCCATTTGGCAACTTTCGGGCCTGTGCATTCATCGACCATAAATCGCATATTTATGCCTCAGCGGTCAAAGGCATGAAAGTGGAATGATCAATAGCCTCAGAAGCATAAAGTAAACATGCTAGGATATCTTCTTCTGTGAGACCTTCGTATTCTTCGATAATTTCTTCAAATTTGGCACCATCGGCTAAAAGCTCAAGAATATACTGAACAGTGAGCCTTGTTCCTTTAATAACGGGTTTACCAGTCATCACCTTAGGATCGAGTGAGATGCGTTCAAGCAATTCTTTGTGATTATGCGGCGTGTTATCACCTGTATTAACATAACACATTCCTTTTATATAAACTAAATGGTGTTTATCAACTCACGAATTTTAGCTGTCGATTTGTTAAGTCTAGCATATTGAAAGTTCAAGGGTCATGAGGCGGTTGGTTTGTAAACGTTGGTAAAAGAGGGCGAGGATTATGAAAAAAGTCTCAATATTAGTTATTATGAGCCTGGTAATATTCGGAATGTTTTTGAATTTTGAAGTGGGAGATGAGAATGTAACTGCGAGTTCGAGTTGGGTGCAGACTACGGAGACCGATTTCAAATCGGCAACAGTAAATAATGTGACAGTTACATCTGAGGGTGAAGTGAAACTTGCTTTGCAAACTAGATATATTGAAGATAATTTAACGGATGAATCTAAATAGCCTCTCTGACCATTACAACCCTATTACACTCATCCCTTCGCCCACATTTCTCACAACATTCTAGTGCCTCTTTTGGCTCCTCTTCTTCGGGCACAACATAAAATCCGAATTGCCCCCAAAAATCATGCGAATCAACGCACAGCAGCCAGCATTCCTTACCTTTTGCTCTCTCAATAAGTGTTCTCGCAAGTTCACTTCCAATGCCTTGGTTCTGAAATTCTGGAGTCACGGACACTTTACTCAGTTCCACACCATCATTATGCTCTTTCAGCATCCCGCAGCCCACGATTTTACCGTCAGCCACAGCTACAATGAATTTACGAACGTCCTCCTCACGAATATCATCTATCTGCCCATTTATTCCAAGGATTTCGTTAATATTCTCCAAATCCTTCTCCACAGCATCCCTAATAATCGCCATGTATCACTCCTCTATCCAGAATATCTCTTCACATACCTCATCGCCCTGAGCACGCCATCTCGTGTTCTTATGCTTCACATTTGGGTTTACGGCCCTGCACATGGCAAGGAAATAGGGTCTGGTGGAATAAGGGCAGGTATAGGCCATGTCGATATCCATGATCTTTGCTGATTCTATCAGAGGGCAAAAACCAGTGCTTGTAATGATAAGCCTATGGCCTTCCAACCGAATCTCAGGTCCGGAGGTTCTCTCGGGCTCGTCTTCGATATAGGCCTCGATGAGTTCCTTGACGGCCTTGATGTCTTCGCCTTCTATCCCGTACTTTTGTATCAGATACTTCCCTTTTTTGTATCCTCGCTCCTCGTTTATCCTCTTCCACACCTTCAATGCACTTTCACCGAACTCCTCCACCATGGCAAATTGATGCTCGAACTCTCTGACCATCTCCTCGATGGCCTTCCTCTCTTTCTCACTGTAGCACTCAGGGATTTTCATCTCGCCGCCGTATCTCATGATAATCCTCCCTATTCATCCCAAGATATCATCTGCTCTCTCTGCAATCTTGTCCATCTCACTGCTGTTTATCTCCTTGCCTTGTCCGATTATTTCCCTCCGAACGTTCTCGGCATTGTAGTCCATCACATCTATAACAGTTGGCACCCGGATGGCATCTCCGATCACCACAACAACCCTAACTGGTACAGTTGCCACAATGTTTCCCCAGGTGCTTTTATCGGGCACTCCGGCCAAAGCCGAAGAAACGTCAGAGGGTTCTTTCAGTGACAATACCAACCTGTTCGCCAACTGGCTCCTGACCTCATCATCTATCCTTGAAGGCCTTTGGTCAATCAAAGCCAGGATTAAGTTGAACTTCCTTGTCTCCCTGGCAAGCCTGTCAAATATCGTGAAGGATGCAATGCCAGGTTCCAGGAACTTATGCGCCTCCTCAAGAAATAATACAAGGCGCGGATACTCTTCATTGTGCTCCGTGTACAGGTCAAAGAACCTTCTCGCCAACACATTTGCCACGAACAGATAGGCCATTTGATTTGTGCCGTACCTGCCAAAGTCCAGGACTATCGACTTCCCAGCTTTCACAAGACCTTGGATCAGGTTGAAGGCTTCACTCTCGGTCTCCCTGATGAATTCGAACCTGTCTATCCGATTTATCCTCCTCTGAAGAGCGCTCAAGGAGGCGGGATGCAGTTCTCCCTCCCTGTAATCCTCTGGATCCGCGTTTTGAATGGCGGTTATCAAATCTACACCGCTTCGCTGCCTATTTACAGCATAAAGGGCATCGATCATTCCGCTCGACAGATCCTGAAAGGCCACGATTATATCCTCTGGTCGAATTTCTCTTGGGCTTATGATGAACGGCTTTCCCTCCTTGTTATCAGGATCCAAGGAGAATATCTCCACCCGATCTGGAAAATAGAATTTCAGGCCTTCTGTGTTGTCAGTTTTCGAGTAAATGCCGTACTCTGAGTGCATGTCAAATATCAGAACACTCGCCCTCTTTCTCGCTAATATGGAGGCACATATTATCTTGTTGAATATGCTCTTTCCTGAGCCTGTCCTTCCAAATATGCCGAAAGGCTTTTCAACCAGCTTTGCGAAATCGATGTTGACATTGAACTTCGACACTCCCCTCAAACTGCCAATGGGTGCCGAGTTAGGCGTTACTTCATAGAGCTTCTCCACATCGTTCTTGGTGGCATGCCTGGTCTCTGAGAAGTAAGGAGGCACGGTCTCGGGCTCAGATAGTTTTCCACTTCCCTTTTCGATCAACTGAATGGGTTTGAGCTTTGCTTTTGAGTAAAAAATCTTGCCGCCGTATCCCTCGTGCATGGCTGTGACTGGAACAACGGAAGCTTTGAGTTTGGAGCCTGCAAGCCTCTCCGCGAGGTCCATCTTTTCGTTAACTATGTCATGCACCATACAATAAAAATCGTATTTTTTACCCTCTACTATGGCTGGGTAGCCAATTCTCAAATCCTCGGGATTGTCCAATGCCAGCTTAACTTCCAAACCGCCAAGGACCGAGGCAGAAACCACCTCGCCTATGTTTTCCACTTTGTTTTTTTCCATGTTCACACTTCCCTACTGACCTGATCCAGATATTCATGAAACGCGCCTCTCCTATTGCCTTCAAGATGTGTCAGACCGTTTATCGCTTCCTCCAGCGAAATATCAAAATTATCGGCCATACTGAGAATCATGTCCTCATATAAATTGTGGAACTGCCTGACCGTAACGACGTACCTGTGCGCCTCCAATAATGGATATATGTAGCCAAGGCAGAGCCTTGATTTCGAGTAATGTGCCAACTGAGAAAAGATCCTATCAGGCTCGTGTTTGGAACTGCCAATGTCTATTCTGAACCATTTCTTTGCATCAGGGTGAAGCTTTGCGTAATAGACATCGCCCAGCATTCTATCGTAAAGCAGGCTGTCCTTCCTCTCCGGCTTTATCAATGGTGCCTGAACATAGCCCATTTTATCGAGATCCAATTTTGACAGCACCTCTTCATCCGTTCTATAGGATTTGAAGGCATGGGTGAACGAATCCTTGGAAACGCCTATTAGAATGTTGCCATTCTTATCGCATTCCTTTAATGCCTTTTCTAAAAGATCTGTGCCTTTGAGAGGCGTCAAAGTGCCGTCCATGGCTATGATCACATCACGCTTTTTCTTCGCCAGTTCATAAGCAATTTCCTGCTCCATTAGGCGGCGAAATTGGTTCACCATTTCCCTATGCTGCTCTGAGGCATATCTCGTGGCCTCAAACAGCTTGGCATGCATATCACCCATCTTTGCCATGATGTCCTTCTTCGTTGCCACCAAAACCGGCCTTTCCTTGACCATGGAATCCAGTAACTCATAGCCCTTCCCCTCCGAGAATCTGTAATGTAATGCACCTGCCCTGATCACTGCAAGCCACATGCTTGACAGGTTCAGTAAAAAGGAGTATGAGCCATCTACAGCCACTAGATCTATAACCTCTTCAGAAGGGGCAAACGTCTTTACAGCTATGCATAGCTCCTCATCTGAGGCATCTGGTAATAAGCGATATTTTTGTATGATCTCAAGATTGCGGGCAAGGAGCACTTCTAGATCGGAGTCATCGCTCTCCTCTCCGTTCATGCCATCACCTCGATCTTTGATTCCTCCTGTGGAGTCATATAGACCATTATCCTCCCGGGAAATTTCTCTGCGATCTCTGTCAGATGTGTGATTAGAATGATCTTATCAAAGAACTCCCCCATATCGAAGAGCTTCTTCACGAAGAGCTCTCTGCTGCTCTCGGTGTCCAAAGAACCTAGATCCCCCTCATCTATGAAGAGGGTCTTCATCCTGCCATAGGTCCTGCCCACCTGGGGCATGCTTGCAAGCTCCTTTGCAATGGCGAATCTCAAGGCCGCGTTTATCTGTGTCTTCTCCCCTCCACTGAACTCCTGCACATCGTGCCAATTTCCATCAGCCCCGGAGACCTCTATTCTGATGCCGTATCTGTTGTTCTCTCCGTACGAACTGAGTTTGGCCTTAGAAAATCGCCCATCGGTCATATCCGAAAGATACATGGACGTCTCCAGTGATAGCTGAGGCAGGAGTTGATCGATTGCATACATGACGATGCCTCTCTTGTGAAACACTTTCTCCCTCAATATCGAGTGAATCTCGCCTCTTTCCTTCAACTCCCTCAATTCTTTCCCAGTCTCCTCCATTCGCTTCGAAAGATCTTTTAGCTCCGTTACCTGCTCTGCCAGACGCTTTATTTCACCCTCTGCACCGTAAATATTCCTGTGAAGGGTCTCTTTCTCCTTCTGCATCCCCTCAGACCTGTGCCTTGCATTCTGGTACTTCTCTTCTTCGTCTTTCAGCTCAGACAACCTTCGCTTCAATTCTTTTAGCTCCTTTTCCATGCCCTTCTTTTGCGAATCGAGGTCTTTGGCCAAGCTGGACATGTCTCCGAGGTCATCCAGTTTTTTCCTTTTCTTTTCCAGTTCTTCCTTCTTTTGCCGCATCCTGGTTACCTTGCTCCTTATCTCGGTCAACCATTTCCGCTTCTCCTCGCTGAAGCCAAGCTCTTTCAGATTGTTCCCAGTCTCCCGTATTTTTCCCTCGATACTTTCTATTTTTTGGGCATAATTCTCCTCTAACTCCTTTATGTCCTTTCTCATCTGTTCGATGCTGGTTTCTATCTCAGAAAGTACGAACGAATCCACATTGATGCTCTTCGTCTTTTTCGTTAGCTCTTTCAAAGCCTTTTCAGCCTCATCCCTCTCCTGCTTTATCTCTTTCACCAACCCCTTCTTCTCCTTTAGCCATTCGATCTCCTTTCCAATTCTCTCGACCCTTTCAGAGAGTGAGCCTTCCCTTCTCAGCAGGTGGAAAGCTTCATCCTTTCCTACTTCGGTGGAAAGCCTGGCTATTCTCTTTTCGTTCCCTTCTATTCGCTTGGACAATTTCTTTTTTTCAGCGTCTCTTTCCTTTGATAGAGAAGCTATCTGGGCCTTGTCTCTCTCCAGGTCTCTTTGATAAGTTTGGTGCCTGTTTTGCCTTTCCCTCAGTTTTTCGCCTTCGGTCCGTAGCGCTTCATAATCCTCAGTATCCTTCTCCAATCCAGCAATCTCCTTCTTTAAAGGCTCAACCCTCTCCGACTTCTTTTTAGCCCTGGCAAGTTTCTCGTCCGTCTTCCCAAGCCTATCTTCTATACTCTCGACCCTGCCTTTAAGAGATGAGAATTCATCATGTTTCTCTGCCAAATCTTTTAGCTCCTTATTCATGTTATTGACTTTTACGTTCAGCTCCTCCAGCTTCTTCCTCTCTACCTGGATGTATCGTTGTTTTTCCTTCTGTTCCTCCTCAAATAACGGCAGCTTTGCCGTTTGTTCGGCCCTGATGTTCATCTCAGTCTCAAGAGCACGGATGTTCTTCTTTATTCTCTCCAACCTCTCAGAGACCAAAGCCTGGGCCTTCTCAAATGTCTCCAGCCTGAACAACTTCTGGAATATTTTCAATCTCTCGGGACCTTTCTCAGAACCCAGTTTCTTCATTTCATCTTGCCGAACGAACGTTGAGTTCCTGAAACCTTCATAGTCCAGGCCTATTATGTCTTCAATGACTCTCTCGAGTTCCCTAATGTTCCCCTCTATAGTCCTGCCGTTCTTTTTTAGAGTCAAGTACGGTGATGAGGAGGAGGTAAAACCTCTTTCCACCTCGTATTCCTCTCCACCCTGGGTAAACGAGACCTTAACGTAACCTCCAGGCTTACAGACATCGGAAATACTAATAATCTGTATGTCCGTCCTGGATGTCCTCTTGTAGAGAGCGAATGTTATGGCATCAAGTATTGAGGTCTTTCCGCTGCCGGTTTTACCGGTTATGACGGTGAACTTGTTGGGAAATGTTATGGGCGGGGAGGTTTTTTCAACGTACCTCATGAAGCCTTTCATCTCGATCTCCTTGATAATAAAACCTTCAGTCGTCTTGGAAATGCTCTTGACCTCTGGCCTTTCCTCCTCCAAAGACTGCTCAGGAACGCTTTCCTCTGAAACGAAATCCTCCAGAGTTCTCATCCCAGCACCTCGTCAAGGATGTTCTCCCCTTCCTTGAGAATATCCTCGTACTTCGGATGTTCGCCGTAATTTGTTTTGATGAAGGCTCGAAGCAATTGGTATGGGTTCATGGTGAACTCCGCATAACCCAGTTTGTCGGCGGATATCTCCTTCCACCGCACATCGTAATAGAACGCACCTTTCAGTTTCTCTGTAATTCGTGACTCGGAAATGCATTCCCTCACCCCCTCCTCCAACTCGATTTCCAATCTGAACATCTTTTCCTCCACAGCCTCCGGTATTGCATCGAGAATCTTTTTTGTGGATTCTTCGCCGGCCTTGATCTCCAGGCTTATCTTCATCATTTCCCTCACGGGCAGTTCCTTGAATTCCCAAAGGTTGTCTGAGAGGGGTGAAATCACAATAAAACCCTTTTTATCCTCCCTCTCCCCCCAATCGATTCGCTCCACTGCACCGGTGTAAACGATTTCTGGTGAAGAGCCGATAACCTGGTGGAGGTGCACATGACCGAACACAGCTAGATTCAAAGTCTCGGGGATCATATCCCTTGTGAACGAGAACTCACCAGGCAGTATCTCAGGACATGAGGTCTCCCTGAGCTTGGCACCCTCCAAATAGTAGTGCCCAAGCAAGATTTTATAATCGGTCTCAAGTTCGCCGCAGCGGTTCGCTATCCACTGCTTCAATACTCTTTGTCCGATCAAGAACATCTGCTCCCTGCTTATCTCGGTACCCTCCTTCTCTTTGACAAGCTTAGCTATCTGCTCTGGATGTAGGTACGGCACGAGTATGAACTCAAAGCTCTTTCCCCCTGTCTCGACCTCCTCAACACCTGGCTTGCGAAACACCTTCACGTTCCCATACCCGCGGAAATCATCAATAGAGGTGCCCTTCTTCTCGCCGTGGGGCTGATCGTGATTGCCTGCAAGTATCCAGACCTCAATGCCTTCTTTCTCCAGAGGCTCGATCACATCCCTCCTGATCAACTCCCTGAAGGTTGGGCTCACATGGGTGCGGTCGAACATATCACCGAGAACCACGAAAAGCCTGGCCTTGTTCTCGATGGCGTATTTGGCGGTCCTTGCAAAATTGTTGTGTATGTCCAAGGCCCTTCTTGAGATGCCTGTCTCGGCATCTATGTTGAAGCCGAAATTGATGCCCTCGTGTATGTCTCCAACAACAACGATTTTGCTCAAAACGAAACCCTCACTGCCTTATGGCAACCTTATCGTGTTGTGTTTATAAATAGGTTTAGGGGGGAGGTTGGTGAATTCATAATGTTGATTGCGAAATGTCAATATAGTGTTTAAACCATATGTATCAACATGATGTTACCATATGTTTGACACATATTTCAGAGGCGAGGCAAATGAAAAGAAAGAGATTGGAAGACGGGGATATCAAATGCCCAGAGTGCGGCAAGAATTGTGTACCAACTAAGGTAGAGGTCGCTGAGACTAAGGTCAGGGGATGGCGGTGCAAGAAATGCGGTTATGAACTGATCAGCCCTGACGAGATCGAGAAAGCGTATCTCCTAATACAGGCTAGAAAGCATGAAAAAGTCAAGATTTCAAAACGCGGCAACTCGTATATGATCACCATCCCCAAGGCTATAGCAGATGCGATAAACATCGAGAAGAAGTCGTTTGCCGAGGTTTTTCTTGAGGATGAGCACACGATATCTGTGAAGGTTTAAGGTCGTGTTGCCAGGGTTAAAGGGTATGCCGATAGAAGATACCTCCAGCACCCCATGGATTTTACCACGGTCAGTTTGTTTTAAGTAGTAACAGAAGTGGTCAGATGAAGGACATAAGCCCCCTTATTTTATCAAGATGTGATAAAAGATGTGGGAAATTTTCCTTCATTTTTTCTTATTTTTGTACCTGGCTATTGAGAAAAACTAAAGACAATATTCTTTTGGGTTCGAATCCCGCCGAGTCCGCTCTTACCGTCGATAAAACGCCGTCAATCGAAAGGGAAAATAGCCTCTTGGAAAGGGCTTGTCTCTTTCTTCTTTATTTTTTTAATTTAAGAGACATCTACTTCGGTGTGTCCAATACTCTCTTTTTCTTTTTTTATATTTGACTAGAAATCAATTAATTGCTCTTAAAACTCATTATTTCGCCTTTTTAGAAGGTTTTATATGGTTTCAGCTACATTTATTCTACATGGAGGGGGGCAAATACGAAGAGTAGGATAATGAGTATATCTATCTGTATATTGATGATAACAAGCATTTCTTCTTCAATTACACAAAATGCTGGACAACCCCAAAATATCGGGCAACCAACTTCAAGCTCCAGTGGAACAGGAGGGCTTGCTGATTCTCCGTGGCCGATGTTTCGACAAAATCTCAATCATACTGGTGTTAGTCCTTATGATACGAGTTCAAACCCTGGCAAGTTGAAATGGAGTTTCACAACTGGGTATGATATATTCTCATCTCCTGCAATCGGCTCAGATGGTACGATTTATATTGGCTCTGAGGATAATAAACTGTATGCAATTAGCCCAGCTGGTGCTGAGAAATGGAGTTTCATAGCTAGTGATGATATATTCTCATCACCTGCAATTGGCTCAGATGGAACGATTTACATAGGCTGTAAGGGTGGCAAATTGTATGCAATTAACCCAGACGGCACAGAGAAATGGAGTTTCACGACTGGAGATTACATTCATTCGTCAGCTGCAATCGGTCCCGACAGAACGATTTATTTTGGCTCTGACGACTATAAATTGTATGCAATCAACCCGGATGGTTCTAAAAAATGGAGTTATACAACTGGTGGCCGAGTTCTATCATCACCCGCAATCGGCTCAGATGGTACGATTTATGTCGGCTCAGAAGACAATAAACTATTTGCAATCAACCCGGATGGAACTAAAAAATGGGATTTTACAACCGGGATGATAGTTCGATCATCACCTGCGATCAGCTCAGAAGGTATAATATACGTAGGCTCTTACGACCATAATCTGTATGCAATTAATCCAGATGGGACTAAAAAATGGAGTTATAGTACCGATGGTTGGGTGATGTCCTCGCCTGCAATTGGTTCCGATGGTACGATTTATGTCGGTTCTTATGACAATAAACTATATGCTATTGGTGGGAATTTAAGTCTCAATGTTAATGTCACCTCCCATTTTTCAGAACTCAACTCAGCAGCACAATCTGCAATCACGGTCCATGTTACCGATGGTACAAATCCAGTTCAAGGTGCAAGTGTAAACCTGGTTTCGGATAACGGGGGAATGTTCAGTCCGCAAAGTGGAATTACTGATGCAAATGGTGATTTTAATAGCATATTCAATGCACCTAATGTTACATCACAGATAATCTGCAGAATATTAGGACAAGTAAGTAAAACGGGATATAATGATGGTTCTGGGTATGTGGAAGTCACGATAAATCCTATTCCGTGGCCGATGTTTCGGCATAATCTTAATCATACAGGTCAAAGCCCGTATGATACAAGTTCGAACCCTGGGAAGTTAAAATGGAAATTTCTTACTGGGGCCTATATATACTCTCCACCATCGATCGGTTCTGATGGAACAATTTACGTTGGTTCCTACGATAATAGATTATATGCAATTAATCCAGATGGAACCGAAAAATGGAGCTTCATAACAGGTAATGAGATAGGTTCATCACCAACAATAGGTTCTGATGGAATAATTTATGTTAGCTCTTATGATGGAAAATTATATGCGATTTATCCAGATGGCACTGAGAAATGGAATTTTAAAACAAGTCACGATTTACGGTGTTCACCTGCAATTGGTTCAGAAGGGACAATTTTTTTAGGAACTCAAGACAACAAAATTTATGCAATTAATCCAAATGGAACTGAAAAATGGAGTTTCATAATAAATGGAAGTACACATTCATCACCCGCAATCGGTTCTGACGGAATGATATATATTGGTACCATTGATAACAAATTATACGCTATAAATCCAGATGGGACCGAAAAATGGAATTTTATAACTGGTGGCGACGTGTTCTCATCTCCGGCAATTGGATCAATGGGAGTTGTTTATTTTGGTTCTTACGACAATAAGCTATACGCTATAAACCAGGATGGTACTGAAAAATGGAGTTTTATAACTGGTGGAGATATATGGTCATCTCCTGCAATTGGATCAGATGGAACTATCTATATCGGTTCAAATGATGGAAAACTATATGCAATTAATCCAGATGGAACTCAGAAATGGAATATCACTATTGGTCCCTGGGTTATCTCATCACCTGCAATAGGTTCCGATGGCACGATTTATATTGGGTCTGGTGATAATAATCTATATGCAATCAACCCAGATGGTACAGAGAAATGGAGGTATGTAACGGGGAATGCTATAATATCATCACCTGCTATTGACTCCGATGGAACGATTTTTATTGGATCGAGAGATTATTATCTACATGCCATTGGGGAGGGGGGAATACCTCCAATCGCTGATGCAGGTCCTGACCAAGCGGTTAATGAAGGAGATGTTGTACAATTTGATGGACGTGAAAGTTACGATCCTGACTTAAATTTTAGTTTCGGACCTGAAGTTATGGTAAATGATAACGCTGACTGCGTTGGTTCTACAAGTGTTGTCCATCCAGGTATCGCAGTGGATGATGAGAACAATATCTATGTGGTGTGGAGGGACTATAGGGAAATTGGTCCCAACATTTACTTTGCAAGATCTACAGATGGTGGTATTACTTTTAGCAAGAATATAAAAATAAATGATGAAAATACAAGTTTAAATCAAACGGGTGGAGATCATTATTCACCTTCGATTACTATTGATGATAACGGAACAAAATATAATGTGTGGTCCGATGGAAGTAGAGGAAAAAACTATGATATATATTTCACAAAATCAACCGATGGAGGAAATACATTCATTCCAAATGTTCGCATTGATGATACTGGAGGATATTTGAATAACAAAATCCATCCCTCTATAAAAATATATAACGGAACAATTTATGTTGTTTGGGCAGATGATAGAAATGAGCGATATAATAGGGATATTTATTTCTCAAAGTCAACGGATGGAGGTATGACCTGGAGCTCGAATATTCGTGTAGATGATACTGGGGATGGCCCAAACTCGCAATTATTTCCCAATATTGATATTAGTGATGAAGGGGAAATATATATTGTTTGGACTGATGTAAACTTAAGTGCCTTTAATTATGAAGCTAGTGTTTTCTTTTCTGCATCATTTGATGGCGGTCATACTTTTAGCCCAAGTATAAAAATAAATGCAAAACCAGATTCTATAGCTAGTCATGCAGATATAGCTGTTGATAATAATGGCGTTATCTATGTTGTTCGTGCTGATTGGTCGGATATTAATAGGTACGATGTGCTCATGACCAAATCAACAGATAAAGGTTCTACCTTTAGTAATGATACAATGATAAACAGTGAGGTTGAACTTGATCAAATAGTTAGTTGGCATTCGATTGTGGCTGACAGAAACAACAACATTCATGTTGTATGGTATGCAGGTGGTTCTCCCTTAAATGAGGTTTATTACGCAAAATTAAGTAATGGATCTAATAGTTTTGGTCCAAATTATAAAGTCAATAGCGATCCTACCACAATGGTAATGTTTCCATCTATAGCTGTAGGCAAAGAAGGCACGCCTTATATTGTATGGAAAAGTTTGAAGGATAATGGATGGAATATCTATTTTTCAAAAGGTTCCAAACCTCATACTAATGGGCTAGTATATCAATGGGATTTCGATGTTAACGTGGATTCAGACGGTGATGGAAACACAACAAATGATATCGATTCAACAAGCCCGACTCCGACCCATATCTATGGCGATGATGGTGTCTACATAGTTACTTTGAGGGTAACAGACAACGATAATCTTTCAGCTACAGATACCTGTAATATTACAGTTCAAAATGTGGACCCAACAGTAACCATCGAATCAATAACGATGAATGTCGAAATTGGCTTAAGAGTGGCAGGCAGAAAGTATAACAATGTCAGCATGACATTATATGAAGATGGTAGCCAATTAGGTTATGTCTCTATCGAGCGTATGCCTGGCTCTCCAAACGAGCAAATGGCCTGGATTCCAGTTAATATCGACTTTTCAAAATCCTATTCCGCAACCGTAACCTATACTCTGGAAGACCCACCGAATGTAGGAGGTAATCCAATTTGGATATACATAAAATCCCCGAACGGGAGCATCAAGAAGATACACCATACTTTCAATGTCCAGCAATCCAAGAAACGAGACAGTGAGCATTGGAACCACATTGAGCCCTGGGAGGTGGATTTGAGCACTCATTTTATTGGGCTTCCATTCGAAATAACCTCGCATGTCATGGATCCAGGCAGTGATGATGAAATGCTGACCTATACCTATGGTTCTCAGGTTGAGACAGCTACTTATCTGAATAATCCACCGAATCCAGACCCCTATCCTTCGCCAGAAGTCAACCCCGTTGATATAACAGACACGACAACTCTGGTTTATGAAGGGCCGGGGACTGTAACGTTGGTTGTAAAGGATGATGATAATATTAGGTTGGGGGTTGGGGAAGGTTATGATTCTTTTAGTATTGGATGAAGGATTTAAGCTTGTCTCATTAACTAAAAGTTTGAGAATTTAACTATCATTCCTGAGATTGTTCCAAATAATATTTATATGAAAAATTTGTATCGGTAGATAGGTTAATAGGCAAGTCGAGGTTGATGGATAACATGCCGTATTGTCAAAGTTGTGGACACGAAGTCACTCAGGGAATGGAAGTGTGTTCAAATTGTGGTTCAATATTGAATCAACTGCCCAATCAACCAATAAACCAAATGACAACATATCCCCCTCCCACAAAAACAGGCATCAATAAAAAGATCGTTGCTATAATAATCGTGGCAGTAATTGCAATCGCTACCATAGGATTGATCCTACTGCTTGTTGGGGATGAGGATGAAAAAGACGAAGAGAATAATGGAAGGCCAAACGTAGAAATAAGTATCAGCACTGATAAAACAACCTACAATCTCCAAGAAAATGCCAATGTTACGATAACAGTTGATAACAAAATGAATAGAGACTTCCCATACGGTGATTATGGCTTTGAGATTTTTATTGTCGATAAGGAAGAATACGACTCCATGTCATATTCGTTTATAATTGATTCGGAAAACTATGAAGCACGACAAACCGTTGAAACACTTACCGTCCCGGGAGGGGAGATTGAGTCAATAACCGTTACCTGGGTGCTCGATACAGAAAACTACCAAGGTCCTGGCCAATACTACATTTTCTTCGAGGTCCAAAAAGATATTGGAAATAATCTATCAATGGTAATAGAAAGTGCTAGAGTAGTGGTAACAATAACCGAATAATTGTATACTATTGGCCATTCGAAAGTGTCGGGTGAAGGACATAAGCCCCCTTCTATTTCAAGCGTCCCCAACAATATACCCCAAAACCCCCCTCAGATCATCCCCCTCAACCACCGCATCCGCCTTTTCCCTCACAACATCATCCTGTGGGTTGAAGGCTATCCCCAAACCGCAGACCTCGAACATGCCTGCATCACCGTAGCTGTTGCCTATGGCCACGGATTCCTCCTTGGCGATGCCGTTCTCCTCCAACAGCCTTTGTAGGGGTTTGCCTTTATCAGCCAATTCGATACTGAGGGTCCCTTCCCCCGTGAGTTTGCCATCCCCATCGGCAATCAACCCATTCGCAACAACAAAATCTATGCCAAGCTCCTTGGCCACACGATCCGCCAGGAGCTCGATACCGCAGCTTATGATCGCGGTCAGCACCCCATGCCTTTTTATCTCGTCCGCAACTTCTTTGGCTCCTTTCATTATCGGAACCTCAGAAAGTATCTCCTCCACATCCTGGATCGTCATATCCTTTTTCTTTTCAAGCCAAAGTGCGATGTCCCGCCTCATGAATTCAAGATAATCGATCTCACCCCTCTGATAGGCGTAAAGCGAATGGTCGTTGTTCACACCGAAGTGCTCGTGCATCCAGACCCAGGAACTGAATGTATCGACGAGCACCCCGTCCAGATCGAAGGCCACGAATTTGTAGTTCATTGTAGCACCGGAGATTATCCTCAAGGTTTTTAACAAGTTTAAATCTTGTGTAGAGATAAGGCGGCCTATAAAAAAAGCATATGAATTAAGGGTGGACGGAGGGGCATTGGTGGTAGGCCGAGGGTAAAGACAATCGTTAAGTCCAAGGAATGCAATTACCTGCCTTGACAGGGGGTAGATTTTGAACCTGAAACAGGTGGCAGGAGAGAGGGCAATAGAATATGTAAGGGACGGCATGGTGGTAGGTCTTGGAACAGGTAGCACAGCCTATTTTGCCATCAAAAGGCTTGGGATGATGGTGAGCCAAGGTTTGGACATCATAGGTATACCCACTTCCGTACAGACGGAAGAAATAGCCAAAGAATCCGGTATTCCGCTCTCGAACCTGGAGGAGCATCCTGAAATCGATGTGACAATAGACGGTGCGGATGAGGTGGATCCGAATCTTGATCTTATCAAAGGCATGGGAGGCGCATTGCTCAGAGAGAAGATCGTGGCCTCAGCATCAAGAATAGAGGTCATCGTCGTGGATACATCAAAAATAGTGGATATACTGGGCACGAAATCACCTTTACCTGTGGAGGTGAACAAATTCGGATGGAAAATCTGCTTCGAGAGATTGAAGGCATTTGGCTGCGATGTAAGGCTCAGAAAGAGGGATGATGACATATTCATCACCGACAACGGCAACTACATCATCGACTGTTCTTTTGAAAGTATATCAGACCCCAAGGGCCTCGAATCCCAGATAAACAACCTTCCCGGCGTGATGGAGAACGGTCTATTTTTAGGGCTTGCTGACTTTGTGATAATAGGCACTGAAGATGGTGTTAAACTACTTGGCGAGTCTCTTTAGCCGTGCTATCTTATTTTTTATCCCACCATATTCTGCATTCTTCTCCGCTTCGATATCTTTTATTATTCTTCCTAGTGAAATCTTCAATCTGTGCATCTGGAGGGGCCTACCCTTTGCGGGCTTCTTAATTCTCCTCGATGACACCCATCCCCTTTCCCTGAGCCTTTTTATGATGACGGAGACCTCTGACTGCTTCAACTGAAGAGCGTCTTCCGTGTTCCGCGAAGTCGCCTCCCCCGTCTTTGATAGGAAAACCACGACCCTTGAGAGGTTCTTGGGAACTCCCAGCGTTTTCATTAATTCAACTATCTCGCGTTCCTTTGCCTTGAAGGTTAACCTTTTGGAGCCTTCTCGCATGATTGATATTATATTTATGCACCTATTTGTATATTTTGCATGTTTCAACCTTCTTTTTTGGTTAATCTGATCAAAAACCATCCAATAATTTTTTAAACTGCTATTATAGTTGAGGGGGTATGTTCGAGCAGGAGGTGTTCGTAAGCAAATACAACTTCATCAAGGGCATCCTGGATAAACGCTCACTTCCAAAAAGGATCACGGTTTACGACAGCACTTTGCGTGATGGAGAGCAGATGCCAGGCGTTTCCTTTACCAAGCACAAAAAGATAGCCATAGCCAGAAAGCTCGATGCAATCGGTGTGCCGCAGATCGAAGCTGGTTTCCCTGCGGTTTCAGATGAGGAGAAAAAGGCGGTTAAAGCCGTGAAAAGGGAGGGGCTGAATGCGGATATTTTAGCCTTGTCCAGGCTTAGGAAGGAGGATATAGACAGCTGCCTCGATTGTGACATCGATATGGTGCTCTTGTTCATCGCGTCATCCAATATACACCTCAAGTACAAGCTGAGGATGACGGAGGAAGAAGCCTTGGAAAGAACCGGTGCTATGGTGCAGTATGCAAAGGACCACGGCCTAAAAACGAGCTTCAGCACGGAGGACAGCACGAGGACTGAATTTCATTTTCTCAACAAATTGAACATAAAGGCTGAGCAGCATGATGCAGATAGAATCGGATTGACAGATACGGTGGGCTGCATCTCCCCAGAGGGTATGAGGTACCTGGCCACTAAAATAAAGCAAAGCCTGAGCACCCCATTTTCAATACACCTTCACAACGATTTCGGCCTTGCCCTGGCAAACGCTTTGGTAGGGGTTCAATGCGGTGCCTCAGCTGTGGCAACCACGGTAAATGGCATCGGAGAAAGAGGGGGAAATCTCGCACTGGAGGAATTTGTAGTGGCAATGAAGGTTCTTTACGACAAGGATTTGGGTATTGATACATCTGGATTGAAAGAACTATCTGAACTGGTGGCCAAACTGTCCGGAGTAAGAGTTCCAAAGAACAAGCCCCTTGTGGGATCTAATGCGTTTTCCCACGAGTCCGGCATTCACGTCGCGGCCACCTTGGAATGCCCCATGACGTACGAGGCCATCCCGCCAGGCTTTGTGGGCAATAGGAGAAGGCTCGTTCTAGGAAAGCACAGCGGAAAGACGGTGGTCAGGGACAGGCTCGAGGAGAAGGGAATCGTGGCCACGGAGGAAGAGGTCTGCGACATACTTAGGGAGATCAAGGTAATAGGGGAGAAGAAAGGAAGGGTGAGCAATAGAACTTTTTGGGAGGTCGTGAAGAAGCACGTAAAGGATTGACATCCCTGATTCATAACAGCCAGCATATGGAGAGAGAAGCCATGCCGATGGAGATAGAGGTCAAAGCTTATGCCAAAGATCTGAAGGAAGTCGAGGAGAAGATAAAGAGCATGGGCGCCAAACTGGTATGGGAGGGGGAACAGATGGATACATACTACAGCCATCCCAGCAGGAACTTCGCTGCCACAGATGAGGCCCTGAGGGTCAGAATAGAGGAGGGAAAGGCTTTTATCACCTACAAAGGCCCCAAAATCGATAACATCAGCAAAACGAGGGAGGAGATCAAGGTTCAGGTGGAGGATGCCACCGCTGCCAATGACATTTTAAAAAAATTGGGTTTCAAAGAGGTAGGTGCCGTAAGGAAGCTGAGAAAGAAATTCCTCCTTGGAGAATTGAAGATTTGTCTGGACACCGTGGAAAACCTTGGGGAATTCGTGGAGATCGAGATTTTGGAGCCCTTCGAGGATTCGAAGACCAATATGGATGAATTGAGAACTCTTGTCCTAAAAACCATGGATGAGCTGGGCCTCAAAGAAAAGGAGAGAAAATCCTACCTGGAACTGCTGCATCCTGAACTTCAGTAAGAAGTTATTTTGGGCTTTATAAAGTAAAAAAAATGGAACCTAAGCTGGTTTTCGAGGCTTAAAGTTCCAATATCTGTTGTGCCACGAATTTTTTGATCTCTTCATCATCTGGTATCGTGATGGATTTTTTGAATCTCTCACTCCCATCAGGCAAAAAATATCCTCTCGATACGGATATAAACTCGTTTTCTCCATCCTCGGTTATCGCCTTCTTTCTGGCGACTTCCAAGAAATTGTTCCTTCCAAATTCTTTTTTTTCAGCTTTCAATGTTTCAAAGTTCACCATTTTTTTCACCTTTTTTGTATTTAGGGATTTCCCAAAAGTCCTTGTTTGCTATATAAACATTTCGTAACAATAATTTTTATTGAAAATGGGTTTTCCAGCATGGAAAATGCAAAATCCACTACTTCCCAATCAACAGGGTAAACCCATTCACACTCAGCGTGCCCATCTCTTTACCGTGGGATATCGCGGCCTTCTCAACCTTCACAAAATCCTTGGTTATGAGAATGTTTTCACCACTGTCCAGGGCGAGCTCATAGCCCTTCCCCTCCAGGGCCTCGGAAACTTCAACGGGATCCGCCGCTTTCAGCTTGTTCCCGATCTCACCGCTTTTTTCCTTGAATTCCGGGCCCAATTTCGCATATACTGGCTTAAGGGTTATGGGTTTTTCCTTTAAATCCATCTTATCCACAACGTTCAGTTCCTTGATGCGAAGGGTGTTGGCGATGTCAGTTTCAATTTCTGCGAGAAGATGTCTCCTGTCTCCAGCCACTATCTCAACCAGGGGGATCTCAGAATTCAACGGCAGTCCCTCATCAGACTTCCAATTTCTAAGGGCTGAAATTATGTCTTTGGCCAATTCACCCTTTTCTAGGGCTCCTTCATCCACCATAACCTCTTCAGGCCAATCGGATATATGAATGCTACTTTTGCCGTCCAAATCTTGGAAATAGGTATGATATACCTCTTCGGTCAGATGCGGTAAAAAGGTGGCCAGCATCTTTGCCAAGCCAAGGCCAAGGGTGTAGAGCGTGTACAATGCTCCCTCATCCTTTTGTTCATATACCCTGTGTTTAACCATCTCTATGTAATGATCTGCGAACTCATGCCACAGGAAGTTCTCAATGGTCTTCATGGCCTTATCGAACTGGTAATCGTCCATATGCGCCGTGACTTCCCTCAGAACTTGGGTGAATCTCGATAAAATCCATTTGTCAACACTCCTGACCATAGAGTCGTCAAATTCTTTCTTGCCCTCAAGGGCCTTGCCGATGAATGTTTCCAAATTCCAAAGTTTTGTGCACAGCCTCACACCGCGCTTCACATCCTTGGTTCTAAAGGGATTGTCCATGCCGAGTGCACAGCCTGTGGCATAGTACCGCATGGCATCAGAACCATATTCTTCAAGGAGCTCGATTGGATCAACGGCATTACCCTTTGAAGCATGCATAGGCGTGCCGTCCTCGGCCAGTATGTAAGCGCCTATCATGATATCGTCCCATGGTTTCTGGTCTACCAGTAAATGCTCTCTTATGATGGTGTAAAAAGCCCATGTTCTGATGATATCCTGGGCCTGAGGCCTCAAGGACATAGGATATAGCTTCTTGAACATCTCATCGTCTCTCTTCCAGAATGTGTTATATAATGGCGAAATACTGGAATCCATCCAAGTGTCGAACACATCCTCACAGCCCTTCAGCTCCCCGCCGCATTTTGGGCATTTCTCTACAGGCGGTAGGTCGATGGTGGGATCCACATAGCACTGCTCCTCTTTTGCGACCACGACTTCATCACATTTTTGGCATTCCCAGATTGGAATGGGCGTGGCGAAGTACCTCTGCCTTGAGATCACCCAATCCCATGTTAATGAGTTCACCCAATCGTGTAGTCGAATCTTCATGAACTCAGGGAACCATTTGATTTCATCGGCTATCCTCAACACATCCCCTTTGAAATCCAGAAGCTTTAAGAACCACTGGGGCACCTGCAGGAATTCTATCGGTGTTTTGCATCGCCAGCAGCTGCCCACGCTCTGATCCAGCTCCTCCTGCTTTATTAAAAGTCCTTGCTCCTTCATGTCGGTTATAATGGCCTCTTTTGCATCCTTTATCGTCATGCCCTTGTATTCCCCTGCCGCTTCAGTCATCTGGCCGTACTCGTCTATGCCCTTCTCGATTTTCAGACCGTAGCGGAATATCCATTCCAGATCGTCTTTGTCGCCTATAGAGCATATCATGACGATGCCTGTGCCGAACTCCGAAAGAACCTTGTCATCCTCCACCACCTCCACAGATCTGTTGTATACGGGGGTGAGAAGTAGCTTGCCTGCAAGCTCTCCCGCACGCGGGTCGTGTGGGTTGATAGCCACGAGCTGACACGTGCAGAGCAGTTCAGGCCGTGTGGTGGCGATAATCACATCCTCATCCCTATCGCTGATCTTGAACTTAATGTAATTCAACTTCGTTTTCCTGTCCTGATACTCCACTTCCGCATCAGCCAAGGCGGTCATGCATCTCGGGCACCAGTTTACAGGATGTTCACCTTTATAGACCAGGCCCTTTTGAAAAAGCTCGATAAAGGATATCTGTGTGAGTCTTCGATAGTATTCTGCGTCCGTCTGATAGTATATGCTTGGATCCATACTCTCTCCGAGAACCTTGAACTGCCTTGTCATCTCATCGATGTTCCCTTTTGCAAACTCCCTGCACAACTTGATGAATTCCTGTCTGTTTATGTCCTTTCTCGTGATGCCCAGCTTTCTCTCAACCCTCTCCTCTATCGGTATACCGTTGACATCAAAACATAATGGAAAGAACACGTTATAGCCCCTTAGCCTCTTGTACCTGGCTGCAAAATCTATATGGGTATAGTGCACGGCATGGCCCACATGTAGGCCTCCAGAGGCGTATCTCGGCGGATTATCTATGCTGTACACTGGCTTGTCGGATTTGGGATCGAACCTGAATATCGCGTTCTCATCCCACCAGTCCTGCCACTTGGCCTCAATTGCTTTCTGGTCTAGGTTCGGCATGCGGAGAGTGAAATACTTGGTCAAATAAAAGGTTTTTGTGGGTTTATAGGGTTTATTTTAACTTCTAAGATTTATTCTATTTTTATTTGGAAAATTAAGGGTGGGAGGGGGGGAAGAGGCGATGGGCCTATGTAGGCATCCTCTAATGTCCAACCCAATAAACTATAAATCACGACTACCTTATACAGGTTCTCATGAAAGTGTATGTGGTGGATAACGGAGGCCAATGGACACATAGAGAATGGCGTGTACTGAGATATCTCGATGTCGATACAAAAATAATCCCCAATACAACACCCTTTGAGGAACTAGATGTCGACGGCCTTGTCCTTTCTGGCGGCGCAGGAAGCACAGTTGAGGATTCCGTCCCGGGAAAAATCGATGATTACCTGGAAAAGGCGGATTTTCCCATTCTCGGCATCTGCTTCGGCCATCACTATCTTTCTATGCACTTTGGTGGCAAAACCGGACTTGCGGATGCACCGGAATTCGGGAGAATGGAGATCGTCATAGATGAAGAAAATGAGCTATTCAAAGATATCCCAAAAACCTTCAACGCCTGGGAATCTCACAACGATGAGGTCAAGGAAGTGGGGGATGATTTCGAGGTCTTGGCCCATTCCGCGAATTGCAGAATCCAGGCCGTTAAGTTCCAAAAGAAACCATTTTACGGGGTGCAATTTCATCCCGAGGTGGAGCATACTGAACATGGTTATGACATATTCGGGAATTTTTTGGAATTATGTAAAAAATAGGATTTGGTAATATGGAGGGGAGACAAATGCTGGGTGACATCGATCTGCGGGAATTATCAGAGGTCAGCGACGTTAAGCCATCCTTCGTAAGCTTGTATCTAAATGTATTGGGTGAGGAACCTCAGAAGTTCCTAGACAAGAGAGAAAGGGAGTGCCTAAAGGCCCTTGGCGGGGAGAAGGAGTTAAAAGAAATCTTCCAGAAAAATATGGAGGAGATAAGGGATTTTCTGAAGGCCGGAAGGAAATCCGAAAAGGCGAGGGCAATGGCGATTTTTTCCTCTGTACCAAAAAATTTCTTTGAAGCGTATATGCTCACTTTGGAGATGGAAAACCAACTGATCGTGGACACCTCACCCTATATTCGGCCCTTGGCGATGTTGCGGGAGGAATGGGAATCCTTTGCCATCGCGCTTCTGGACCATAAAAATGCCAAACTATTTTTGATATCCTCGGCCGTAATTTCAGATACTAAAAAGATGCACAAGCATATAATGAACAAGCATAAGAAGGGCGGCTGGTCCCAGATGCGGTTTCAGAGGCTTAGGAAAGGTGCGATAGAGCATTTTTTCAAGGAGGTCAGCGAGAAACTGGAGGAGTTTTTAGAGAAGGAAAAAGTGAGGAGAATCGTATTGGCAGGGCCTGGTAATGCGAAAAAGGAATTCCAGGAATTCTTGCCTGAGCATCTGAAAAAGAAGATAATCGCAACAATTGATGAGGATCTGGATGTGCCTGAAGGACAGCTTTTAAGCGATTCCCTGCATGATTTTTTCAAGAAGGAAAGACAGGAAGAGATCGAAATGGTTCAGGATCTTAGAGCCGAGATTTTAAAAGGCGGATTGGTAACTTATGGTGTAGATGATACCCTCAAAGCAGTAACAGAAGGACGGGTAGAGCTCCTGCTCATTAACATGGGAACGAAGGTAAAAGGATGGAAATGTGAAAGATGCGACATATTCAGGTTGGGCGCCGTAAAAAAATGCGAACTCTGTGGCAACGATGTTTTCAATGTGGATGTTGTGGAGGAGATGGTTGAGGCCTCGGAGAGTATGGGCACGACATTGGAATTCATAAAGGACGATCAGTTCTTGGAGGAGCTGGGCGGTGTGGCTGCGTTTTTGAGGTATTAAATATTTTTCTTCACCAGTTATTAATCTTCCAAATCTCTGAGGATCTTATCCAACTCATCCGGTTTTTCTTCTTCGGATTTCTCCTCGGCCTCTTCCTCAAATTCTCCCTCACCTGGCTCCTCTTCACTCATATCCTCAGTTTCGGGTTCTTCTTGTTCCTCTGCTATCCCTTCTTCTGTTGGTTCCTCTTCACCCTCTAGCTCTTCACCTGATTCTTCTTCGAATCCCTCTTCTTCAGGTTCAGGTATGGCCTCTTCCTCTTCAATTTCCTCTAGTGGTTCTTCTTCACCCTCCAGTTCCTCACCAGGCTCTCCTTCTAATTCCTCTTCCTCAAGCTCTTTCTCTCCTTCCTCAGGAATGGCCTCAGGTTCTTCTTTCTTCCTTCTTGTTAAAAGCAAGAGCAGTACGATGATGACGATGATTATCAGTGGTAGAATTAATAATAACACATTCAGAGCTTCCTCTTCTTCTTCCTTCGGGGCTGAGGCCACATTCACGCTGTATTCATCGCTCTCAAATGTGTTTCCCGCGATATCATCCACTTCGAAGTAGTAATGCAGGGTTCCGCTCTGATCTAAGGTTATGGAACCAGAGTATGTGCCGTCTGTCTCGGAAAGTTCAAGGAATTCCTTCTGGGATTCATCGTCTCCGAACCAGTACGCTACCCTGACCTGGGATACTCCGATATTATCTGAAACATCGATCTGGAATCGGAATGCCTTGCCCACCTTGCCCGATCCATCAGAAGCCTCATTAGAAACAGTGGCTGCCTCGTCATCTGTGATGGTGATATCCTCCTGGGTTCCCACAAGCCAGTTGCCTGCCTCGTCACTGATGGTGAAATAATAGTGCAGGGTATCCAGGGAATTGGATGGAATTGTGATATCCAGGTTGTAGGGACCTGTACCGCTCATGGTAGAGTTCGTAGGTGAGCCAGTGCCGAACCAGTACACCACATGCACCTCGTGGATTCCGATGTTGTCGGAGGCATCCACCTCGAATGTGAAGGTTTCGCCGGTTGTGGCCGAGGTGTCTGAAGTATCAGTCAGGCTAGCGGGTGCGTCGTTGTCAGTGACAGTTATTACTGTGCCTCCAGTGGCATTTGGATTGTTCGCAGCGTCGTTGAATGTGACATCGTATGTGATGCTGGCTGTGCTGCCGGGTGGGATGTTTATGGTGGAATTGTAATAATCACCGTCTTTTTCGAGATCGTATAGTGTGCCGTCGATGTTTATCTGGTAGGTGGTAATACCTACATTGTCTGTGGCCAGCAAGCTTATCTGTACCGATTCACCGGTGGTCCCGGAATCAGGATGCAGGACCCATATATAAGTCGGGGCCTCCTCATCCAGGGCAGTGACAGTTATAACCGTATCCGGGGTAGTGATGGGATTGCCTGCTGCATCAGTGAATGTGATATTGTATGTGATGCTGGCTGTGCTGTCGGAAGGAATGTTAATAGTATAATTGTAATAGTCACCGTCTTTTGTCATATCATAAATGGTGCCGTCTATGTTTATCTGGTAGGTGGCAACACCGATATTGTCGATGGCCTGGATGCTCACATCCACTGAATCGCCGGTGTTGGCGGCTGTTGGCTGAAGGACCCAATCGAATGTGGGTGCGTCGTCATCCGTGACGGTAATAATTGTGTCCGGCACTATGTTCGAATTGTCTGCACTGTCGTTGAGCACGATGAAGTATGTGATGCTGCTAGTGCTGTTCAAGGGTATGTCGATTGTGTAGTTGTAGTAATCTCCGTCCTTGATCAGGTCATAAAGGGTGCCATCAATATCTATCATATAGTAGGTAACACCCACATTGTCAAAGGCCTGGAGGCTTACCGTCACGGATTCGCCGGTAGCACCGGCCATGGGCTGAAGAACCCAAATGTATGTTGGCGCTTCAATATCTAGTGGGGACACGGTGACCACAGTATTTGCAGTGGTGTTGGGATTGCCTGCACCATCCTTGAAGGTGACATTGTACGTGATATCGTCGGTGCTTCCGGGCGGGATATTGATGGTATAATTGTAGTAATCACCATCTTTTACCATGTCAAAGGTCGTGCCGTTGACGGTGATGGTGTAGTTCGTGATGCCGATATTGTCTGTTGCTATGAGGCTGACTGTTACAGAATCACCTGCAAAACCGGTTGTGGGCTGTAAAACCCATGTGTAGGTGGGCTCGTCATCGTCTGAGACGGTAATTGTTGTACCAGGTTCCGCGTTAGGATTGTTCGCGCTGTCATTGAGAACGATGGAATAAACTATGTCGGCAAGACTGTCAGGAGGGATATTGATCGTGAAGTTGTAGTAATCACCATCCTTAACAAGGTCATAGAGCATGCCGTCGATGTCGATCTTGTAGTAAGTAATGTCGATATTATCTGTTGCCTCGATGCTCACAAGAACAGAATCACCAGTGGTTCCGCCTGTGGGAAACAAACCCCAGATGATTGTCGGCGCATCATTATCGGTTATGGGTGCAGTGGTGGGTGTTGTGTTTACCCAGGTACCACCGGCATCCTGTGCATCGAAGTAGTATTCTATGAACCCGACATAGTCTGTAGGCAGGGTTTCGGTGAGCCAATACGGACCTGAGCCGCTCATTGTCAGGTTCGTGTACGGGCCTACTCCATCTAATCGGTAGTTGACATGTACACTGTTGATCCCCATGTTATCACTGGCATTGATTTCGAAATAGAACGGATCGCCTGTCGTGCCTGCTGTGTCCGAGTTATCGGAGAATATGGATGGAGGAATGTTATCGGTTAGAGTGATGATGACCAATCGGGTCTGGTTCATGGTTGGATTCGGTATCGCGGAGCCAAAGGAGCCTGACTTGTTTGCGTTTGCGGTGTAGTCATTGAAGTTCTTGATGATGCCTGTAATATTTTCCTGGTAATCTTTACATATGAGGAAAAGGACCTGACCATTCGCATCGGCGGTACCGTTGAAAATTTCGGTTCCATCTATGTCCGCTACTGTAACATTTGCATCGGGAACAGGAAGGGCCACCTGGCTCTGGACAAGAACGTTCATGAACCACCCTACCTCCAACAGAGAGTCATAGTCCTCGAAGTATACGCTAGCGTTATCGAAGGTGGAGTTAACCATGAACAGATACGATGCGGAGGTCAAATTGATGTCCCAGGCCGCGCAGTTCGCTATGGTGCTGTTGAACATATAATGAACAATGGAGTTGTTGGCGTATATGCCCTGGTCAAAGCTGTCGATTGTTACCATATCGGCATAGGCATCTGTGATGTTAACAAAGAACAGGCCTGTCGAATTTACAGCGCCATTGTGTATGTTGCAATTCATGATATAGAATACAGGCTGTGCCACGCTTGCATTTGGATCCTGCCAATCGAAAACCACGCCAAACAGGCCAGCATCGAAGTCATTGCCATCGAGAATCACATCTCCCCACATCTGAGTTGCGCCTGGGTCGTTGTGATTTGGCGTGCTAATTGTGGTGTAGTTAAAAGCGCTGATCGCTGGATCCACCCAGTTGCCCAGGACTTGAATGCCCGGTATGTAGGCTGTGGTAGTATTATGGAGACCACCGCATTCGTAGAATAGTATGTCTATACCGATGGTCTTGGCAGTAATAATGTTGTTCGCTATCATGAGGTCATTCATGCTGAGGTAACTGTTGTTATAAATGTTGTAGGCTAGTCTGTTAAAGTTGACAAATAAGCCTACGTCATTAATGGCGGTTATATTGTTGTCATTGATCTGAAATTGCCCGAATGTGGCATTGGAATTACCGTACATTTCGTAACCGGTATGATAGATATCGAACTCTATACCGTATGAATTGTTTGCATTTATCGTGTTATAGCTCACGATATAGTCTCCGAAGATCGCTGTGGAGTTGTTGTAGACATTCTCGCTAGATTCCCAAGGACCTGTCCAGATACCGCTATCACCACTCGCCCCTGTTACATTTATGACATTATACATGATGATGCTGTCGCCCACCATGCACGTCGAGTTGTCGTACATTTCATAGGCGAAGCCATACCACCACCAGGCATACAGGCCATAGCCGTCCACGACGTTTATTTCATTACCTGTGATCAAGTTATCGCCGATGATCGCAGTTGAGTTTCCCTCCATATAGGCGCCGAACTCGTACGGCTCCCAGTATATTCCGTTCTCCCAAGCATTGATGGTGTTGTCTATGAAGTTGAAGTCGCCCATCTCGAACATGCTGTTGTCATACATGTAGGATCCAAAACCGTATATTCCCCCCATTGATTCATCAAAATAGATACCATAACCGCCCAATGCTTCGATGTGATTATCGATGAACTCAATGCTTCCCATCGACACTGTAGCATTGTCGTAGAGCTCACAACCATTATCATACATCTCATCTATGTAGATGCCATAACCATTGGTTGAATTGATAATGTTGCTACTGACAATGACATTGCCAACCGTGACAGAAGCAAAACCATCCATGTTGTAACCGACCGTATAGAAAGTGAAATCTATGCCGTCACCAATGTTAGCATTTATCGTGTTATAGCTCACGGTATAGTTCCCGAAGATCGCTGTGGAGTTGTCGTAGACATTCTCGCCAGAATCATAAGGGCCTGTGTAGATACCATAATACAGACCACTCCCTGTTACATTTATGAGATTATACATGATGACGCTGTCGCCCACCATGCACGTCGAGTTGTCGTGCATTTCATAGGCGAAGCCATACCACCACCAGGCATACAGGCCATAGCCGTCCACGACGTTTATTTCATTACCTGTGATCAAGTTATCACCGATAATCGCAGTTGAGTTGCCCTCCATAAAGGCGCCGAAATACTCCGGCTCCCAGTATATTCCGTTGTTATTGGCGTTGATGGTGTTGTCATTGAACTGCCAGTGGCCCATTGTCACATGACTGTCCCCGAACATATTTCGTGCCCAGGATGCCACTTGGTTTGCATATATGCCGTCTCCTCCAGCTTCAATGATATTGCGGTTGAACTCGAAGTTGCCCAAATCTGCGCTTGCAGATTGATGCATGTTGTAGGCGTTCTCTGTCCAGGTATCCAAGTAGATGCCATTCCCCCCTGAATTTATGTAGTTGTCGTTTACGAGAATATCGCCTATCCAGACATAGGAGGAGTCGTACATCTCATATGCGTTCTCGTAGAACTCGTAATAGTACAGCCCATCGCTGTTGGTGGACCAGAATTCGTTGTCTAGGATGGGTATGGTGTCTATGTAGGCCTGGCTGTTGCCGTACATATTGGCACCCAGGTAGTATATTTCGATATAAGCCCCATAGCTGTTGACCGAGGAGAAGTTGTTGTTCGAGGTTTCTACCCATCCGAAAGAGGCGTATGTGTCATTGTACATCTCATAACCCATGTAATCATAGTAGAGGTAGTATCCATAGTCGTTCTGGCCCGATCCATTGTTCCCGGTAACCAACATATTGCCGCCTGTGACTCTCGAATAGTTCCACATTGACTCGCCACAGTCGTAATACATTACCTCGAGAGCAGTGTCGCTGGCGTCTATGTTGTTATTGCGAACATAGTAGTCATGGAAGACCACCTCGGAATTGTCGTACATGTGATAACCGCAGTACTCGTGACCGGTGTAGATGCCATCGCCAGCAGCGGTGATGTTGTTGCCATCTACGTACCAGTCGCCATAAGTGAGGAATGAATTGCCGTGCATATAGTTGCCTATATTCACTGGGTAAGCACTAATAGCGTATCCACCTCCGGTCTGATCTATTTCGTTCTCTTCTATGTGGACCTCTCCTATGGCCACGTATGCGTTGTTGTACATCTCGCAGCCCACCTCGTTCCATACAGTTCCTATGAAAAAGTTGATGCCCTCATTATTAGAGGTGATGTTATTGTTGGTGGCAGAGAAGTTACCTAAGGTTACCATGGTATTGTTGTACAAGTAATAGGCGCTGTCGTGAATGGCAAAGTAGATGCCCTTACCAGAAGAATCGATGGTATTATCATCGATGAGGATGTCTCCCATGGAAAAGGTGGTGTCGTTGAACATCTCGTACGCCGCTTGATTGATATCGAAGTATATGCCCTGGCTATTTGTAGTAATCTCGTTTTCTTCGATTATGAAATTGCCCATTGTCATGGAGGCGTTGTCATCCATTTGATAGCCTACCAGGTTCCATTCGATATTTATTCCATTACTGCCACTGGAGATATTATTATCATTAACAATGAAGTTCCCGAGAGTGGTGTTGGAAAAGTCATACATATAAGCGCCAGGATTATATATATTTATATAGATACCATTATCTGAAGATGTAACATTATTATCGGTCATACTAATATCTCCAAGGGTTGCCCGGGCATTGCCGAACATGTCACTACCGAAAGAATTGATTTCAAAACAGATACCGTTTCCACTTGAATTTATTATATTCAAATCTATGTAATAATTCCCACCATCAAACGAGGAATCGTTGTGCATCTCGTAAGCCGAATTGGATAAATAGAGATATATTCCAAAATTACCAGAGTCTATTATGTTCGGATCGATTATGAAATCGCCGATGATGACAGATGCATCATCATACATATTAAATCCAACATTTATAAAATTGATCTGGATGCCGTCCGAGGGGCCGGTTATGTTGTTATCGTTTACTATTGTCTGGTCCGCGATTGCAGATGTCGTGCCGTAGAGCTCCTGTAGACTCCACCAGTCGAGCTGGATGCCAGTTCCGCCGCAGGTGATGTTGTTGCCAGAAATGTCGTAAGCGCTTATCACGGCCGAGACATCTGTGAGGTTCTCCATGTTCCCCGATAACGCTATGCCACCGCCGGTGGGTGTATCGAGAACGTTGTTCGTGATCATTATACCGCCCCATGTTACTGTGCCTCCATTCATGTTTTGAACCTCGTAACCCCACAATGTTATTCCCCAACCACTGCTGTAGTCAAGGTCGTTGTTGTCTATTACTGTCTGACCCACTACTATATCGGAACCAGGGATAGGGGTATCGAACAATATCCGGTTGAAATAGAATCCCAATTCCCCGGCAACGGTATTGTCCGTGATGAACATGCTGTCCACCGCCATGGATATCGAGTTCAAATAGTATATGTCCACAAATACTGCGTATTGCGTGGTGAAGAACTCGTTGTGGTGGATATCGAAACCTCCGGCGATCGCAGAGATGCCGTAATATGTTTCGTTATTGGTGATGTTGAATCCAGCAATCTCCACACCTTCCACCGTGATGTTGATTGCATTGTTGCTGAGCCCGGATGCATTGATTGTGGTGGTGGCGGAACCGTTTCCAATTAATCCCAGCGTATTGTCAATGGTAATATTCTCGTAGTAAGTTCCGTCCCAGACATAAACAGTCTCTCCCGGTATAGCATTGTCAACTCCCTCCTGGATTGTGAGGTAGTCGCCTCCGCCAGCCTGGTCCACAATGACCACGGCCTGCGCATTCGTGCCCAAAAAGAGCATTACAATCGCCAGAAATACAATGGCCAGTCCTAATACAAGCATGTATTTCAAAATCCTGTTATTTTTTAATACAAATTCCATAATACCCTCTCTCCTTATCCCTTGGGTTTTCCCAAAGGTCAAGAGGGGATTGTTTTTTGGCTATATAGGTATAATGGTTCGGTGGAGGAGATGGCGGAAGCAGCCAAGAACATGAGCACTAAAATCGAGTTCTTTCCCGACAACGATGTGCTGGATGAGCTGGGCGGTGTGGCAGCGTTTTTGAGGTATTAAACAATTTATATTCACAATTTATTAGTCTCCCAGATCCTTGAGGAGCTTATCCAATTCATCCGGTTTTTCTTCTTTGGATTTTTCCTCGGCCTCTTCCTCAAATTCTCCCTCACCTGGCTCCTCTTCACTCATATCCT
>CBDUXN010000014.1:0-36397 GCA_965371185.1 uncultured Thermoplasmata archaeon
TGCTTCAAGATCAACCCGTATCAGAGAAATATCGCCCTTGTAAACTAGGTGGAAGAGATCAGGGAGATGATCCAGAACGGAGAGTACGAGGATGCAATAAATAAATTAAATAATGATGTCAGGGCAAAAATGGATGGAAAGGTTGACGGCGACGAGAACAACGATTGGATAATATGTGAGGACGCTCAAGGTGACTTAACGGAGATGATCGATAGGCTTATTGAGTACCTTGAATCTTTGTTGTAACGATCCTGTTCTTTCCGAATCAATACCCATTACCTTAGTAGAATCACAGTAATCGTTCAGCGACCTCACGTCGATCATCCCTTTTTTAGAGCTTTTTATGGCCTCGATGGCGGCCCTGGCCGAGGGGATGGTTGTGATGAACGGTATGACCAGTTCCACCGCCAATCTCCTCATCAAATGTCCGTCCCTTTTGGGACCGCTGCCGATGGTGGGTGTGTTGATTATGAGGTTGATTTCCCCCCTGCGCATCAGGTCCAATGCATCCGGGGAGTACCTTTCCTTGATCCTCCACACCGTTTCGGTCTCTACACCGTTCTCCCTGAGATATGTGGCTGTGCCTTTGGTTGCAACGATGTCGAAACCCAGGTTTTTCAATTCTCTTGCGATGGGCAACACCTTGGGTTTGTCATCATCCTTGACTGTTATGTATGCCCTACCTTCTGAAACGAATTTTCCTTCAGCCGATAGCACGGCCTTGAAATAAGCTTCTCCAAAAGTGGAGGCGATGCCCATAACCTCTCCAGTGGATTTCATTTCGGGCGTGAGGATCGAATCAACACCAGGCAGTTTAAGGAATGGAAACACGGGAGCCTTTACGCACACATGATCTATCTTTACCTCCTCAGTAAAACCCAGTTCTTTCAGCCTGTGACCCACCATGACCTTGGTTGCAAGCTTTGCCAACGGCACGCCGATGGCTTTTGAGACGTAAGGGACGGTTCTCGATGCCCGGGGATTTGCCTCCAGCACGTACAGGGTGCCGTTTTGAACGGCAAATTGCATGTTAATCAGGCCAACAACCTTCAATGCCAGGGCGATCTTTCTGGTGTAATCTCTTACAGTTGAGAGAACTTCAGTTGAAAGGGTTTGAGGCGGGATAACGCAGAACGAGTCGCCGGAATGCACTCCCGCTTCCTCAATATGCTCCATTATCGCCCCTATGAACACCACCTTTCCATCGCACACCGCATCAACGTCTATTTCCACGGCGTCGCTCAAGAATTTGTCAACGAGAATTGGATGCTTTTTTGACACCTTCACGGCATGGCCCATGTAGAATTCGAGTTCCTCCTCGTCCTGAACGATCTCCATGGCTCTGCCGCCGAGCACATAGGATGGGCGAACGAGCACAGGATAATCTATTTTATTTGCTATGCCCTTTACTTCTTCAAAGCTGTGACCTGTACCACCCTCTGGTTGGGGAATGCCCAATTTTCTCATCAGGGCTCCGAATTTCTTCCTGTCCTCCGCCAGATCAATGGACTCAGGCGGAGTGCCGAGAATTTTGGTCTTCAACTTGTTATTTGATGAGATCGCATTATGCAGAGGAGCAGCGAGGTTTATTGAGGTCTGTCCTCCGAACTGCAGGATTATTCCATCAGGGTCTTCCTTCTCTATGATATTCATCACATCTTCAAAGGTGAGGGGCTCAAAGTATAGCTTGTCTGAAATGTCGTAGTCTGTTGACACGGTCTCAGGGTTGTTGTTAACCATTATGGCCTCAATGCCCTCCTCTCTTAAAGCTGACACAGCATGCACGCAAGAATAGTCGAACTCGATGCCCTGGCCGATTCTTATGGGGCCGCTTCCTATAATAATGACCTTTTTATTTCTGCTTGGCACGGTTTCACACTGGGATGCGTATGTTGAGTAGTAATATGGAGTCTCGGCCTGGAATTCTGCTGCACAGGTGTCCACCATCTTATAGACAGGCATAATGTCGTTTTCTTTGCGTATCTTTCTTACGCCTTGTTCATCCTCATTCGTGAGGGAGGAGATATATGGATCCGAGAAGCCGAATTTTTTCGCGATACTGAGCAGCTCGGTTTTTAGTCCTTCCTTTTTGATGCGTTCCTCTATAACCAGGATGTTCTTGATTTTCCATATAAAGAAAAGGTCGTAGCCGCTGAGTTTTGATACTTCCTCAGGCTTAAATCCTCGCCTCAAGGCCTCTGCCACAGCGAACAATCTGACGTCTGTTGGGTTCATCAACTCCTCGATCAATGCATCATCATCATGTTCAAGTATCTCCAACCCGTTTCTGGCTATCTCCAGGGATCTTACCGCCTTTAAAAGGCTCTCCTCCACACTCCTGCCGATGGCCATGACCTCGCCTGTTGACTTCATCTGGGTGCCGATGCGTTTTTCAGATGTAATGAACTTATCGAAGGGCCAGCGTGGTATCTTCATGATCACATAGTCCAGTGTGGGCTCGAAGGATGCGTATGTCTTTCCTGTGATGGAGTTGGGGATTTCATCCAATCTCAGGCCAACTGCTATCTTTGCCGCCACCCTGGCTATTGGATAGCCAGTTGCCTTGGTGGCCAGTGCACTGGATCGAGAAACGCGGGGGTTAACCTCTATAACCCTGTATTCGCCTGTGTCATGGTTCAATGCGAACTGTATGTTGCAGCCCCCTTCAATTTTCAATGCTCGAATGATCTTCAATGCAGCAGAGCGCAGCATCTGATGGTCCTGGTCGCTCAATGTTTGAGCTGGAGCTATGACGATGCTCTCGCCGGTATGAATTCCCATTGCATCTAGGTTCTCCATGTTGCATACCGTTATGCAGGTGTTTACCGAATCCCTCATGACCTCGTATTCGTACTCCTTCCATCCGAGCACGCTCTCTTCTATCAGCACCTGATGGATCCTGGAATAGACCAAACCCCTTCCGACCACGGATTCCAATTCCTGCCTGTTGTGGGCTATGCCACTGCCCGTGCCTCCAAGTGTATACGCTGGCCTGATAAGCACGGGATATCCTCCGATATCCTCAACTGTCTCGATTGATTCTTCTATGGAGCAGCATGCCTTGCTTCTCGGCACTGGTTCTTTTATCTTATTCATTAATACTCTGAACAGTTCTCTGTCCTCTGCTGTGGCTATGGCTTCAAGCTGTGTACCCAATAGCTCTACATCGTATCGTTTTAATGCCCCTTGCTCCGCGAGTTCGCTGCAGATGTTCAGCGCCGTCTGCCCGCCCATGCCTGACAGTATTCCATCCGGCATCTCCTTCTCTATGATCTTTTCCACGAATTGATAGGTTAACGGCTCGATGTAGATGGTGTCAGCCATCTCCATATCGGTTTGAATGGTGGCTGGATTGGAGTTCACGAGCACTGTCCTGTAGCCCTCCTCCCTAACCGATTGACAGGCCTGGGAACCTGAGAAATCGAACTCTGCTGCCTGCCCGATTATTATTGGGCCGGAGCCTATGATCATGATCTTTTCAATATCGCTGCGCTTCGGTAAATCAACCACCTCTCGCATTTCTTTTCACAAGATTCATGAATTCACTGAACATGTGAGAACTGTCCCATGGGCCTGGTGATGCCTCAGGATGGTACTGCACCGAGAATATTGGCAGAGAGGAATGTCTCATACCCTCCACCGTGCCATCGTTCACGTTGAAATGCGTGAATCTCAGTTCCTCCGAGTCCGTGTCTTCAACGGCAAATCCGTGGTTCTGGGATGTTATGTAGACCATCCCACTTTCCATATCCTTCACAGGCTGATTCCCGCCCCTGTGGCCGAACTTGAGTTTGAAGGTCTGTGCTCCGAACACTATTGAGAGGATCTGATGGCCGAGGCAGATTCCCATAATGGGAAAATCCTGACAGATCTCTTTCAGTGTTTTTACTGTGGTAGCTTTAATCTCGGGATGTGCCGGGTCGCCCGGGCCATTTGAAACGAGGATGCCGTCAGGCTTGATTTTGTAGATTTTATCAGCTGTTGCGTTATAGGGCACCTGGATCACATTGCAATATTTCAATAGGGACCTCATTATGTTCCTCTTCACGCCGCAGTCAATTAGGAGGACATTGTACTTTCCCTTCCCCTTATGCCGTTTCATTCTTTTACAGGAAACATCATCCACAAGGTTCTTTGTAGTGGGATGGGGCATTTCCTTGACCTTTTTTATCAGCCCGTCCACTTCGATACCGTTGTTATGCGTGGCCAGGGCAGCCTTCATGGTGCCGTACTTCCTGGTCTTGATGGTCAGCGCCCTTGTATCGATGTCCGAGATGCCCGGCGCATCGTATTCCTTTAAGAACTCGGAAACGGTTCTATCCTGGCTGCGGTGGCTCGGGAAATCACAGTGCTCGCTGACAACGAAGCCCTCAGGCTGGATTCTATCGGATTCAAAGTTGTTCTTGTTGACCCCGTAGTTACCGATAAGGGGATAAGTCATCATCAGAATCTGCCCTTTATACGAGGGGTCTGTGAGAGCCTCCTGATACCCGGTCATATTGGTATTGAATACCAGCTCTCCAAAAACGATTTTCTGGGCACCGAATCCCTCACCCTCGACGATGGTGCCGTCCTCTAGTACCAACAACGCCTTCATTTACTAGACCTTTCCCGTATCACAATTTCGCAATAATAAATTTGTGTGCTAATGGGAGACATGCACTTGCGAAATAAGGGACCTTCTTCGCAACCTCACCTGCCTGCTTACGGTATCCGTACCGTAGATATTTCTAAAATCTTATAACCAGGGGAATAGCCTGGAATATAGGTAAAGATTAAATATCCATTGTTTCATATATCAAATTCACTTACCTAGTGAACAACGATACGGAGGGGGCAATCATGCCAAGTAAGGGAAGCAATAGTATTAGTAAGGTCTATCTGATTGTGATCGTAACACTGTTTTTGATACAGGTTCTGCCATTTGAGGACTCTGTTATGCAAAACGCACGTGGAGCCTCCATATGGTTCCAGACTACGCAGGGAGATTTCCAAGCGGGTAATGGAGAGAACATCACCATTACACCCGAGGGTAACGTGACACTGGACCTGCAGACAAATTACGTCGAGGACGATTTTTTCGATGTATCGAAGATAGATTATGCGAGAAATGTTATCGTGGACACTGATGCAGGTGAGGTCAGACTCAATAAAATAAACAAGACCTTTGGTGGAGCGACAGAAGATCAATTTTATTCCATCAAAGAGACTTCTGATGGCGGCTTTGTTATGACTGGACACACCTATTCTTTTGATGTTGGGAATGGTGATGTCTGGTTGGTTAAGACTGATTTTTTAGGTAATGGGCAGTGGTATAGAACCTTCGGCGCTGTTAATATTGATCGTGCTTATTCCGTCCAGCAGACCACTGATGGCGGCTACATTATCACCGGTTATACACAATCCTTTGGACCAGGCGGTTATAATCTATGGTTGATCAAGACGAACGAAACAGGTGATGAGTTGTGGAACAAGGTTTTCGGCGGGGATGGACATGATTACGGTCAAGGAGTCCAGCAGACAACCGATGGGGGATATATTATAACCGGGAGAACTGCATCTTTCGGTGGCTCTGATTTGGATGTGTGGCTGATCAAGACGAATTCGTCAGGTAATGAGCAGTGGAATCAGACATTCGGCGGGACTTCAAGTGATTATGGGTATTCGGTCCAGCAGACCTCTGATCTCGGTTATATTATCGCTGGTCATACATACTCTTATGATATGGGTGGTGGTGATGCTTGGCTGATTAAAACCGATTCGTCAGGTAATATGCAATGGAACAGCACGTTCGGCTTGAGTCCAATAGATCGAGCTAATTCTGTACAACAAACCACCGACAGCGGTTATATTATTGCTGGTTATACGGCTTCTTACGATGTGGGAGGAGGTTATGATGTTTGGTTGATAAAGACCGATTCGTCAGGAAATGAATTATGGAATAACTCCTTCGGTGGTTCTGAAAATGATTATGGTCAAGAAGTCCAGCAGACCGAAGACAGCGGGTATATTATTAGCGGTTCTACTTATTCTTATGGTGTCAATACTCCATCTCAGCGAAATTCCTGGTTGATCAAGACGGATTTTAGAGGTATGGAGCAGTGGAATAAGATCTTCGGCGGCTCTTCGATTGAATATGGTTATTCAGTCCAGCAGACTTCTGACGGGGGTTATGTCTTAGCTGGCACTACTTGGTCCTATGGTCCTGGGGGTGCAGATGGCTGGCTGATCAAGACCGATTCGTCAGATGTAGAGAGCTGGGAAAGGACCTGGGGAGGTACTAGTAATGATATGTGTCGAGAAACCCAGGAGACCTCCGACGGCGGTTATATCCTCGCTGGCTATTCCCGGTCTTTTGGTAACCCTAATTATGATGCCTGGCTTATAAAGACAGATCCATCAGGTATCGAGCAGTGGAATAAAACTTACGGCGGTAGCGGTCATGATTATGCTTATTCAGTTCAGCAGACCTCAGATGGTGGTTACATTATCGCGGGTTATACACCCTCTTTCGGCCCTGCCCTCGCTAATGGTTGGTTGATCAAGACAGATTCGTCAGGTAATGAGCAGTGGAACAAGACCTTCGGAGGGGATGATGATGATTATTGTCGGGCGGTCATTGAAACTTCTGACGGCGACTTTGTCATAGCAGGTTATACACAATCTTTTGGTATTTGGAACAATAATGATGGCTGGCTGATCAAGACGAACGAGACAGGTGATGAGCAGTGGAATTATACCTTCGATGGTAGCGGTAGTGATTATTGTTATACAGTACAGGAAACCTTCGACAACGGTTATATCCTCGCTGGTTATACCAATTCTTTCGGTCCTAACACTCCTAATTTTTGGCTAATCAAGACCGATTCAGCAGGTGCCGAGCAGTGGAATAATACATTTGATGGAGGTTCATCTGATTATGGTAATTCAGCCAAGCAGACATCCGATGGCGGCTATATTATTACAGGATATTCTTCGATTCCCTCCTTTGGTTATGATGTTTGGTTGATCAAGACAGATTCGTCAGGTAATGAGCTGTGGAATAACACATTCGGTGGAACTTCCAGTGATTATGGTAATTCAGTCCTTCAGACTGCAAACGATGGCTTTATCATTATAGGAAGAACATACTCTTTTGATGTTGGGGGTGGCGATGCCTGGTTGATCAGAACCGATTCCACGGGTACAATGCTGTGGGGAAAAACCTTCGGTGGAACTGGAACTGATTATAGCTATTCAGTTCTGCAGACCCCCGATGGGGGATACGTTATGGGAGGTTATTCAAACTCTTTCGGCCCTGTCGGTTACCAAGCCTGGCTGATCAAAACCGATTCAGCAGATGTCGAGTCATGGAGTAGACCATACGGAGGATTTGATGATGATTATGGTTATGCTGTTCAGCAGACCGCCGACAACGGCTATATAACTGCAGGAACAACGTACTCTTTTGATGTTGGGGGTGGCGATGCCTGGTTGATCAAAACGGAATCGTCAGGCAATCATCAATGGGATAGCACATTCGGCGGGAGTTCACCTGAAGAGTGTTATTCGGTACAGCAAACCTCTGATGGTGGTTACATTATCTGCGGCCAAACGACGATTGGGTTCACTCCTTATGCCTATTTGCTCAAGACAGATTCTTCAGGTAATGAGGAATGGGATAAAACCTTCGGAGGAGGCTCAGGTGATTATGGTTATTTTGCTCAGCAAACCTCAGATGGCGGTTACATAATCACTGGCTATACCTATTCTTGGGGTCCTGGTGGGGCTGATACCTGGTTGATCAAAACCAACGAAACAGGTGTGGAACAGTGGAACAAGACCTTTGGTGGAAGTGGTGGTAATGATGCAGGTTGGTCAGTCCAGCAGACCTCTCCAGATGGTGGTTATATTATCGTCGGGGTTACAGGCTCTTATGGTCCCCCCGGTTCCGGTTATAATTTCTGGCTGATAAAGACAGATTCGTCAGGCAATGAGGAGTGGAATAACACTTTTGGTGGGGACGATACTGATTATGGCTGGTCAGGTCAGCAGACCTCTGATGGAGGTTATATCATTACAGGCTATATAGGCTCTGGTGTGGGTAATTCTGATGATGTCTTTCTGATAAAAACCAATGAAACAGGTGCGGAGCAGTGGAACAAGACCTTTGGCGGATATGATGATGAAATCGGATATTCAGTGCAGCAGACTCTAGATGGTGGTTATATTGTCGGTGGATATACCAATTCTTATGGTATTAACAACAAGTCGGGTTATTACAATTTCTGGCTTATCAAGACCGATTACGCGGGCAATGAGAGATGGTTTAAAATATTCGGGGGAAACAGAAGCGACCGTGGCCGAGCGGTCCAGCAAACCTCCGACAGCGGTTATATTTTTGCAGGCTATACAGCTTCTTACGGCATCGATGTACCAAACGATTATAATGTCTGGCTGGTCAAGGACGATTCAAATTGGGGCGAGATAAGATCTAACAACTTACTTATGGGGGACCAAGCATACTCCTTCAATGACTTCACCTGCGTAGTTGTCAAGCCCCTGGGAACCGGTATAAAAGTGCAATTTTCAAAAGATTATTTCAATTGGTATAATTCAACAGGCTCTTTAAATGAGTGGGACACTTTATCCCATGGTACAAATTTCATTAACCTCACTTCACTAGGTTGGAATGGTTCTGAATTTTACTACCGCTTCAATTTCTATTCTGACGGATTAAATTCGCCAATTCTTAAGAATATTAACCTTACCTACCAGCGATATTTCCCCTCGGGCTGGCTGGAATCGGTGTCATATGATGCAGGAGGGGATGTAACGTGGCGGAAATTGTTCTGGAATGCCACCACGCCTGCAGATACGGAGATAATATTTCAACTGAGAACCGCGACTACGGAAGCAGGTTTATCTGCCCAGAACTTTGTGGGGCCTGGCGGGGACACGGATACGTTTTACACGGTATCCAATTCAAACATATGGGCTGGACACAACGGGGAACAATGGATACAATACAAGGCCTATTTTGACACCGCCAACGGCATGGTTACAGCAACTATGGAAAACGTTACTATCCTCTACAATCTCGTACCAGGTCCACCCACGTTGATCTCTCCCACGGATGGCTTGGCGACGAATGTCAACACCCCGTTATTCGAATGGAATTTCATGGATTCGGACGGTTCTCCGGGCGGCTTTCAGGTCTTAATCGATAATGATATCAATTTTCTCAGTGTGGATTACGACAGCGGCCAGCAAGGCTCTTCAGGCGAGTCCTGGCAGTTTCCGGACGGTACAGGCTACACCGTAATAGCGGACGGTGTATGGTACTGGAAAGTGCGCACCCAGGATAACGACGGTGACTGGGGACCATACAGCGATCCCTGGGGTCTCATAATTGATACAGTTCCACCCAATGTTGATGCTGGTACTGATGCCACCGTAAATGCGATCTACCTGCAGGACGCAACTGTGAGCGACCCTGCACCAAGTTCTGGCATCGACACATACCTATGGACGCAGGAATCCGGACCAGGAACTGTGACCTTCGGAACAGCAGATGCAGAGGACACGACTGTGAGCGCGAATACGGACGGCACATATGTGTGCAGGTTGACTGTGACAGATAATGCAGGTAACATTGCATTTGACGAGTTCACACTCATCTGGGATACGGTATTACCAAGTGTTGATGCGGGTACTGATGCTACCGTAAATGCCCTCTACTTGCAGGACGCAACTGTGAGCGATCCGGCACCAAGTTCTGGTATCGCAACATACCTTTGGACGCAGGAATCCGGACCTGGAACTGTTACCTTTGGAACTCCTGGGGCAGAGGACACAAATGTGGGCGCGGATACCGACGGTACATATGTTTGCAGGTTGACAGTAACAGATAATGCCGGAAATTATGCCTTCGATGAGTTCACACTCATTTGGGACACGGTCTCACCGACTGTTGATGCAGGTACTGATGCCACTGTAAATGCGCTCTACTCGCAGGATGCGACAGCAATCGATCCAGTTCCAGCATCTGGTATCGCAACTTACCTTTGGACCCAGGAGTCCGGACCAGGAACTGTGACATTTGGAACAGCCGATATGGAGGACACAACCGTGAGTGCGGATGCTGACGGTACATATGTGTGCAGGTTGAACGTTACAGATAATGCAGGAAATTATGCATATGATGAATTTACACTCATCTGGGATACAGTATCACCAAGTGTTGATGCAGGTACCGATGCTACTGTAAATGCGCTCTACACGCAGGATGCAACTGTGAGCGATCCAGCTCCTGCATCTGGCATCGCGACTTACCTTTGGACGCAGGAGTCCGGACCAGGAACTGTTACCTTCGGAACTCCTGGTGCAGTGGACACCACTGTGAGTGCGGATACTGACGGCACATACGAGTGCAGGTTGACAGTAACAGATAATGCAGGTAACAGCGCAATTGACGATTTCACACTCATCTGGGATACGGTATCACCGACTGTTGATGCAGGCACTGATGCCACTGTAAATGCGCTCTACTCACAGGACGCAACTGTGAGTGATTCGGCACCGAGTTCTGGGATCGCCACATACCTTTGGACACAAGAATCTGGACCTGGCACTGTGACTTTTGGCACTCCTGATGCAGTTGATACAACTGTGAGTGCAGACACAGACGGCACATATGTATGCAGGTTGAATGTAACGGATAATGCCGGAAATTATGCATTTGATGAATTTACACTCATCTGGGATACAGTATCACCGACTGTTGATGCAGGTACAGATGCCACTGAAAATGCGCAATACTTGCAGGGCGCAACAGCGACCGATCCAGCCCCAGCTTCTGGTATCACCACATACCTTTGGACGCAGGAATCAGGACCAGGAACTGTGACCTTCGGAACTCCTGATGCAGAGGACACAACTGTGAGTGCGGATACTGACGGCACATACGTGTGCAGGCTGAATGTAACTGATAATGCAGGAAATTATGCATATGATGAATTTACACTGGTCTGGGATGCGACTCCACCAACTGTTAACGCAGGCACTGATGCCACGGTTAATGCCTCTTACCTTCAGGATGCAACTGTGAGCGACCCTGCACCAAGTTCTGGGATCGCCACATACCTTTGGACACGAGAATCTGGACCTGGCACTGTGACTTTTGGCACTCCTGATGCAGTTGATACAACTGTGAGTGCAGACACAGACGGCACATATGTATGCAGGTTGAATGTAACGGATAATGCCGGAAATTATGCATTTGATGAATTTACACTCATCTGGGATACAGTATCACCGACTGTTGATGCAGGTACAGATGCCACTGAAAATGCGCAATACTTGCAGGGCGCAACAGCGACCGATCCAGCCCCAGCTTCTGGTATCACCACATACCTTTGGACGCAGGAATCAGGACCAGGAACTGTGACCTTCGGAACTCCTGATGCAGAGGACACAACTGTGAGTGCGGATACTGACGGCACATACGTGTGCAGGCTGAATGTAACTGATAATGCAGGAAATTATGCATATGATGAATTTACACTGGTCTGGGATACGGTATCACCGAGTGTTGATGCAGGTACCGACGCCACTGTAAACGTGCCCTACACGCAGGACGCAACTGTGAACGATCCTGCACCAAGCTCTGGTATCGCTTCATACCTATGGACACAAGAATCTGGACCTGGGACAGTAACCTTTGGAACACCTGATGCGGAAGATACAACCGTGAGTGCGGATACCGATGGAATATATGTATGCAGGTTGACTGTAACAGATAATGCAGGAAATGTTGCATTTGATGAATTTTTACTCATTTGGAGTACAGGATTACCACTTGTTTATGCTGGACCTGATGCCACTGTAAATGCTAGCTATCTACAAAATGCAACAGTAAATGACCCCGTTGCTGGTATCGCAACATACAATTGGACACAGGAATCCGGACCAGGAATTGTGACTTTCGGAACACCCGATGCAGAGGATACAACCGTGAGTGCGGATACTGACGGCACATATGTGTGCAGGTTGAATGTAACGGATAATGCGGGGAATTATGCATATGATGAATTTACACTCGTTTGGGATACAGTCTCACCGACTGTTGATGCCGGAACTGATTCCACGGTAAATGCTACTTATCTCCAGGACGCAACAGCAACCGATCCAGCTCCAGCATCTGGCATCGCCATATACAATTGGACCCAGGAGTCCGGACCTGGAACTGTGACCTTTGGAACCCCTGATACAGAGGATACAACTGTGAGTGCAGATACAGATGGCACATATGTATGCAGGTTGAACGTTACAGATAACGCAGGAAATTATGCATTTGACGAGTTCACGCTCATCTGGGATGCGACACCACCAAGTGTTGATGCAGGTACCGACGCCACGGTAAATGCCAGTTATCTACAAGACGCAACTTTGAGCGACCCTGCACCAAGCTCTGGGATTGCATCAATCCTTTGGACGCAGGAATCCGGACCTGGCACTGTGACCTTTGGAACTCCTGATGCAGAGGATACAACCGTGAGCGCAGATACTGATGGGACATACGTTTGCAGGTTGAACGTAACAGATAATGCAGGAAATTATGCATTTGATGAATTTACACTCATATGGGATACGACTCCACCAAATGTTGATGCAGGACCTGATACCGCCGCAAATGCCCTCTACTTGCAGGATGCAACAGTGACCGATCCCGCTCCAGCATCTGGGATTGCAACATATCTATGGACGCAGGAATCCGGACCTGGCACTGTAACCTTTGGAACACCTGATGCGGAAGATACAACCGTGAGCGCAGACACAGACGGGACATATGTGTGCAGGTTGAATGTAACAGATAATGCAGGAAATTATGCATTTGATGAGTTCACACTCGTCTGGGATACGGTTTTACCAACTGTTGATGCAGGTACCGATGCAACAGTAAATGCACTCTACTCGCAGGATGCAACTGTGAGCGACTCTGCACCAAGCTCTGGGATTGCATCAATTCTTTGGACACAGGAGTCTGGACCCGGCACTGTGACTTTTGGAACGCCTGATGCTGAGGATACAACCGTGAGTGCGGATACTGACGGCACATATGTGTGCAGGTTGAATGTAACAGATAATGCAGGAAATTTTGCATTCGATGAGTTCACACTCGTCTGGGATGCGACTCCACCAACCGTTGATGCAGGTATTGATGCAGCCGCAATTGCACTCTACTTACAGGACGCAACAGTGAGTGATCCCGCTCCGGGTTCTGGCATCGCCTTATACAATTGGACACAAGAATCTGGGCCTGGAACTGTGACCTTTGGAACTCCTGATGCAGTAGATACAACCGTGAGCGCAGATACCGACGGTACATATGTGTGCAGGTTGAATGTAACGGATATTGCAGGAAATTATGCATTTGACGAATTTACATTAATCTGGGATACAGTATCACCGACCGTTGATGCCGGTACTGACGCCACAGTAAATGCGCTCTATTCGCAGGATGCAACAGCATCCGACCCAGCGCCAAGCTCTGGGATTACATACATCTGGACGCAGGAGTCCGGACCAGGAACTGTGACCTTTGGAACCCCTGATACAGAAGATACAACCGTGAGTGCAGACGCAGATGGGACATATGTGTGCAGGTTGAATGTAACGGATAATGCAGGAAATTATGTATTTGATGAGTTCACACTCATTTGGGATGCGACACCACCAAGTGTTGATGCTGGTACTGATGCCACTGTAAATGCCCTCTACTTGCAGGATGCAACTGTGAGCGACCCTGCACCGAATTCCGGTATCGCAACAAACCTTTGGACACAAGAGTCCGGACCAGGAACTGTTACCTTCGGAACTCCTGGTGCAGTGGACACCACTGTGAGTGCGGATACCGACGGCACATATGTGTGCAGGCTGAATGTAACAGATATTGCAGGAAATTATGCATTCGATGAGTTCACGCTCATCTGGGACACAGTGTTACCTACTGTTGACGCAGGTACAGATGCTACTGAAAATGCGCTCTACTCGCAGGACGCAACTGTGAGTGACCCTGCACCAAGCTCTGGTATCGCCTCATACCTTTGGACGCAGGAGTCAGGGCCAGGGACAGTAACCTTCGGAACACCTGGTGCAGAGGACACCACTGTGAACGCGGATACGGACGGGACATATGTGTGCAGGTTGAATGTAACGGATAATGCAGGAAATTATGCATTCGATGAGTTCACACTCGTCTGGGATGCTACATCACCGACTGTTGATGCCGGAACCGATGCCACTGAAAATGCGCTCTACTCGCAGGATGCAACTGTGAGCGACCCTGCACCAAGCTCTGGAATCGCCTCATACCTTTGGACGCAGGAGTCAGGGCCAGGAACAGTAACCTTTGGAACTCCTGACGCGGTGGATACAACTGTGAGCGCAGATACGGATGGGACATACGTTTGCAGATTGAACGTAACAGATACTGCAGGAAATTATGCATTTGATGAATTTACGCTCATCTGGGATACGGTATTACCAACTGTTAACGCAGGCACAGATGCCACCGTAAATGCACTCTACACACAGGACGCAACGGTAATCGATCCAGTTCCAGCATCTGGGATCGCTACATACCTTTGGACGGCGGAGTCTGGGCCTGGAATAGTGAACTTCGGGACACCTGGTGCAGAGGACACGACTGTAACCGCGAATACGGACGGAATATATGTGTGTAGGTTGAACGTAACGGATAATGCAGGAAATTATGCATTTGATGAATTTACGCTCATCTGGGATACGGTATTACCAACTGTTAACGCAGGCACAGATGCCACCGTAAATGCCCTCTACTTGCAGGACGCAACAGCATCCGACCCTATACCAAGCTCTGGGATCGCCTCATACTTTTGGACACCGGAATCCGGACCTGGCATTGTGACTTTTGGAACACCTGGTGCAGAGGATACAACCGTGAGCGCGAATACGGACGGAATATATGTGTGCAGGTTGACCGTGACGGATAATGCAAGTAACAGCGCATTTGATGAGTTCACACTCGTCTGGGATGCGACTCCACCAACTGTTGATGCCGGAACCGATGCCGCCGCAAATACGATCTACATGCAGGACGCAACTGTGAGTGACCCTGCACCAAGTTCTGGGATCGCCACATACCTTTGGACACAGGAATCTGGACCAGGAACTGTGACCTTTGGAACGTCTAATGCTGTGGACACAACTGTGAGCGCGGATACGGATGGGACATACGTGTGCAGGTTGACCGTGACTGATAATACAGGAAACAGTGCATTTGATGAGTTCACGCTTTTATGGGATACGACACCACCCAATGTTGACGCCGGAGCCGATGCCGTCGCAAATGTGATCTACCTGCAGGATGCAACTGTGAGCGACCCTGCACCAAGCTCTGGGATCGACTTATCTTGGACGCAGGAGTCTGGACTCGGCATTGTGATGTTTGGATCGCCTAATGCAGAGGATACAATTGTGGGTGTAGATACAGACGGCACTTACGTTTGCAGATTGACTGTAACGGATAACGCAGGAAACAGTGCCTTTGACGAATTTACACTCATCTGGGATACGGTATCACCGAGTGTTGATGCCGGTACTGATGCCACTGTAAATGTAATTTACTTTCAGGATGCATCTGTGAGCGACCCTGCACCAAGTTCTGGTATCGCCACATACAATTGGACGCAGGAGTCAGGACCCGGCACTGTGATATTTGGATCGCCCAATTTAGAAGATACAGCTGTGGGCGCAGATGCTGATGGGACATACATTTGCAGGTTGACTGTAACGGATAATGCAGGTAACAGTGCATTTGATGAGTTCACACTCGTCTGGGATACGGTATCACCGAGTGTTGATGCCGGTACTGATGCCACTGTAAATGTAATTTACTTTCAGGATGCATCTGTGAGCGACCCTGCACCAAGTTCTGGTATCGCCACATACAATTGGACGCAGGAGTCAGGACCCGGCACTGTGATATTTGGATCGCCCAATTTAGAAGATACAGCTGTGGGCGCAGATGCTGATGGGACATACATTTGCAGGTTGACTGTAACGGATAATGCAGGTAACAGTGCATTTGATGAGTTCACACTTATCTGGGATACGGTACAACCAACCGTGGATGCAGGTTCTGATGCCACTGTTAACACGCTCTACTCGCAGGATGCAACCGTTAGCGACCCTGCACCAAGCTCTGGGATTGCATCATACCTCTGGACACAGGAATCCGGACCCGGCACTGTAACCTTTGGAACGCCTGATGCGGAGGATACAACCGTGAGCGCGGATACGGATGGGACATATGTGTGCAGGTTGACCGTGATTGATAATACAGGAAACAGCGCATTTGATGAGTTCACACTCGTCTGGGATACGGTACAACCAACCGTGGATGCAGGTACTGATGCCACTGTAAACGCTCTCTATTTGCAGGATGCATCTGTGAGCGACCCTGCACCAAGTTCTGGGATTGCATCATACCTCTGGACACAGGAATCCGGGCCAGGAACTGTGACCTTTGGATCACCCGATGCGGTAGATACAACTGTGAGCGCAAATACGGACGGCACTTACGTTTGCAGGTTAACTGTGACGGATAATGCGGGTAACATTGCATTTGACGAGTTCACACTTGTCTGGGATACCATACCTCCGAATGTAAATGCAGGATCTGATGCCACTATAAATTTAACATATCTACAGGATGCAACTGTGAGCGACCCTGCTCCGAGCTCCGGGATCGCAACATACCTTTGGACACAGGAATCCGGACCCGGCACTGTGACCTTTGGAACACCTGATGCAGAGGATACAACCGTGAGCGCGAATACTGATGGGACATACGTGTGCAGGTTGACTGTGACAGATGCAGCAGGCAACGTTGCATTTGATGAGTTCACTCTTGTCTGGGATACGGTGCAATCAAATGTTAACGCCGGTTCTGATGCCATCTTAAATGTAACGTTTCTACAAGATGCGACTGTGAGCGACCCGGCGCCAAGTTCTGGGATAGTAACATACCTCTGGACCCAAGTGTCCGGACCTGGCACTGTGACCTTTGGAACGCCTGATACAGAGGATACAACTGTGAGTGTGGATATGGATGGGACGTACGTTTGCAGGTTGACCGTGACAGATGCAGCAGGCAACGTTGCATTTGATGAGTTCACTCTTCTCTGGGATACGACACCACCAACTGTTGATGCAGGAGCTGATGTCACTGTAAATGCGACTTACTTGCAGGACGCAACAGCCACGGATCCCGCTGCTGGCATCGATACATACCTCTGGACGCAAGAGTCCGGTCCTGGAACTATAATATTTGGAACACCCGATGCAGAGGATACAACTGTGAGCGCGAATATGGACGGCACTTATGTTTGCAGGTTGACTGTGACAGATAATGTAAGTAACAGCGCATTTGACGAGTTCACACTCATCTGGGATACGGTACAACCAATCGTGGATGCAGGTACTGATGCCACTATAAATGCTCTCTACTTGCAGGATGCAACTGTGAGCGACCCTGCTCCAAGCTCTGGGATCGCAACATACCTCTGGACCCAGGAATCAGGGCCAGGAACAGTAACCTTCGGAACTCCTGACGCGGTGGATACAAATGTGGATGCGGATACGGACGGCACATATGTGTGCAGGTTGACTGTAACAGATAATGCAGGAAACAGTGCATTTGACGAGTTCACACTCGTCTGGGATACGGTATCACCAAGTGTTGGTGCCGGAGTTGATGCAACTACAAATGTGATTTATCTCCAGGACGCAACTGTGAGCGACCCTGCACCAAGCTCTGGGATCGCAACATACCTCTGGACACAGGAATCCGGACCCGGCACTGTGACCTTTGGAACACCTGATTCTGAGGATACAACTGTGAGTGCGGATACGGACGGCACATACATTTGCAGATTGGCTGTAACAGATAATGTAGGCAACAGTGCATTTGACGAGTTCACACTCGTCTGGGATACGATTCCACCAAATGTAAATGCCGGTGTCGATGCCACCATAAATGCTCTCTACTTGCAGGATGCAACTGTGAGCGACCCTGCGCCAAGCTCTGGGATCGCCACATACCTTTGGACCCAGGAATCAGGGCCAGGGACAGCAACCTTCGGAACACCTGATGCGGTGGATACAAATGTGGACGCGGATACGGACGGTACATATGTGTGTAGGTTGACTGTAACGGATAACGCAGGTAACAGTGCATACGACGAGTTCACATTCATCTGGGATGCAACCCCACCAAGTGTTGATGCTGGAGTTGATGCAACTACAAATGTGATTTATCTCCAGGACGCAATTGTAAGCGACCCTGCACCAAGCTCTGGGATCGCAACATACCTTTGGACCCAGGAATCAGGGCCGGGAACTGTGACCTTCGGAACTCCTGACGCGGTGGATACAAATGTGGATGCGGATACGGACGGCACATATGTTTGCAGGTTGACTGTAACGGATAACGCAGGTAACAGTGTATTTGACGAGTTCACACTCCTTTGGGATGCAACCCCACCAAGTGTTGATGCTGGAGTTGATGCAACTACAGATGCGATTTATCTCCAGGATGCAATTGTAAGCGACCCTGCACCAAGCTCTGGGATTGCAACATACCTTTGGACACAGGAATCTGGACCTGGAACAGTGACCTTCGGAACTCCTGACGCGGTGGATACAAATGTGGACGCGGATGCGGACGGAACATATGTTTGCAGGTTGACTGTAACAGATAATGCAGGCAACAGCGCATTTGACGAGTTCACACTTGTATGGGATACTACACCACCAAATGTTGAAGCTGGAGTTGACGCCATCATAAATGTATCGTATCTACAAGATGCAACCGTGAGCGATCCTGCACCAAGTTCTGGCATCGTAACATACCTTTGGACGCAAGAGTCCGGACCAGGAACAGTGACCTTCGGAACACCTGATGCAGAGGATTCAACTATTAGTGCAAGTACAGACGGCACTTACGTTTGTAGGCTAACTGTGACGGATGCTGCAGGAAACAGCGCATTCGATGAGTTTACACTCCTTTGGGATACGGTATCACCAAATGTTGAAGCTGGAGCTGATGCCACCGATAATGCGATCTACTTGCAGGATACAACTGTGAGCGACCCTGCACCAAGTTCTGGGATTGCAACCTACCTTTGGACCCAGGAGTCTGGGCCAGGAGCTGTGGCCTTTGGAAATCCTGGTGCAGAGGATACAATGGTGGGTGCAGATGCGGATGGAACATACGTGTGCAGGTTGACTGTGACAGATAATGCAGGAAACAGTGCATTCGATGAGTTCACACTTGTTTGGGATACGGTATCACCAAATGTTGAAGCTGGCACCGATGCCATTATAAATGTAACCTATCTACAAGATGCAACTGGGAGCGACCCGGTACCAAGCTCTGGTTTCGCAACATACCTCTGGGCCCAAGTATCTGGACCAGGTACTGTGACCTTCGGAACGCCTGATACAGAAGATACAACACTGAGTGCAGATACCGACGGCACATATGTATGCAGGTTGACAGTGACAGATAGTGCAGGAAACAGCGCATTTGACGATTTCACACTTGTTTGGGATACAGCACCACCAGATGTTGATGCTGGAGTTGACGCTGTCGCAAATGTAACCTATCTACAAGATGCAATTGCCAGCGATCCTGCACCAAGTTCTGGGATCGCTTCATACCTCTGGACGCAAGAGTCCGGGCCTGGCACCCTGACCTTCGGAACGCCTGATGCAGAAGATACCACTCTGAGTGCAGATTCAGACGGTACATACATTTGCAGGTTGACTGTAACTGACAACGCAGGCAACACTGCATTTGACGAGTTGACACTTGCCTGGGATACTGTACCTCCAGATGTAAATGCTGGAGTTGATGCCGTCGTAAATGTAACTTATCTACAGGATGCAACTGTGAGCGACCCTGCACCGAGTTCCGGCATCGCAACATTCCTCTGGACCCAAGTATCCGGGCCTGGCACCCTGACCTTCGGAACGCCTGACGCAGAAGACACAACTCTGAGTGCAGAAACCGACGGCACATACATTTGCAGGTTGACCGCGACAGATAATGCAGGAAACAGTGCATATGACGAGTTGACACTTGTCTGGGATAGCACACCACCCACCGTTGATGCTGGATTTGACGCCATCTTAAGTGCGATTTATTCGCAGAACGCAACAGTAACCGATCTCGTATCTGGCATCGCCTCATACCAATGGACGCAGGAGTCCGGACCTGGCACTATAACATTTGGAACACCTGATACTGAAGACACAACTGTGAGCGCGAATACTGATGGGACATACGTTTGCAGGTTGACTGTATCAGATAATGCAGGCAACAGTGCATTTGACGAGTTCACACTCATTTGGGATACGGAACCTCCGAAGATCAACCATACCGAAGTTACAGATGGCGCTATAAATGAACCCATTATTATCAGCGTCGATGTTACAGATGCTCTCGCCGGCGTCGATACTGTTGAGCTGTTTTACAAGAGAGCATCTGATGATACATACACATCAATAACAATGATCCAATCTGGTAATACATATAATATCCAAATAACTCCATACGCAGCAGGGACATGGGAGTATTATATTAAAGCGACTGACAAATCCACAGGGCCTAACACCCGTTATTACGGTTTATTTGGCAATGTTACGGTGGAGCCGAACGCAGCAAGTGATATAGATATCAATGTTATTGGCGAGGACATAATCCCACCATTGGTTTCCACCACATCACCTTCAGGAACCAATGTTCCCATCACGACAACAATAATAATAATATTCAACGAACCCATGGACAATGCTTCTGTGGAGAGCGCTTTTTCAATGGGCGGGGTTGCAGGTGCTTTCTTCTGGACCGGTAACACCCTCACTTTTTCACCAGAGAACCCTTTATCAGGGTTGACCCAATACACGGTTCAAATAGACACATCTGCAAAGGATGAGGCAGGTAATTCACTCAGTTCTGTCTTCAGTTTCCAATTTACCACGGCAGCTGATCCTTCGAAGCCCACGATAACAGATTGGTCACCTAAAGGGTCTGATATCAAGGTGAACTCAGATATAAAGATGGTATTCAACAAGGAAATGAATCAAGCCTCAGTGGAGGATGCATTTTCCGTTTCCCCGACGGTGGGTACAGGGGACTTCAGCTGGGATGGAAATGAACTCACATTCGATCCGACCGCTTTATTTGTTACCAATAAACAATATACGGTTACCATAGGTTCTGGGGCAAGGGACACAGAAGGTAATTATATCATTGAGTTCGATTGGGTTTTTACGACGGAGACTGAAGCAACTGTCACATTGCCGATAATAGAAGGTAAAGAACCAACAGGAAATAATGTTCCTGTTAATACCGAAATAACCGTGGAATTTAATGTTGCCATGGATGTAACTACAAACGACGCATTTATTATGTCCTCTGAATCAGGGGATGAAATTGAAGGTAATTATGTTTGGACATTCAATACTATAACTGGTACCCATACATTAACATTTACACCTCTTGAAAATCTGAAATACAGTACGCAGTACAATGTATCAATTTCCACCGAAGCAATGAGTGAAGATGGTGAATACCTGCAGATGGGAGAAACGTGGTTATTCAAAACAGAGAGTGAAATTCAAGCGGAACCGGAGAAAGACGATTTATGGGACACCTTGGAACCTCTCATCACAGCAATCATGATACTTGTATCCTTAATAGCGTTCCTGATCGGATTCTTCAAACTGAAACAGAAAAAGAACAAGCTTCGCGTCTATTTGGAAAAGATCGACGATATATACGAAGAATACAAAGAGGATCCAAAGGTTTGTGAGCAGGAATTGGTTACATTAAGAGATACCATCAAAAAGGAAGTTAAGGATGGCAAGATAGAAGAAAATCATTTCCTCATTTTGGACAAGAAGATTGACGACTATCTGAACGAGATAGCCAACTCTAAAAAAGGCCAGGCTATGAAAGGAGGCCTTGTTTGGAAGGGCGTGGGGAGAAACCCCATGATAGATCTTTTGCAGAAGAAAAAAGATGATATGGCAAAGGCTGAAGAAAAGCCGGATAAAGAGGATTAGGCTATTTACGTTTGACCCCAAAACCGTATCCAGATGATTTTAATTACAATAGGCGTATCCCTCGCCAAAACTTAAATATCCCCGCCCACTATTAGGGATAATCTGTAATAACCATATAAAGGGGGAGAACATGCCTTTAGATTTGGATTTAACGAAATTGAGGCACGGCACAGAACTCCTTAAAAGAGGCTTTGCCAAGATGCAGAAGGGCGGCGTCATAATGGACGTCACCAATGCAGAGCAGGCAGGCATTGCAGAAAATGCCGGTTCTGTTGCTGTGATGGCCTTGGAGCGGGTTCCCGCAGATATCCGCTCGGCCGGTGGCGTGGCCAGAATGGCGGATCCATTGATAATCCAGGAGATCATGGAGACCGTCACGATTCCTGTTATGGCAAAGGTACGAATAGGCCATTTCGTGGAGGCGCAGATCTTGGAGTCCTTGGGTGTGGACATGATCGACGAGTCCGAAGTACTCACTCCCGCGGACCCGTTCTACCATGTGGATAAGAGCAAGTTCACCGTGCCCTTCGTTTGCGGCGCTAGGAACCTAGGCGAGGCGTTGAGAAGGATCTGGGAAGGCGCTGCGATGATTCGAACTAAAGGCGAGGCCGGAACAGGCAATGTAGTTGAAGCCGTGCGGCATCAGAGACTGATCATGGGTGAGATCAGGGGGCTGAAGGGGAAGGACCACGAGGAGATGACCTCCATAGCAAGAAAGATCGAGGCTCCCTTCGAGCTGGTGAGGGAGGTGGCGGAGATTCAACGCCTTCCGGTTGTGAACTTCGCAGCTGGAGGAATTGCCACTCCTGCTGACGCGGCCATGATGATGCAGTTGGGAAACGACGGCGTGTTCGTGGGGTCGGCCATATTCAAATCCTCTGAACCTGAGTCGAGAGCCAAAGCGATCGTTGAGGCTGTTGCACACTTCGACGAGCCAAAGGTTGTAGCCGAGATCTCCAAAGGCCTGGGCGAGGCCATGAAGGGCATCGAGATCAGTGAAATCCCAAAGGAGCAGAGGCTCCAGGAGAGGGGATGGTAGTCAGGATTTATGCAAAAAATATTTAAGGTGAAGCCCGATACGCAATTTCTTGCCCAATATTCAGTGGAGAGACAGAACCATGAAAAAGATCAGGATTGCAGGTTTGTTCGCATTGATACTATTGCTCAATATCGCAATCTCAGGCTGCTTAGGCGGTGAGGAGGAGAAGCCAAAAGAAAAACCAATCAAGCTGGAGTTTGTGGGGGAATCGCACAAGATATATGCGGGCAATTCCACAACTTACCTATTTGTCGTAAAGAACGATCGAGATGAGAACGATACCGTAACGCTCAGCATTGCAAGTAAGCCCTCCGGGTGGGTGGTAACCCTTAACCAAACTGAGTTCAACCTTTCAAGACGGGGCTTCCTGGGCATTTTCGTATTGGTCAACGCCTCCAAAGACTCCAAGGAAGGTGATCACAAGGTAAAGATAGAGGCCCTATCAAATTTTGACGGCTCAAAAAATTCCTTAACAATTACGACGAAGGTGATAAAAGAAGATGGGGAAAAGGTTGTGGAAGGAGACAAGGTGGAGGTCGACTATTTCGGATATCTGGTAGACTACAAAATCTTCGACACTTCCATACAGGATATTGGACTGAACATCGCCATAACTAAAACAAGCGATTTCAGCCCAGGTAAGGTTTACGAGCCCTTGAAAGTTCATGTTGGTCCCGAAGACCCTGATACCTCGGATAGTTACATAAACACAGTTGAAGGATTCTGGGAGGGAACTGTCGGGATGAAGGTCGGCCAATCCCGCACAGTTATCCTGCCGCCATCCAAAGCCTACGGCGATATTGTGAACGCTACATTGAACGTCACGGAAGAGGTTACGATGTTGGAGAACATATCCCTGAGCGAGTTCGATATGCTTTACCCAGACGAGGCTCCCATTGAGGGTGTTGTTACAAAGCATCATTTATGGGGATGGAACATAAGCATCGATTATGTGAATGAAACTGAAGATTTGGTCAGGATAATAAACGAACCCAATTTGCACGAAACCATAAGTCCGTATGGGTGGGATTCGGAGGTCGTCTACAAGAACCGATCAGACAATGGCGGTGCGGGCAGGATTCTGGTGGAACATGATGCACAGGTAGGTATGCAGGCAATTTATGAGGGCTATGACGCTGAGGTAATATCTGTTGAGAACGAACAGATCGAATTGAGGTACAACAGAAGCTACCACAATCTTGGCCACGAAGTGCTCATATTTGACATCACCGTGATTGAGATTGCTGAATAGTACCCTATTCTAAATCGTCGCTAAACCCTTGTTTTATGGGAATAAACCCATAGAAACAATCATATATAATAAGCGCTTATGGGCGAAATACCTAATTTAACGCCCAAAATCAGAAGAGGAATGAAGATGGTGAACGTTTACGATATTCCTGCGGAACCTTTAATAAACAAGCTCGCCGATAGCCTGAAGAACGATGGTAAGATAAAACCTCCTGAATGGTCGGATCATGTGAAGACAGGGGTCCACAAGGAAAAGGCTCCAAGCCAGGAAAACTGGTGGTACCTTCGGGTTGCGGCGGTGTTAAGAAAGATTTACATTATGGGGCCCATTGGCGTCTCACGTTTAAGCTCAGAATTCGGCGGAAAGGTTGACAGAGGCTCAAAGCCATACAAAGCGAGAAAAGGGGGCAGGTCCATAATAAGAAAAGCGCTGAGACAGTTGGAAGAGCTTGACTATGTATTGAATGAAAAGGGCAAGGGCAGGACAATCGCTCCCCGGGGAAGATCGCTTTTGGACAAAATCTCTTATGAGGTATTCAAGGAGCTGGCCAAGGAAAACGTGGAACTCGCTAAATATTGAAATGACAAGTGGTCGCAATGGAAGAAGACGGGGAATTGGAGGCAATAAGAAGAAGGAAGCTGGAAGAACTACAATTGCAGCGCCAGCAGCAGGAAGTCTTTGAGGAGCAGAGGCGCGTTATGGAATCTGAAAAACAGGTGATAATGCGGCAGATTCTGACACCAAAGGCAAGAGAGAGGTTGGGGACGCTCAAGACAGCCCGTCCAGAATTGGTCTCCGCAATCGAGGATCAGCTCATAGCCCTTGCAAGAGCAGGTAGGGTTGTGGGTCAAATAGACGACGGTGAGCTGCGTAAGCTTTTAAGCAGGCTCATGCCCAAAAAGAGGGAGATAAAGATCGAAAGGAGATGAGGCATCAAATGGCTAGAAACAAACCTCTAGGTAAGAAGATAAGGCTGATAAAGGCCACAAAAAGAAATCGTAGGGTGCCGACTTGGGTGATGATGCGCACGAACAGAAGGTTCGCGCGACATCCGAAGAGGCACAACTGGCGCAATTCGAAGTTGAGAAGATAATCGTTGGTGAAAAGGATGCCAGAGGACGAAGAGGAGGAGCATATATTCACTATACCGCTGTCCAGATGCAAGAACCTGCCAAGGACCAAACGTGCTAGGGTGGCCATGGGGACGGTAAGATCCTTTATTGGCTCGCACATGAAGGTTCCGGAGAAGGATGTTTGGGTGGACTCCAGTGTAAACGAACTCATATGGAAAAGGGGAATGCAGAAACCGCCATCAAGGATCCGAGTAAAGGCCATAAAATTCGAGGACGGTTTGGTAGAGGTGTCCACACTGGAAGAATGATTCTTAAAATGTTATGAGGTATGGTTCTTTTGCTAAGGAAACTGGATATCAACGGCAACCCATACATAGGAGTATACTGTCACGCCAACGAAGAAATCGCCCTTGTACCGCCAGAGTTTTCCAAGAAAATGATATCTCAAATCGAGGAGTGTTTGGATGTTGAGGTCATCCAAACAACCATAGCCAACTCCTCGATAATCGGTGTGCTCGTGTGCTCCAATTCTCACGGGATGGTCGTGACGAATTTCACCGAGAGACGGGAACTGAAGGCCCTGAAAGACCGGTTCAATGTACTTTTCATACCTGATGTATTGAATGCGGCAGGAAACAACATACTTGCCAACGATCGGTTCGCCATGGTTCATCCTGATCTTAAAAAGGGAACAGTTAAGGAAATAGAAGAGACCCTCGATGTGGAGATCTTGGGTGGGAAAATAGCCGGGGTTAAAACGGTTGGTGCCGCGGGAGTCGTGACAAATAACGGCCTGTTATGCCACCCCCATACCTCCAAGGATGAACTGGGTCTTTTAAAGGATAACTTTGAGGTGGATGCAGCCATAGGGACTGCAAACTACGGAACTCCCCTTGTGGGGGCATGCATGATCGCGAACACAAAGGGTGCTGTTGTCGGTTCCAGCACCACACCAATAGAGCTGGGAAGGGTCGAAGAGGCGCTGGTACTTTAGATTTTATTACAATGTAAAGACCCAAACCTCGAATTCCTCAGGCAAATCCTCTCTCTCAAAATCCATCTCGTTCCCCACTCTGACTATGCTTTCATCCTCTGCACCTTGGAGAAAAGGGTCGATGGGTTTTATGGAGAGCGAAAGCCCGCCAACCCTGTAATGCATGGGTATGGCCGCTTTTGGTTTGATGGCATTGATGACCTTCCATGCCTCTTTTGGACCTATCGTAAAAACGTTTCCCACAGGTACGAAAAGGATATCGATGTCGCCCAGTTGTTCAATTATCTCATCATCCAGCAAATGCCCCAAATCACCGAGATGACAGAAATTTATCTTGTCAAGGGTGAATTTGAACATCACATTCTCGCCGCGTCTTGTGCCGGAAGAATCGTCATGATAGGATTTGATACCTTTGATTTTGACTCTGTCATGTTCAGTTTCAACATTCCTATCAAATATCTTTGTACCGCGTCCTTCCACAATCCTGATGCAGTTATGGTCAAAATGATCATGGCTTACTAAAACGATATCCGCTTTCGTATGTGGCGGTCTTATGCCTATTGACTTTCCATCATGAGGATCAGTAACTATGGTGACCCCATCACCGATTTCAAAACATGCATGACCATGCCAGCGTATTATAATGTAACTCCCCCCTGTTTCTGACGTAATATTTTTATGAGTATATAATCTCTGCGATGAATAGTTTTATCTTTCCAGGATATCGATTAATATGTCTGAAAAGGGGGCCGATCCATAAGAATCCAGGCCAAAACCTATATCCTTATATACCACCAACGCCCTAAAACGTGATGGGATCACACTCCGAATTGGTTTAAAACACGGATTCGGGCGCCAAAAAGGACGATGGGACGCAAAATCGGAGTTTAATCGATTGGTGAAGATGCCTCCACAAGGGGTTAGGATGGCTTCAAACCGCATTTCCTTAATAAAGGCCAAGGACATGAAGTCCACAAGCCTGCTGAGAGGAGAAAACCTCTCGATTAGCAGAGGCTATTATTATGAAAAGGCATTTGAGGATCGATTGATAACCATGAAACACCTCGCCGCGATTTCCATTTTTATTGTACTTGCCGGTGCTTCTCTATTTCCATATGCTTGGAACGTTGATGCCGATGAGCTATCAGAGCCGACGATAACCTCTGAAACCCAGGGAAAATCAACGGCCACATGGGCATTTGAGGATAAAGCGAATTACACTACAAGCGAAACTGTGATAAACGATAACGAAGTGATTTTACAATTAAACACCTATAAATGGGATCAAACAAAGAAACAGGATTTTAACAGGGGTACAGGAGATAACGTCACCATATTTCAAACGTCGGAAACAAAGCCTGTTTGGTCAGATGATTTCGAAGATGGAGAAGGTGCCTGGGAGCATGGCATTATCGAAGGCGGACCTGATCAATGGGAGCACGGTACTCCCACAGGTGAAAGTTCGTTTATCGGCACCCATTCAGGATCAAATGTCACTGGAATCAAACTCTGTGGGAAGTACGATGACGATGATGATGGTGAACCAGATGATATATATCTTATGTCACCCCCCATCGTGTTAAGCCAAGCTGAAAATACATGGTTGAGTTTTTGGCATTATTATATCACTGAAGAGGAAAAGGATGGGGGGGTCGTGGAGTTTTCTATCGACAACGGCGTCTCCTGGAGATCGCCCGCTCCTGAAATAGGGGTGAGGAAAAAAATAAACAGCAGCGAAAATCCTTTAGATGGGAGGTACAGCTTTACTGGGAATAGCAGCGGATGGCAGAAGGTGGAGTTCGATATCAGTAGTTACGATGGGTCCCCGACATTTCTCATGATGTTTCGTTTTGCTACTAACGGTCAGGTATCTGATTGGGGCTGGTACATTGATGATATTGAGATCATAAGCACAATCTATAGCGATGGGCAAGTAGAGCTAGCACCAAGGCCAATCCAGATGGGCAATCCCCCGATTAACAACGAACAAAGACCTACAAATGTAACCGTTGTCGACATAAATAATCCTGTGGAATTTGACGGAATATTGACTAAATGGTCGGTCCACCCCGTCACAAGTGGCATGGGGAAAATGAAGATTTTCAGGGAGGAAGGAGACAAATTCGTGCTCATGAATGAAACGAGCCTTGTCAATTTGGAATCAGGGGAGGAAAACATCTTCGACTGTTATTTTTGGGTTAAAGCGGGCGATTATATAGGCTGGTATGGTGAGACCGCCGATATTTGGGCCGATGGATCAGGTCAAGCATATCTGATGGATGGAGATGTGGTTGATGATCAGCTCAAATTGAATTATACATACAAAGCTCTAATCTTCTCGATAAGAGCATGGGGAACAACCAGATATTCCACCGGTACTTTTACATCCATGGTCTTTGATACGGGCTCAGAGGCAGAATGGGATAATATATCATGGAGTGAAAACCCTCAGAGCCCTCAGGACATCACCAATATTGTCCTCCAAACAAGGACGGGAAATTCCAATGATACGACCCACGAGTCTTGGAGCACATGGTCATCCCAGCTCACAAATGAGAGCGGTTCATTGATCGAGGGGCCGAATACCCGATACATTCAATTCAAGGCGACTCTAACGTCAACCGATTGGACCTTTACACCCACTCTTTACGAGGTATCTGTTTCATATAGAAAATATTCGTCCTATGGAGAGATCGAGACTCAAGATTTCGTTCCGGATTTTATTGTGCAATGGCTTGAATTTTCCGCCTCTGAACAAACAAATGGACAGGTTATAGAATACAATTATTCTTTGGATTCAGGGATAAACTGGCAACCAGTTCCCCCTAACAAAAACCTGTCCTCTGTAAGCGTCCTGGGAAGGAAAATTCGTTTCAAAACGAGTCTCATCACAGATGACACCACCGTTTCTCCGAAAGTAGGCAGAATGAGCATAAATTATTCCACTGCGGAAGCAAACATGATAATGTTCATCGAAACAAACAAAAAGACTGCAGAACCAGGTGATAGGATTACCTACAATATTTTCTATAGGAACATAGGAATAGGTGATGCGAAGGATGTCACCATAACCCTATTCCTGGATGAAAACCTTACCTTTAGAGATCACAACAGCGAGGTAAAACCAACCTCAGATCCAGAGCGTAACTCGGTAACCTGGCAATTCGATACAGTGAAACCCGGACCTGGAAACATCATGTTTTTTATGGATACAGAAGTTAGGGATGTGGGCGAAGGAGCAACCATCTCCACATATGCAGTTTTAAATTATTCTGACATCGGTGAAAATCCGTATTCGGATATAATATCCGACACAATAGAAATGGAGGTAACGATCAGTCAAGATTTGCTACCATACTACCTATTGCTGGGACTGATAATTGCCATAATAATAGTTCTTTCTGCTCTTTTGGTTTGGCGGCGGGCAAAGGCCATTGCTGAAAGTGGGATAAATATAAAGGCCGAGGATTTAGAGAGGGGGATAGGATACCTGGTTATGGAAGAGAATCCAGCTGTAAGTTACAAACTTTTTTCGAACCTTATCGACAAAGGACATAAGGGTTTTTGCATAACGAGAACGTTTCCGGGTAGAGTTAAGACAAAATATGTTTTTGATGATGTATCCGTATTATGGTTGAGCAGGGCCAGGGACAGCGATAGTATTCTCCCCACGAATTTGGGTGGGATTGCGCAAAATGTCAAGGACTTCATGGGGAGAAATAATGATGGCGTGGTATTATTTGACGGCTTGGAGTACCTCATGGTACACAATGATTTTCCGAAAGTACTCAAATTGGTTCATGCCATTAATGAACATGCAGCAATAAACGATACCAGACTCCTCATTCCTCTGAACCCTTATGCATTAGAAAAGGACAAGCTCGCATTCTTAAAAAGAGATTTAAACGTGCTTGGCTGAAGTGGCCTTTTTAGACCAGTATTGCCGAGATTTTCGGGAGGTTGGCAAGGTTCTACTAATTTATTAGGCAATGTTAAAATAACAAAAACTCGGTGTAGGAGAACATGCCAAGCCTAACGAGGGGGATATTGATCACCATAGAAGGCATCGATGGTGTAGGCAAAACCACGCAGGCGAAGATACTGAGCGAGTACTTGGAGGGAAAGGGCTACGATGTGGAGCAGCTGAGAGAGCCAACCAGCGGCCAATGGGGTATGAAGATCAGGGATCTCACCAGACAAGGAAGAAATATTACACCAAAGGAAGAGTGCCTGTGGTTTTTAAAGGACAGGATGGAGGATGTCCAGAACAATATAAGTCCAGCGTTGGCCACAGGAAAAGTCGTGATCATAGACAGGTATTATTACTCGAACATGGCCTATCAAGGCGCCCTAGGCTTGGACATGAACAGAATCAGACAGGAAAACGAGAAGTTCGCCCCAAGACCTGATCTGGTCGTGATCTTGGATGCTGTACCTGAAACAGGGCTGGCAAGGATAACAGGCGATAGAAATGACGAATTAAATTACTTCGAAACCCTGGAATATCAAAACAAGGTAAGGGAACTTTTCCTGGGCATGAGGGATTACGATAATGTGCAGATATTGGATGGAAGTAAGAGTCTGGAGGAGGTTCAAGAGGATATCAGAAGGGTCGTGAATACCCTTCTTAACATCGATTGAATAAACCGATTATTTTGCCATCGATTTCCACACAATTCATTCCTCTTCCTTTTTTCCTTTCTCCTCAACCTTCTTCTTCATTTCGTTCAATTTGTTCAAGGCCTCCAAAGGTGTCATCTCGTTCAAATCGATCTTTTTAATCTCCTCTACAAAAGGGTGCGGTGTTGGGTTTTGCTCAAAGAGCACGAGCTGTGTTAGTTTTCTCTTTTTGGGAAAAATATCCTCAGAGCTTTCCTTCCCCTTGCCAGCGGTTTCATCATTGACCCGCACGATGTTCTCCTCTTCGATTGTCCTGAGAACATCATTGGCCCTGGTTATGACATCCGAAGGAAGGCCAGCCAGCTTAGCGACTTCGATGCCGTAGCTCTTGTTCGTTCCTCCGGGCATCACCTTTCTCAGGAATATAATGCCGTCCTTGTCCTCCTTGATCGCTATGTTGTAGTTCACAACACCATCATAGATTTCAGCCAGCTCGGTGAGATTGTGGTAGTGTGTGGCAAACAAGGTCTTTGCCCCGATCTTGTTCTTGTTGTGTATGTATTCCGCAACAGCCCATGCAATGCTCAAGCCATCGAAAGTGCTCGTCCCCCTTCCGATCTCGTCCAGTATTATCAGGCTTTTCTGGGTTGCGGTGTTGAGTATGTTCGCCAACTCCGTCATCTCCACCATGAAGGTACTTTGACCTCGAGTCAGATCGTCGAAGGCTCCAACCCTGGTGAATATCCTGTCCACCAGTCCAATGGAGGCTGATTTGGCGGGAACGAAGCTGCCCATCTGAGCCATTATCATTATCAATGCCACCTGCCGCATGTAGGTGGACTTGCCTGCCATGTTCGGGCCAGTGAGTATGATCAACCTGTTGCTCGTGCAATCTAGATTTGTGCCGTTGGGTATGAAAGCGGATTGCAAAGCCTGCTCGATAACTGGATGCCTGCCCTCCTCGATGATTATCTCGCCGCCTTCGTTGACCTCTGGCTTCATGTAGTTATTGTTGACGGCTGCCTCGGAAAGCGCCGCCAGGCAGTCCAATTCTGATATGGCCTTTGCCGTCGCCCTGATCTCAGGGGATCGCTCCGCAACGTTTTCCCTGACCTCGGAAAAAAGCTCGTATTCCAATGCGTTCATCTTCTCTTCAGCGGTCAGGATCAGCGATTCTTTTTCCTTCAGCTCGGGAGTTATGAACCTCTCGGAATTCGCCAAGGTTTGTTTTCTGATATAATCGTCCGGTACCTGGGATAGGTTGGCCTTTGTTACAACGATGTAGTAGCCGAACACCTTGTTGTAACCGACCTTAAGCGATTTTATGCCGGTTCTCCTCCTCTCCTGCTTCTCCAGTTTGGAGATCCATGTCTTCCCGCCCCTGGCGATCTCCCTGAGCTCGTCGAGCTTCTCGTTAAAACCATCTCTTATCAGCCCGCCTTCCCTAACCGTCAACGGCGGCTCTTCGATGATGGCTTTTTGTATTAATTCAACAACATCCCTTAGCTCCTCCATGTCTCCACTTATTTTTCTGAGCATCAGGGATTTTAACTCATCTTGTCCAAGGGCGTTTTTGATTTGGGGGATGAATTTCAGCGATTCCTTCAAGGCGATCAAATCCCTTGCATTTGCGCTGCCGTAAACGATCCTGCTGGTCAACCTCTCGATATCCTTAACATTTCCTAGGAACTCAATTAGATCCTTACGAAGGAAGGTGTCCTTAAAAAGTTCCTCCACCGCGTTCTGGCGCATGGTGATCAAGTTGACCTTGAGTAATGGCTGCTGTAGCCATCTGCGCATCATCCTGCTTCCCATGGGTGTTGAGGTTCTGTCCAATATCTCCAGCATGGTTCCCCTGGTTGTGCCGTCCCTCACGTTCCGCATGATCTCGAGGTTGCGAAGTGTTGTAGAATCCAATATCATGTAATCCGCTGTGAAGTAAGTGTTTAGACCATCAATGTGGCCTAAGCTCGCCTTCTGTGTCTCCTGCAGATAGCTCAATGCTGCCCCTGAGGCTTGAACCGATAGTGGAAGGGATTCACAGCCCATTCCCTCTAAGTTAAGGGTTTTAAAATGCGATGTCAGGGTTTGGTAGGCCCTGTGGTAATCGAAATGTTCATCACCATATTCTGTAACGAGAATGCTCTTGTCAACGTCTTTTATCAGTTTTAGCAGAGAGCCCGCTTTGTAAAAGCTCTCTGGCAAGATGCACTCAACTGGCTTAAAGCGCATGATCTCGTTCTTGAGCTTGGCGTTTAAATCATTCCCTTCCAACTGTATTGTGGAGAACTCACCTGTGGAAATATCCACGAATGCGACCCCTATGCCTTTTTCATCCTCGGTTACGGACATCAGAAAATTGTTGCTGTGCTCGTCGAGTATGCCGCTTTCCAGCACGGTACCCGGAGTCACGAGCCTGACAACTTCCCTCTTCACTATTCCTATAGCAGCCTTTGGGTCCTCAACCTGATCGCAGATTGCCACCTTATATCCTTTCTTTATCAATTTCCCTAAATAGGGCTCCAGGGCATGATACGGAATTCCAGCCAGAGGTATCTTCCCCTTGGCTCCTTTACTGCGGGATGTCAGAGCGATCTCCAGCTCTTTCGAAATTAGCTTTGCATCCTCGTAGAAGGTCTCGTAGAAATCTCCCATTCGGAAGAAGAGTATGCTGTCCTTGTAGTCGTTCTTGATCCTGCTGTACTGCTGCATCATTGGCGTGGTTTCTGCCAAAACACTCCCCACCTTATCGTAGGCAAAGCTAAGCACTTAAAGCTGCCTGATGCATAATGCATGTGCGGTGATTAAAATATGTCGGTTACTCGAACCTCAGCGCCTCAGCAGGCTGCACCTTACTCGCCTGGTGCGAGGGCGGAAGAACGCAGATCAAAGTGAATACAAGCGTTATCAAGAGCACGATGCCGATCCTCATCCAGGCTATCGTAAAAATGAAATCCTGTTCCTGAAATCCTTGACGCCATATGTACCAGCCCACATAGATTCCATGTATGGTGCCGATGATCATCCCCCACAACGCGATGAGCGTCGCCTCGAACAGGAAGGATTTCGTAACCATTTTCCTCTTGAAACCTATCGCCCTCATCACCCCGATTTCAAGTCTGCGCTCGTGAACCGATCTCAGGGTGATAATACCAAGTGCGGAAACCCCGATGATCAGGCCTGCACCGAGAAAGGCTGTAAATAAGTTAAAGAACTGGTTCATGAACTTCGTGAACTCTTGCACCATGTCGCTGATAACGATGGGCTGCAAACCGTACCGGAAAAACTCTCTCTCCAGGTCCCTGGCGATGGCAGTGTCTTTCGAGGCATCCTTCAATTTGAACATGAAAATAGAGGGGTCCGATATGTCGAATACCTCCTCGGCGGTATGATCGTGCATAAAGATTCCATGTATAAAAGTCTCCTTCAAGATACCGATGACCTGGAATTCCACTCTCCCTGTGTCATTCTCCAGTGCTATGGTATCCCCTGCATTGACTGTGATAAGGCCAAAACTCGGACCGTACTCCTGGGGCAGGACACTCCCGTCGATGACTATATGATCAGGGTGGGTAAGGAGGGCTTCCCAGACCTCTCTATCGTTATGGAACTCTTCAGAATATTCACTAAATGTGTAGCCGTTGTTCTCTATGAAACCCTCACCGCATCCGATTACTGTATAAAATATCACATCCGTGGAGTTCTCATCCTCATTACTGATCTTCGCATATCCACTGCTCAGGGAGTAGACAGCCTCAAAATCGGCTAGCGACAGGTTTTGGTTGGCATCGATCTCCCCCCTGATGTCATCGATTGGTATGTTCCCGCTGGAATAGGCCACAATGTCGAATCCACCACTCTGTTCTTCGATGGTCTTGTCGATGTTGACATTGAAGATATTGACGATCATGGAAAGAACAACTATGGTGAAGATAATGAGGCCGAAGATCATGATGGTCATACCCGTTCTGAACTTGTTCTTCAGGGGGTAACTCACCGCTATTTTAAAAACAGCCTGGCTTGCTTTTTTCCTGCTCCCAAGGGATATCAGCGAATTGAGTATGGTGTCGGAGTTGAACATGATCAAAGCTACACTGCTACTCACGACGAAGAGACCGGAAACAATGAACATCTCCATCCCGCTCGAATAATCCTGTAAGATTTCGAAGGGCTGCATCCATTGAATAAGCACCAGAATTGAAGAGATGGAAAATGCCGCTCTATCACCGATATACCTCCGTGATAATATACCCACGCTGTATATGATGAGTGAAAGACCTGCCCATGTAGGTGCCATTTCTTTAAGCCGCACCCCCATCATCAACAAAAGTATGCTGAGGATCAACAGCACGATCCCGATAATGGTCATTCTTGTATCCTTTCTCGGAACCAATGGCTCAGGTATCTTTCTTATGGCCCTAACGATGTTGAGTCTTGATATCCTGCCTGTTACGAGAAATATGGTGGCTATTGTGATCAAAAAACCGGCAATGAAACTAACGGTTAAACTGGGAATTGTAAAGGTGTAATATTGCAGTAGATATCCCTGTGGGCCAAATTCGATATCCCTGATCGCCCACAGGGCGAGGTAGGCAATTACCAGGCCAAACAAAACACCAACGAGGCCTGCTATCACCGCATAGACACCACCTTCAAAGAGGAACATCCGCTTCAGGTGCCTTCTCTTCATACCGATGGCCCTGCTTATTCCCATCTCCCTTTTCCTCTCTTCGGCAAGCATCACGAAGATGTTGATTATGAGAATCACACCCGCGATAATTGTAAAAGTGCTGAAAACCAAAAATAGATCCGTGAATTGTTTGACCTGCTCTCTTGTGCTGTCGATTAACTTCTGTTTATTGCCCATGGTTTCCAAATTCGGATAGTCCTCTAGTATCGGTTGTAAGGCCTCTTCAACTTCATCCGAATACCGCGCCCCTGTTATCTTGTCGCCCTCGTTGGTGATCTTTATGGTGTTCACCACATTGTCAACATCGAAGAGCCGCCATGCCACCTCCAGATTCACGATGATATTGCTTCTTATATTCCAGTTTGCGTATCCATCCGAATCAACGATCTCCTTCACTATGAACTGCTGAGGGCCGGTTACATTGGAAGTTGCATTGTATATTTGGATGTAATAACCTGCCTTAACATCCAGATCACTTGCAGCTCTTTCGTTTAGATACACTTCGTCATCGTCCAGGTCAAAATCTATGGTTTTGCCATTTACCTTAAGGCCTCCGAATTCTGTTAGCTCAGAG